>JALYHO010000029.1 GCA_030776545.1 Pseudomonadota bacterium | reverse complement strand
GCACGTCGTGGACGACGGGATGTGCGAACTCGCCCCCACCGGCGAGGTCGCCGGCATGACGATGATGCGGCTGATCCCGGCGAAGCTCGACCCGGTCACCGTCGGCCCGTGGCACGCCGCGCAGTTGCTCGTGATGCCGGCATGGCTCATGCGGGAGCCACTGAACTTCGCGCCGTTCACGACCGGGGTGGCGGCGACGCTCGAACCTGGCCCCACGTGGCAGGTTTCGCAGCTCGCGCCCGTGGGCACGTGGTTGCCCGGCGGTCCCACGATCGCAAATCCGCTGGCCGGGATGGCGAACCCCCCGACCACGCTGGCGCCGTGGCACTGGGCGCAATTCGCGCTCGAGCTCGGTGCGTTGGCGTGGATGTTGGTGACCGATGGAATGACCGAGAAGTCGCCGCTCGTGTGGCAGGCCGAGCATTGCACGTTCGGGGCGGTGGGAATGTGGTTGGACGGCTTGTCCAAAGCGCTGAAGAACGACGTATTGCCGTGGCACTGCGCGCAGTCTCCCGAACCGGGGTGCGAGGTGTCGGCCACGTTGAAGGTGCCCGCGGCCGCCCGCGGCCGGGTCTGGAAGCCCGTGTATTGCGCCCCCGCCGTCAACACCGAGGGCGCGATCGGGTACGCGCCCATCCCCATCCAGACATCGCTGCTGTCGTGACAGCCTGCGCAGCCGCCCGTGATCCCCGTATGGATCTGGGCCGTGGTCGGCGCCGGCGTGGCGAAGGCGCTCCCCGGCGTGCCCGCAGTGGCGACCGCCGGGATCTGACCCGCCGGGGTGGATGCCAGGTGACAGGTCTCGCACGTCGTGGACGACGGGATGTGCGAGCCAGGGCCCACAGGCGCCGTCGGCGGCATGACGATGATGCGGCTGATCCCGGCGAAGCTCGATCCGGTCACCGTCGGCCCGTGGCACGCCGCGCAGTTGCTCGTGATGCCCGCGTGGCTCATCCGCGAGCCGCTGAACTTCGCCCCGTTGCCGACCGGCGTGGCCGCGATGCTCGACCCTGCCCCCACGTGGCAGGTTTCGCACGCCGCGCTGGTGGGCACGTGGTTGCCCGGCGGCCCCACGATGGCGAATCCGGTCGCCGGGATGGCGAACCCGCCGACCACGCCCGCGCCATGGCACTGGGCGCAGTTGCCCGTCGGGCTCGGCGCGTTGGCGTGAATGTTGGCCAGCGTCGGGATGACCGAGAAGTCGCCGCTCGTGTGGCAGGCCGTGCATTGCACGTTCGGCGCGGTGGGAATGTGATTGGCCGGCTTGTCCAGCGCCGTGAAGAACGAGGTGTTGCCGTGGCACTGCGCGCAATCTCCCGAACCGGGGTGCGAGGTGTCGGCGACGTTGAAGGTGCCGGCGGCCGCCCGCGGCCGGGTCTGGAAGCCCGTGTATTGCGCCCCCGCCGTCAACACCGAGGGGGCGATCGGGTAGGCGCCCATCCCCATCCACACGTTGCCGCTGTCGTGGCAGCCGGCACAGCCGCTGGTGATCCCGTTATGGATCTGCGCCGTGGTCGGCGCCGGCGTGGCGAACGCGCTCCCCGGTGTGCCCGCGGTGGCGACCGCTGGAATCTGACCCGCCGGCGTGGATCCCAGGTGACACGTTTCGCACGTCGTGGACGAGGGAATGTGCGAACCGGGACCCACCGGCGTCGTCGGCGGCATGACGATGATGCGGCTGACACCGACAAAGCTCGATCCGGTCACCGTCGGCCCGTGGCACGCGGCGCAGTTGCTCGTGATGCCGGCGTGGCTCATGCGCGAGCCGCTGAATTTGGCGCCGTTGCCGACCGGCGTCGCCGCAATGCTCGAGCCCGCGCCGACGTGACAGGTCTCGCAGGCGGCGCTCGTCGGGACGTGATTGGCCGGCGGGCCCACGATCGAGAAGCCGGCGGACGGAATCGCAAAGCCGGCGACCACGTTCGCGGCGTGGCACTGCGCACAGTTGGCGCTTGGGCTTGGCGCGTTGGCGTGGATGTTGGCGAGCGTGGGCAGCACCGAGAAATCGCTGCTGGTATGGCACGCGGAGCACTGCGCGCTCGGCGCGGTCGGAATGTGGTTGGCGGGCTTGTCCTTGGCGGTGAAGGCGGCCGTGTTGAAGTGGCACAAGGAGCAGTCACCGCTCGCCGGGTGGGCCGGGTCGGCGACGTTGAAAGTGCCCGCCGCTGCGTTCGGTCGGGTCTGAAAGCCGGTGTAGAGCGCGTCGGCCACGAGTCCCGACGGGGCGATCGGGTAGGCCGTCATCCCCATCCACGAGAGCCCCGCCTCGTGGCAAGTCGAGCAGCCGCCGGTGATGCCCGCGTGAATTTGGGCGGTACCTGGCGCAGGCGACCCGAATTGGGTTCCCGGCGCACTTTGCCTCGCGTTGGCGCTGACGAGCCCGCCCGGGATGTTGCCGAGGTGGCAACTCTCGCAGGTGGTCGATGAAGGAATGTGCGCCCCCGGTCCCGGGGGCGAGGTGGGCGGCATGACGACGATGCGGCTGACCCCGGCGAAGGTGCCGGCGCCAACGCTCGGCCCGTGGCAGGTCGCGCAACCGGACAGGATGCCGCCGTGGTCCATCTGGCCGCCCGCGAACGTGGTGAATCCGTTCTGCGTGGAGGCGATGTGGCAGTCCGCGCATCGCGTCGGGTCCGGCGTCGGCAGGTGATTGGGCGGCGGGCCCACCGCGACCGTGCCGTTGTGGCAACTTGCGCAGGTCGTGAAGTCGCCGTTCAGTTGCGCATGGTCGAAACGGCGCACGGGGGCGAAGGCGCTCGTGCCGTGGCACGCGTCGCAAGACAGGGTGGTGGCGATGTGACCAGCGGGCTTGCCCGTGGCGCGCATGCCGTTGTGGCAGGTCGCGCAACTGCCCGGCAGCACGGTCACATGGCTGAATCGGCCGCCGGTGAACGCGGCCATGGTATGGCAGTTGTCGCAGCTCTCGATGGTCTGGATGTGGGTCGAGGGCTTGGCCAACGCACCCCGTTCATTGTTCTGGACATGGCACCCGATGCACTCGCGGGGCGTGCCCTTGAAGATGCCTCGGATGTGGCAGGTTTCGCAACGAACCTGCTCGTGCGCGCCGACCAAGGGAAACAGGGTCGTCTGGTGGTCGAACGTCGAATCGGCGGTCTGCGCCTGGGCGAGGGTGGGAAGCAGCGCGACGAGCGCCAGGCAGAGCGCCACCACCCATGCCGCCCCCCGGTGCGGCCGGAAACTGTCCGGCCACCGCAGCATGCCGAAGGCGGCCCTCAAGACACTGGCCCCCAACGGAACGCCGCCGCCTGCACCCGCCAGGCCGGTGGTGGCAGGCCCGGCCCGGGTCCCGCGTGCGGCCCCCGGGGGGCAACGCTCACGGTCCTGCCGGAGCGCGACCTGATGGTCGCGAACGAACTGGTGACATGGCACTGTTGGCACTGTCGCCCGTAGTGCCCTTCATGCACGTCGTTTTTGGCATGGCATGCAATGCACTGCGTCGACGCGACCACGCGGTCGTCCGTCGGTCGCGTGTGGCAGGCGCTGCAGACCAGTCCCTTGTGCCTGCCGTCGAGCACGTATTTGGTGCGCGTGTCATGGTCGAAGTCCCAGGCTTTCCAGCTGCGGGCGTTGTGGCACTGCCCGCAGGCCGGCCCCAGGGACTTCTTGTGCTGATCGTCCTTCGCATGGCAAGCGACGCAATCGCTCTTCGCGTTCTTGAACAGGGCGCCGGCGTGACAGTCCTTGCATTGCACCTGCTCGTGCTTGCCGAGCAACGCGAACCGCGCCAGCCCGTGGTCGAACCTGGGCGCGGGCTTCCAGGTCGGCCGCTCGTCATGGCAACGCTCGCAGGCGCGGCCCTCCTGGCCTTCGTGCTTGTCGTCGCGCTGGTGACACGCGAAGCAGTCCCTGGGCGTCGCCTTGTAGTCGGTGGACTTGTGGCAGGCACCGCATTCGGCCTGGCGGTGGGCGCCGAGCAAAGCGAACCGGGTCTTCGCGTGGTCGAAGCTGGTCTTTTTCCAATCGCGCTCGTTGTGGCAGTCGGCGCAACTCTCGCCGAGGGACCCCTTGTGGCGATCGTCCTTGCGGTGGCATCCGATGCACGCCTTCGGCGCTTCCTTGAACATCGCATTCAGGTGGCAGCTCGCGCACTTCACGCTCGCATGCTTGCCCAGGAGAGGGAAGGCGGTCTTGTCGTGGTTGAACTTGACCGGTTCGGTCCAGTCGCGCTCCGTGTGGCAGTGCGCGCAATCGCGGCCGAGCGTGCCCTTGTGCTTGTCGTCCTTGTGGTGACAGTCGTCGCAGCTCGTAGAAAGCTTGTCGCGATAGAGATTGCCGGTGTGGCAACTTTCGCACTTGGCTGTCCGGTGCTTTCCAATGAGGGGGTAGCGGGTGTCCGTGTCGTGGTTGAACCGGATCGACTTCCAGCCGGTTACCGAATGGCAGGTGTCGCACTTGTCGCCGAACGCCGCACGGTGCTTGTCATCCTTCTTGTGGCAGGAAAGGCAGTCGCGTGGCGTGTCGCGAAAGACGCCGTCCTTGTGGCAGTCGGCGCATTTGACGTCCTGGTGCTTCCCGACCAGCGGAAAACGGGTCGTCTCATGATCGAACCTGGCTTCCTTCCAGCGATTCTCGTTGTGGCAGTCTGCGCACTTCGGGCCCAGCGTCCCCTTGTGGACGTCGTCCTTGCGGTGACACGCCGCGCAATCGCGCGAAGGCACTCGGAAGCCTTTGCCGGGCAGGTGGCATTTCGCACAGTCGACCGTGCGGTGGGCACCATGCAGGACGAAGTTGGTGGCCGCGTGATCGAAGCTCTTGCGGTCGAGCGCCGTCAAGTGGGCGTCTCGTCCCTTGTGTTCGGCATGACAGGATTTGCATGCCTGCGGCGCCAGGCGCCCATGAAAGCCCAGTTTGCGCTTGATGTCCGAACCGACGTCTTTGTGGCAATCCATGCAAAGACGGTCCTGCGCGTTCCGGTCAAATTTGACGTGACAGCTTTGACAATCCCCGTCCCACTTCGCGTGTGCCACGGTCAATTTGCCGGGCGACAGCATGGATTCGAGCGCCTGCGCATGCGCCTGAGGCACCAGCAGCCACGGCAAAACGAGACTCAGAATTCGCGCCCAATGCCAAAAGCCCCGCGACGGCGACGTGCCGGCGGAGGACTTCCAGGTCGCGGGAATCATGGTCAATACGCATGCACGGCGAATATGTGAAAGCCGGCCGTCAGGGCCAGCAAGTAGACAAACGGCAAATGCAACACGTGCCACATCGAAAAAAGCCGTTCATAGGCCGTGAACTGGGCGACCCGCACCACGCTGAGCAAGAAGTTGCGGGTGATTCCGCGTGCCTGCCGCCGGCGCCTTCGAACCTGATCCCGGTTCAGCCGTCGCTCCTCGGCGATCTGCCGGAACCGTTTGTCGAGATCGTGTGCGCAGGCGCGGTAGATCCAGCGCTGGCGCAGCGGCAAAATCACCACGCGACTTCCAAGCGCCCACCATCCTGCATCTTCCTGCAGTGCCGACGCCTCGAACGCCAGCAGCCGTTCGGCCACTTCCGGCGCGAACCGAAAACGCGAGCGGACCTCGCCTTCGGCAAAGCCTGCCTTTCGCTGGAGGTCCACCAGGTTGTCCCGCTGACCTTGCAAGCCGCGGTGAACCCTGAGATAGAGAAAGCGTCCCACGACCCCGCTGATCGCCACGATCAGCATGCTGATCAGCGCCACGCTGGCGTTCGCCGAGCGCAGGCTGAACGTCGAATGCAGCAGGATCAAAAGCGGCCCGCCGATGCCGAGCACCATGTGGCCGACGAACCACCACTTCACTTTTCCCCAGCGTTGCATGAACCGAAGGTATTTGCGCAGGGGATAGAGGAGCAACACGAGCAGCATCGAGCCACCGGTCACGCCCAACCAGTAGCCGACTCGATCGCCCGATCGGTAATAGCCGCGTCCGCTGAGCCACCAGGCTCCATACGTCAATGCCGCCAGCAACACATACAGCGTCAGGTCGCTGCTGCGCCACTTTCGCCCGGGCGGCGCCGGAATGCCGGAGCTCCCCGGATTGGAAGTGAGTGTCGAAGTGCCCATGCGCTGCCTGCGCGCCACGGCCTGACCGCAACGCAGTTCTACGAATTGCTATAAAAAGAACCGCCGTGTTCAGAGCCGTAACAGTGTTTGAACACGAGAAGGATTTTTTCATAGTTATCGGGTGCATGCGATCCGGATTCAGTTGCCTACACATTCTGTTTCATCGCTGACAATCGCGCGAGTGGGTCGACCCTACCTTTTTGCCAAGGGCGCCACCCCATCGTCCAACCCCTAGACAAAGGGCTTCGATGCACGTGCGCGAGCCCGTCTACGAAACGGTCACCGGCCTGCGGAAAAAAGTCTGAGCGCCGTTTCGAAAGTCCAGACTCGCTTGATTTCAACGACGTCGTATTCGCGCGCCATGTCGGGGGGAAACTCGGTGTAAGGCGCTAGTTTCCGAATAATCAAGCGCACCGCATCGTCGACCTCTGCAATACCACTCGAGCGGTTGAACGTCACGGCTTCGACACTGCCGTCCCGGCGCAGCGCCACGGTGACGACGGGGTCAACGTGGGGCTGGTCTTTTTTGGCCTCGCGCAGCGTCTCAAGGGACGCGTTCGTTTCGATGCGTTGGCGCCACCCTTCCGCATACATGACCAACACGATGTCACGGTCGGTGCGACCGAAAAGCGTTCGCCGGCGCGCCGTACTGGAAGACGCCTCGGGTTGTGATGCGGGCTTGGCGGCAGCCGCCACCGCCGCGCCAGGGGGTCGAACCGCCACGCTCGGTGGCGCGTCGTTGCCCGGACGCGGAATCGCATCCGCCGCCACCCCGGCATGGTCGGACCCAGGTCCCGCGTTTTTGGCGACCACATCGCCGCGCCCCGTCGGCCCCTCCGGAGAAACATTTTGTCCGGCCCCCTGCCCGCTCCGGTCAGCCGACTGCCGCGCCCCCGCCTCTCGGGTCGCAGCG
>JALYHO010000028.1 GCA_030776545.1 Pseudomonadota bacterium | reverse complement strand
GGCGGCGGCGCCGGTCTGACCGGGGGAAACTGGAGTCGCGCAAGCGCCCGGCCCGACGGACCGCGCGCCCCGCCCTACAAGCAATCCGGCGCCTGCACCGCCTGCAAGATCATCTGCTCCCGCTCTTCCCGGTTGCGCCCCCGGATCCACCAGACCGCACATTTCTTGATGGGCCATGGCTGAGGCTGGCCCGCCAGCAGATAGGACGCCACCAGCCCGAGCGTCGGCTGGTGCCCGACCACCAGCACGGGCTCGCTCGCTCCCGGCCACCGGGCGGCCTTGAGCAGGGCCTCGCCGTTGCCGTCGGGGGCCAGTTCGTCGAGGGTCTTGAACTTCTTGCCGAGCGCCTTGGCGGTTTGTTGGCAACGCAGGGCGGGGCTGACCAGGATGCGCGTGGAATGCGCCAGGCGCTGTCCCAGCCAGTCGGCCATGCGCTGGGCCTGGCGTTCGCCCTTCGGAGTGAGGGCACGCGCCAGGTCGTTGTCGACCTCGCGCATTTCGAAGGCCTCGGCGTGTCGCCAAAGGATCAGGTCCATCAACGCGGCTCCTTTTGAAATCGCTGCACCAGGGCCTGCTGGGCGCTGGGCCCCTCGCCACCGATGCGGGAGTAGCTGCCGTCGGGGGCGAGTTGCCAGGCGTCCTGGCGGTCTTGCAGGTAGGGCACCAGGCATTCGTCGATCACGCGCTGGCGCAGGACGGGGTCGCGCACCGGCCACGCCACTTCGATGCGGCCGAACATGTTGCGGCCCATCCAGTCGGCGCTGGTGAGAAAGAGCGCCTCGTCGTTGGGGCCCTCGCCCCAGCCGAAATAACAGATGCGGGAGTGCTCCAGGAAGCGACCGACCACCGAGCGCACCCGGATGCGGTCGGTCACGCCCGGAATGCCGGGCGGCAGCATGCAGGCGCCCCGGACGATGAGGTCGATGTCGGCCCCGTCCTGGCTCGCGATCACGAGCGCGTTGATCAGCGGCACGTCGGTGAGCGCATTGATCTTGACGACGATGCGGGCGCGCCGTCCGGCGCGGGCCGCGGCACTCACGCGCTCGACCTGGTCGAGCATGCGGGAGTGCAAGGTGAACGGGGCCTGCAGCAGCACCTTGAGGGGGCGGGTGCGGCCCAGGCTGGCGAGTTGCTGAAAGACGGCGTCGGTGTCGGCCGTCAGTTGGGGATCGGCGGTGAAGTAGCCGACGTCGGTGTAGTGGCGCGCCGAGCGCGGGTTGTAGTTGCCGGTCGAGAGGTGGGCGTAGCGGCGCAGCCGACCCTGCTCGCGCCGGGTGATCAGCAACAGCTTGGCGTGGGTCTTGAGCCCCACCACGCCGTAGACCACCTGCACCCCGACTGCCTCGAGACGTTCGGCCCAGTTGATGTTGGCCTCTTCGTCGAAGCGCGCCTTGAGCTCGACCACCACCATCACTTCCTTGCCGCGCCGCGCGGCTTCGAGCAGCAAGTCCATCAAGGGGGATTCGCTGCCGGTACGGTAGATCGTTTGCTTGATCGCGAGCACGTGCGGGTCGTCCACGGCTTCGCGCAGGAATTGCACGACCGGTTCGAACGACTCGAACGGTTGATGCAAGAGCACGTCGCCCGCCCGGATGCATTCGAACATCGAGCCCTGGCGCGGCAGCGCCCGTGGCCAGGCCGGAACGAAGGGCGCGAAGCGCAGGGCCGGACGCTCGCTGTCGCCGGTCGGATCGACCACCTGGTCGATCAATTCGTTCAGCCGCACCAGGTTGACCGGGCCGTTGACGCGGTAGAGCGCCGCGGCCGGCAAGGCGAACTGCTGCAGCAGGAATTCGAACAGCTCGGCCGGGCAGGTGCTCACCACCTCGAGCCGCAAGGCCTGCCCGAAGTGGCGCGTGGTGAGGCCCGATCGCATGGCCTGGCGCAGGTTCTTGACATCGTCCTCGTCGACCTCGAGGTCGGAGTCTCGGGTGACCCGAAATTGCGAGAACACTTCGACCTGGCGGCCAGGGAAGAGCTCGGCGAGGTGGGCCCGGATCACGCTGGTGAGGAGCACGAACGCCTGTCGGCCACCGGAGAGTTTGTCCGGCAGGCGGATGACGCGCGGGAGCACGCGCGGCACCTTGACGATCGCGAAGGTGTTTTCACGTCCGAATGCATCCTTGCCACCGAGCCGCGCGATGAAATTGAGCGACTTGTTGGCGACCATGGGAAAGGGGTGCGAGGGGTCGAGTCCGACCGGCACCAGCAGGGGCCGCACCTCGCGGGCGAAGAAGTTGGCGACCCAGCGCCGCTGCGCGTCGTCGCGGCTGCCGTGGTTGACGATCAGGATGCCGTGCTGCTGCAGCGCGGGCATGACGTCGTCGTTGAAGACCGCGTATTGGTCGTCGATCAGGGCGTGGGCGTCGGCCGCGACCGATTCGAGGTCGCGGATGGAGACGCCCGAGCCGCTGCGGCGTGCCGCTTCCAGATAGTCGGCGAATCGGACCTCGAAGAATTCGTCGAGGTTGGACGACACGATGCACACGTAGCGCAGGCGTTCGAGCAGCGGGACGTCGGGGCGGACGGCCTGGGCCAGGACGCGGCGGTTGAACTCGAGGATCGCGCGTTCCCGATTCAGCAACGCGGGCAACTCGATGGCGCCGGAGGTGCTGGGGGGGGTCATGGCGGAAGTTTATGAAGAAAACGACTCAAGATTTGTGACACCTGCCGGGGCTTGTTCATCAAATTGTCTCGATCCGTGCTATTGGCGTCAGTGGCCAGGCAACAGGAGTTTTCGCCCCCCTGACCCCGGGGCTGGCCTTTTGTCGGTCGGCAGCGCGAGAATGGAGAGTTGCCCTTCCGGATGGCCCGGGGGAGCCCCAACCATTCGGAGGCGCATTGACCACCACCCGAGCACCGACCAACACCGAGGCATTGCGTCAGGACTTGTTGAGTGCGGTCGACGCACTCCAGAGGCGCCGCGCAGACCAGATCAGCGAAGGACAGATTGCCGCCTTCATCGCGCTCTACTGGATGGAGTGGAACGGCGGCAGCCTGCAGTTGACGCAAACGGGCAAGAACGTTTGCGAGCAAGTGCGAGCGGCAGCGCGCCAGGCGTAGGGGCGAGCCCGCGTCAGGCCCCCCGGGGGCCCGAACGCTTGTCAATGCGCCTCGTCCCAGTTCTTGCCGACGCCGACCTCGGCCAGCAGCGGCACCCGCAGGCTCGCCACCCGCGCCATGACGGCCGGGACTTCGGCGCGCGCCCAGGCGAGTTCGGCGTCGGGCACGTCGAAGACGAGTTCATCGTGGACCTGCATGATGATCCGGGTCGCGCGTTGCTCCCGGTCGATGGTCTCCTGGACGGCCAGCATCGCGCGTTTGATCAGGTCTGCCGCGGTCCCCTGCATCGGCGCATTGATCGCCTGGCGCTCGGCGGCGCTCTTGCGCGGACCGCTGCCGCCGTTGATCTCGGGCAGGTAGATGCGCCGCCCGAAGAGCGTCTCGACATAGCCTTTCTGGCGCGCCGTCGCCTTGGTCCGCTCCATGTAGCCACGCACCCCGGTGAAACGCTGGAAGTAGCGTTCGATGTAAGTGGCAGCCGCGTGGCGTTCGATCCCCAGGCTCTGCGCCAGCCCGAACGCACCCATGCCGTAGATCAGGCCGAAATTGATGGTCTTGGCGTAGCGCCGCTGCTCGCTGCTGACCTGGTCGAGGGCGCTTCCGAAGACTTCGCTGGCGGTGGCGCGATGCACGTCCACCCCGTCGTCGAAGGCGCGCAGCAGCCCGGGGTCTTCGGACATGTGGGCCATGATGCGCAACTCGATCTGCGAGTAGTCGGCGCTCAGGATCGAGTGGCCCGCCGGCGGCACGAACGCTTCGCGCACGCGTCTTCCCTCCTTGGTTCGGATGGGGATGTTCTGCAGGTTCGGGTCGTTGCTCGAGAGTCGCCCGGTCACGGCCACCGCCTGGGCATAGTTGGTGTGGACCCGCCCGGTCGCCGGATTGACCATCAGCGGCAATTTATCGGTGTAGGTGCCTTTGAGCTTGGACAGGCTGCGGTGCTCGAGCAGTCGCGCGGGCAGCGGGTAGTCGGCGGCGAGTTCGGCCAGCACGTCCTCGTCGGTGCTCGGGGCCCCGCTGGCGGTTTTCTTCTTTACCGGCAAACCGAGCTTGCCGAACAGCACGTCGCCGATCTGCTTGGGGCTGCCGAGGTTGAAAGGCTGCCCGGCGAGTTCGAAGGCCTCCTGCTCCAACGCCAGCATGCGCTCGGCGAGCTGCTGGCTTTGCGCGGCCAGGAGGGGGCCGTCGACCCGCACGCCGGTGCGTTCGATGCGTCCGAGCAGGACGCTGCTGGGCATCTCGATGTCCCGGTAGACCAGCAGCAAGGCGGGATTGGATTCGATCTGCGGCCACAAATGCTCGTGCACGTGCAGCGTCGACTCGCTCAGTTCGCAGGCATAGGCGGCGGCGCGTTCCAGGTCGAGCTGGGCGAATGGAATCTGTTGCGCGCCCTTGCCGCAGAGGTCTTCGTAGGCAGGGACCTTGCGGCCCAGGTGCCGCTCGGCCAGGCTTTCCAGGGGATGCGGCTTGTGGGCCTCGAGCACGTAGCTTTGCAGCATCGTGTCGTGCAGGTAGCCCTGCACCGCGATGCCTTCGTTGGCGAGCGCGTGGGTGTGGTACTTGATGTTGTGCCCGAGCTTGGGCCCGTGGGGGCTTTGCAGCCACGGCTTGAGCGCACCCAGCACCTCGTCGACCGGCAGCTGTTCGGCCACGCCGGCGTAGCCGTGCCGCAGCGGCACGTAGGCGGCCTGCCCGACGGCATCGGCGAACGCCAGACCGACCAGGCGCGCCCGCATCGGGTCGAGCGCATCGGTGAAGGTGTCGAGCGCAACGAGCGGCGCCGCTTCGAGGCGGGCGATCCAGGCATCGAGCCGGTCGCGGGTGACGACGGTCTCGTACTGCTTGTCGACCGACGGGGCCCGTGACGGCGGGGGCGGCACGGCCGCGCCGGTGCCGGCCGAGGCGACCTCGAGTTCGCGCCGGAAGGCCTTGAAGTCGTGCAGGTCGTAGAACGCCAAAAGCCGGGCCGGGTCCGGCGTCGCGAAGGCGAGCGCCGTGAAGGCCGGCCAATCCGCGACATGCCCGCTCAGGTCGCAGTCGGTCGCCACGGTCACGAGTTTGCGGGCCGTCGGCAGCCAGGGGAGCGCCTGACGGAGGTTTTCGCCGGCGGCGCCCTTCATCGTCGACGCCGCCGCGATCACGCCGTCGAGCGCGCCGTATTCGTTGATCCATTTGGCGGCCGTCTTGGGTCCCACCTTGGCGACGCCCGGCACGTTGTCGACCGCGTCGCCGACCAGCGTCAGGTAGTCGACGATGCGGTCGGGTGGGACACCGAATTTCGCCATCACCCCCGGCGGGTCCAGGCGCTCGTTGCTCATCGTGTTGACGAGGGTCACGTGCTCGTTGACGAGCTGCGCCAGGTCCTTGTCGCCGGTCGAGACGACGACCCGGAAGCCCGCCGCCACCGCGGCCTTGCACAAGGTACCGATCGCATCGTCGGCTTCGATGCCGGGCACAGAGAGCACCGGCCAACCCAGGAGCGCGACAGCTTCGAGAATGGGGTCGATCTGCAGCGCCAGGTCGTCCGGCATCGCACTGCGGTTGGCCTTGTAGTCGGGGTACCAGTCGTCGCGGAAGGTCTTGCCTTTGGCGTCGAACACGCAGGCGCCCAGTTCTGTCGGGTACTGTTCGCGCAGCAGCCTGAGCATCGAGACCACGCCACGCAAGGCGCCGGTCGGTTCGCCGCCCGGGCCGCGCAAATCGGGCAGCGCGTGGTAGGCGCGGTACAGGTAGCTGGAGCCGTCGACCAGCAGCAGCGTCTTTCCATCGGACTTTTCACTCATGCCGGCATTGTGAAGCAGCCCACGCCGTCGATTTGTGCCGCGGGTTCTAGAATGGCGGCATGAAGTCCATCCTCGCGTCGGCTCCTGCCTGCCTGCTGGCCTGCCTCGGCGCGGGTCTGGTGGCGCTGCCCGTGGCCGGTCGGGCCCAGGCCGCACCCGCGATCGCGCCGCCAGCGGTGCTCTCCAGTCCCGGCAGCGTCGTCCAGGTCGAGGACCGGGTCGACCGCAAGGAGCCCCATGTGACCCACACCGTGACCGAAGACGGCGGCTCGCGGATCGACGAGCTCGTGGTGCGTGGGGAGGTGCAGCACGTCGTCGTCACGCCCAAGGTCGGACTCACCAAGAGCTACGAGATCATCGTCCAGCGCGGAGGCCGCGAGCAGATCGACGGTACCGGCGGAGCCACCGGCGCCATCGGCAAACGCGTCTGGAACGTGTTTGCGTTCTGAGCATTGAACAATTGCTTCGCCATCCCGCCGTGGCCTCTTTCGTCGCGCCGCTGCGGTTTGCGTGATTCGGCGGGCTAGTGCATGGCGGTCTACACGAACGTCTCGCTTGCCGAGGCCGCAACGCTTGTCGCCCGGCTCGGGCTGGGTGAATTGCAGTCGCTCGAGGGGATTCGCAGCGGCATCGAGAACACCAACTATTTTTGCGATACCTCGCGCGGCCACTACGTGCTCACGCTCTTCGAGCGGCTGGGCTTCGAGCAGCTGCCGTTCTACCTGGAACTGATGCGACACCTCGCCGAGCGCGGCATCGCGGTGCCGGCGCCCAAGGCCGACCCGGACGGCGCCATCCTGCACGCGATCGGTTCCAAGCCCGCGGCGGTGGTCGAGCGGCTGCCCGGGACCCACCGGCTCGCGCCGGACAGCGCCCACTGTGCCGAGCTGGGAAGCACGCTGGCCCGGATGCACCTCGCCGGCGCCGACTTTGCGCTGCACCAGGAAAACTTGCGCGGGCTGACCTGGTGGACCGAAACCGTTCCGGTGGTGCGGCCCTACCTGAGCGCCAACCAGTGCACCTTGATCGACACCGAACTCGACTACCAGACCCGCCTGGCCGCCTCGCCGGCCTACGCCGCGTTGCCGCGCGGCCCGGTCCATGCCGATCTGTTCCGTGACAACGCCATGTTCGAAGTGGTCGACGGCCGGGACCGCCTCTGCGGCATCTTCGATTTCTACTTCGCCGGGGTCGATACATTCCTGTTCGACATCGCGGTTTGCCTGAACGACTGGTGCATCGATCTCGATACCGGGCGCCTGGTCGAGGAGCGCGCCACCGCGCTCGTGACCGCCTACGACGCGGTTCGGGCCCTGAGCGGCGGCGAGCGCCGCCTGCTTCCCGCCCTGATGCGCGCGGGGGCGCTGCGCTTTTGGCTCTCGCGCCTGTGGGACGCGCACTTGCCGCGCGACGCCAGTTTGCTCACCGCCCACGATCCCACCCATTTCGAGCGGGTACTGCGTCAGCGCATCGCCATGCCCTGGCACCCGCCGCTCGCCGCCGACATCGCTTCATGAGACTACGTACCGTTCCTGCCCGCTCGGGTGCCACCTGGGTACGCCAGGGCTTTCGCGCCTTCGGCAAGCGACCGATCGCCTACGCGCTGCTGTTCACCTCGGTGCTCCTGGCGATCATCGCCGTGCGCCTGGTGCCGCTCCTCGTGTTCGTGGTGCTGCCGCTGATGCCGCTCGTGACGCTCGGCTTCATGCTGGCCACGCGCCGGGTGCTCGCGGGTGAGTTTCCAACGCCCCGTGTCTTCATCGAGCCGCTGCGCGCGGGCCGCGCAAAAGTCGTCGCGATGCTGCAGCTCGGCGTCGTCTACGCGCTCGCGACACTGGCGATCATGTGGCTTGGAGACTTGATCGAAGGGGGCGGTCCCGACGGGCTCGTCGACGCGCCGGCCGCGGCGGCCAGTGCCCCGGACCTCACGGCGGAGTCGCTCGCCGCCGCCCCCGGCCCGCTGTTCGGCCTGCTGCTGCGGTTCGGACTCGCGGGCCTGCTCTCGATCCCCTTCTGGCATGCTCCCGCGCTGGTCTTCTGGGACGGCCACGGGTGCGCCAAGGCGCTTTTTTCCAGCACGGTCGCTTGTTGGCGCAATCGCGGCGCGTTCGCCGTCTACGGGGTGGTCTGGCTGGGCGTCCTGATGGGGCTCAGCCTGGTGTTCGGGCTGCTCTTCGCCGTGTTCGCCCAGCCCGAGACCTTGCTGAGCGCGAGTGTTCCGCTGTCGCTGATCCTCGCCACCGTCTACTACGCGTCGCTCTATTTCACCTTCGCCGACTGCTTCGTGCCGAACGCGACCGTCGCTCCTTCCGAACCCGAGGACAGCCCATGAAGATCGCCCTGGTCACCGGCGCAGGCAGCGGCATCGGCCGCGCTGCTGCGCACGCGCTTCTCACCGCCGGCTACACCGTGGTCCTCGCCGGACGACGGGCCGCGGCGCTCGAGGAAACCCGCGGCCTCGCGGGCGAGCTTGCCGCCCATGCGCAGGCGGTGCCGACCGACGTGGCCGACGCGGCGTCCGTCGCCGCACTCTTCGACACCGTTCGAGCCGATCACGGCCGCCTCGACCTGCTCTTCAACAACGCCGGCACGGGCGCTCCGGCGATCCCGATGGACGAGCTGAGCATCGAGCAATGGAAAAACGTGGTCGACATCAACCTGAACGGCGCGTTTTTCTGCACCCGTGAAGCGTTCCGGTTGATGAAGACGCAAGTTCCGCGCGGCGGACGCATCATCAACAACGGATCGATCTCGGCCCATGCGCCGCGTCCCTGGAGCGCGCCCTACACCGCCACCAAGCACGCGATCACCGGCCTCACCAAGGCGACCTCGCTGGACGGGCGGGCCCACGACATCGCGTGCGGCCAAATCGACATCGGCAACGCCGCCAGCGACATGACGGCGCGCATGCTCACGGGGGTCCCGCAAGCCGACGGCAGGGTGATGGCCGAGCCGCGGATGGACCTGGGGCATGTCGCCGACGCGATCGTCCACATGGCGAATTTGCCGCTCGAGGCCAACATCCAGTTCATGACCCTCATGGCCACCAAGATGCCGTACGTGGGACGCGGCTGACGGGACGGTCGATGCCGAAGGTGTAAGCGCGCGCCAGCCCGAGTCGTCTAGTCTGTCGTCCGGGGTCCGGGAGGAGGCAGAATCCACCCACACCAACAGGATCATCGATGGCGCACATTCATTTCATCGGCGGCGAAAAGGGCGGGGTCGGCAAGTCCCTCACCGCGCGCGTGCTGGCTCAGTACATGATCGACAAGAACATCCCGTTCCTGGGCTTCGACACCGACCGGTCGCACGGGGCGCTCATGCGTTTTTACGCGGGCTATGCCTCGCCGGTCGTGATGGACCACTACGAGGCACTCGACATCATCGTCGAGGCCGCTTCCGAACAGCCCGAGCGCCGCATCCTCGTCGACCTGGCCGCGCAGACCCACGACCCCCTGGTGCGATGGATGGACGATGCCGGCGTCATCGGCATGGCCGAGGAGATGGGCATGACCATCCACTACTGGCACGTGATGGATTCGGGCAAGGATTCGGTCGACCTGCTGGAAAAGCTCCTCGACCGTTTCGGCACGGCCCTGCGCTACGTGCTGGTTCGCAACCAGATCCGGGGCAACGATTTCACCCTGCTGGAGCAATCGGGACAGCAGCAGCGCGCGCTCGAACTCGGGGCGCGCATCGTGTCCATCAAGCGCCTGCACGACGGCGTCATCCAGAAGATCGACGCCGGCAGCAGCAGCTTCTGGAAAGCCAAGAATCCGCAAGAACCCAACGCCGGGGGCCTGGGCCTGATGGACCGGCAGCGCGTGAAAATCTGGCTGCGCGATGTGTACCGCGAGATCGACGACGTCGGCGTTTGAAACCACATCGACATGACCTCGACCGACGGCACCGATAATTTCTACGCCCCCCCGCTCGCCCACGTCGAGGACGTCCGCGGCACCACGCTGGAACTCGCGTCCCGGCTGAGGCGTCTGGTCGCCGCCTTGATCGACGGCCTGCTTCAGGGAGTCGGCGCCTGGGCCATCGTGTTCGTGGTTTGGAATGGGGGGCCTTTCGGCGGTGGAATGTCCTCGGGGATCGGTTTCGGGGTGCTGGCCGGCTTCGCGGCCTTCCTGATCATCCAAGGCTACCTGCTGGCGAACCACGGCCAGACCGTGGCCAAGCGCGTGATGGGCATGCGCATCGTGCGCAGCGACGGCTCCCGCGCCTCGGCGGCCCGGCTCATCGGCCGGCGCTACCTGCTGAACATGGTCTTGTCCCTGATACCGGTCCTGGGCTGGCTCTACGGCCTTGTCGATGCGCTCATGATCTTTCGCGACAGCCGCCAATGCGTGCACGACAACCTCGCTGACACCATCGTGGTCAAGGTCTGAGACCGTGTGAACGAGTCCGCCATGAGCGGCCGCGCGCTCGACACCGCAATCGACGTCGAGACGCCCGAGGGCATCGACCTGGTGCTGCGCCCGGCCGGACTGGTCGCGCGCAGCCAGGCCACCCTGATCGATGCGGCCATCCGCACTGCCATCATGCTCGTGGGCGCCGTCGGATCGGCCTACGCGGGGCAGTTCGGACTCGGCCTCCTGCTGATGCTGTTTTTCGCGGTCGAATGGCTCTATCCCGTCGTCTTCGAGCTGCTGCCCCGGTCCGCCACGCCCGGCAAACGGATCACCGGCCTCTGCGTGGTCATGGACACCGGGCTGCCCGTCACGCCGGCTGCATCATTCGTTCGCAACCTGCTGCGCGCCGCCGACTTCCTGCCGTTCGGCTATGCCCTGGGGGGCCTGATGCTGCTCGTGCGATCCGACTTCAAACGCCTCGGCGACCTGGCGGCCGGCACGCTGGTCGTCTACACCACCGAAGTGAAATTCGACGGCCCCCACCCGGCCGCCGACCCGATGGCGCCGCCGCGCGCGCTCACGACGACCGAGCAGGCCGCGATCCTGGCATGGGCGGGTCGGGCCCACCGTCTCACGCCTGCGCGTTGGGCCGAACTGGCGGGACTGGCAGGGCCGCTGGCGGCCCCGGTCCCGGGCGCGACCGAGGTCGAACGCGCGACGCGACGCCTCCTCGGGATCGCTCATTGGGTCATGGGACGTCGCTGAGCCCGCTCGACCCATGACACCCTTGCAATTCGAGGCCCGCCACGCCCCCACCTGGGTCGCCCTGGAAACGGCACTCGACGACGCGGCGCAACGCCGCTGGACCAGGCATCGTTCGGCGAGCGACCGCTCCACCGATGCCGCGGACCTGGCGCTGCGCTACCGCCTCGTGTGCGGGCATCTGGCCCTCGCCCGGGCGCGCGCCTACCCCCTGCGCCTGGTGGCCCGGCTCGACGGCCTCGCGCAGCGGGCGCACGCGCGGATCTATCGCCGCAACGACTACGGCGTGGCTCGCCTGGCACGCCTTTTCCTGATCGACTTTCCGGTCGCGGTCCGCGCCCAGCGCCGGCACGTGCTCGTCGCCGCAGTCGTGTTCGGCCTGCCCCTCGTGCTGCTGGGCATCGCGACCGATCTCGATCCCGGCATCATCTTGTCGAGCCACGACCTGGCCAGCGTGCAGCGTTACGCCGACATGTACGGCCCGGCCTCTGCATCGATCGGCCAGCGTGCTTCGGATACCGAGGGGATGATGTTCGGCTACTACATTCGAAACAACATCGGCATCGCGTTCCAATGCTACGCCGGGGGAATCCTGTTCGGCCTCGGCAGCCTGTTTTTCCTGGCCCACAACGGCATGCTGGCGGGCAGCCTCGCAGGCTTCCTGACCGCCGCGGGCCTCGGTCCGAGCTTCTACCCGTTCGTGGTCACGCACGGCGCGTTCGAGCTGACCGCCATCGTCCTGTCGGGCTCGGCCGGGCTGCGCCTGGGCCAGGCCCTGCTCGCCCCCGGACGTTCGACGCGCCGGGCTGCGCTCGAGCGGGCGGCCGCCGAAAGCGTGGTGGTGGTCTACGGCGTGACCGCGATGCTGCTGATCGCCGCGGCCATCGAGGCGTTCTGGTCCTCGGCACGGGGCATCGCGCCGGGCCTCAAATATGCGGTCGGAGGTGCCTGCTGGGCGTTCGTGTTCGCCTACCTGGGATGGCAGGGGCGACCTCGCGATGCAGCTTGAGGCCATCACGCTGCATTTGCGGCCGCGCCCGATGGACGAGGCCTGCGACCTGGGCGTTCGCATGGTGCAGGTCCACGCCCGGGCCGTGTGGGCGAGCTTCCTGCCGCCCTACGCGTTGGTCCTCCTTCTGGCAGTGGCCAGCGCGCGGCTGGCCGATTGGCTGCCGGCCGTGATGATCTTCTGGCTCAAGCCCTGGCTCGACCGCAGCGTGCTGTACGTGCTGTCGCGCGCGGCCTTCGGCATGGCCACGACGCCGGCCGACCTGTGGCGGTCGCAGCGCCGCGTCTGGTGGCGCCAGTGGCTGCCCACCCTCACCACACGGCGCCTGTCGCCCTGGCGCAGCTTCGTCGCGCCGGCGCAGCAGCTCGAAGGCCAGGACGGCGCTGCGGGCGCGCTGCGGCGTCGGCAGCTGCTGCGGGGGCGGCAAGGTGCGGCATTGCGCATGCACAGCGCGTTCGCCAACGCCGAGGGCTTGTTCGTGGTGGGCGTCCTGATGCTGGCCTCGCTGTTCATCCCGGAGACCACCGGTCTGACGCTCTGGCGCCTGTTGCTCGACTCCGGGGAAACCGCCTCGCACCTGTTCGCCGCCGCCTACGCCCTGGTGGTGGGCTTGCTCGAACCGTTCTACGTCGGCGCCGGCTTCGCGATGTACCTGAATCGGCGCGTCGAACTCGAAGCGTGGGATCTCGAGCAGGAGTTGCGCCTTGTGTTCGCTTCCTGAGGCGCCGCGCCGGCTGCCTCCCGGGTCGTCGCGCCGCCTTGCCGGGC
>JALYHO010000027.1 GCA_030776545.1 Pseudomonadota bacterium | reverse complement strand
GGGTCGCGCTGGCAGAAAGCAGCCCTCTGGCCAGCCAGCGGCGAGCGGCGGCCCGGGCCGGGCGGAGTGCCTCGGCGGTGCCGGGGCGGGTGACATGACTGCTCGACATGGCGAGGTCCTTTCTCCGGAGCGCGGCGAGGCCGCACACCTTTCACGGGCTGGGGTGAGGTCGCTTGAACTGATCGAGTTCGCGGCGCAGCGTCCGAGCGTCGGCTTGGCGCAGGGAATGGCCGGCGGGCCGGTGGCTGCCGGCGCGCCGGAATTGCGCGTGGCGGACCAGGGGATTGCGGGGCTTGCGGACAGCGGCGGTGATCATCGAAACGCTCCTTCGAGGTAAAAAAAGCCCGGCTCGCTCGCTGCGACCCGGACCGTTCGACGCCGAGCGCGGCGCAGACGCTTCAGCGCGGATGGGACCCGGACCGCACGGCAACCCGTCGCCGGCCCGACATCCCCGACACCGAAGCGCACGTGACCCGCGCGACGTGCGGGCCGGATGAGGCCATCGGAATCCGGGACCGGGGCATCGACAAGAAAGGGGTGGAGAGGTGGCGGTCGTCACGTGCCGGTTCCGGCTCGCGACTTGCGCAAATGATAAACATTTGATTATCTTGCGCAAGAGGCCTTGCGCAAAAATTCACGCGCTGTTGCGCATTGTCATCGCCGTGGTTTGAGCGGTTTCACGGCGGCCTGGCTTTGGCTCCAGAGCGCACGGTCATCGTCCGAAGCCGGTTTTTTCTGCCGCACCGGCTCGTCCGGTTGCGGCGGCACCAGGACCTCGCCCAGCAGGTCGAGCAGGCGCGTCCGCGCACGCTGCGGGTGGCGCCGGTAGTAGGTCAGCACCAGCCCGACGATGAAGCGTTCGTCGTCGTCCTGTGGAACCGTTCGCGCCGCGTCGTCGGCTCCGGTCCCGGGGGGCGCCGCGGCCCCCCGCGCGATGTCGGTGCTGCTGTGGCTTTCGTCCATCCACCCCGGGGGCTTCTTGCAAAGCTGCTCGAACTGACGCGCCAGGCGCTCGCCGATCTGGCGCGAACGGCTCTTGATCTGGCTCCAGTAGCTGGGTTGGATCTGCAGCCGCTCGGCAAAGCGTCCTTCGAGGCCGCGCAGCGTGGCCGCATCGGGGTGCTTGGCGGCAGCCCGGACGAACTCGTCGAAAAGGAGCAGGGCGTTCGCGAAGCGAATCTGGGCGACATCGCGCGGGCCGGAATTCATGTCGCTGATGATAAAGCGGTCTTGTTCCGGAGCCCCCGGACCAGCGCGGCCGCCGCGCCATCACGGTCAGTCGTCGTCGTGAACCCGGTATTGACTTTCCAACTGCGCCTGGGCCGAGGCGGGCACCGGCTCGTAGTGGCTCAGCGA
The DNA here is from genome assembly GCA_030776545.1 of Pseudomonadota bacterium. Taxonomy (GTDB): domain Bacteria; phylum Pseudomonadota; class Gammaproteobacteria; order Burkholderiales; family Burkholderiaceae_C; genus LMDS01. The sequence continues at coordinate 18,384 of JALYHO010000027.1, read as the reverse complement.
GAGCGTGTAGCGGCCCTGGCCACCGGTCATGCCATTGAGCCGGGCCTGGTAGTTGCCGAGTTCGGAAAGCGGCACGCTCGCTTCCACCATCACGGCGTCGGCGCCGACCGGCCGGGTGCCGCTGACGTGGCTCCGTTTGGCCGCGAGGTCGCCGGTCACGTCACCGAGACAGGCCCCGGGTGCCGTGATCTCGACCTTGACGATGGGCTCGAGCACGACCGGGACCGCCTTGCGGACCGCGTCGATGAAGGCCTTGCGCCCCGCGGTCGCGAATGCGATGTCCTTGGAGTCGACCGAATGCGACTTGCCGTCGTAGACGATCACGCGCACGTCCCGCAGCGGGTGACCCGAAATCACGCCGGTTTCCAGCACCGACCGCACGCCTTTTTCGACCGCCGGAATGAACTGCGTCGGGATGGTTCCGCCCTTGACCTGGTCGACGAACTCGAAGCCCGTGCCGCGCGGCAATGGTTCCACGCGCAGATGAACCTCGCCGAATTGCCCCGCACCCCCGCTTTGCTTCTTGTGCCGGTGGTGGCCCTCGGCGCCGGTGGTGATGGTCTCGCAGTAGGCGATGCGGGGCGGCCGGGTCTGGACTTCGCACTTGTACACCTCGGTCAGGCGTTCGAGCAGGGTGCGCAGGTGCAGGTCGCCGAGGCCGTAGACCACCGTCTCGTTGGTCGCGCCGACGTGCTCGACCCGCAGGCACGGGTCTTCGTCGACCAGTTTTTGCAGGTTCTCCCACAGGCGCTGTTCGTCGCCACGGCGCTTGGGCTCGATCGCCAGACCGTGCACGGGAATCGGGAAGGGCAGGGGGCGCAGATGCAGGTGGTCGTGGTCGGCGGCGTCGTGGAGGACCGCGTCGAAATGCAGGTCGTCGACCTTGGCCACCGCACAGATATCGCCCGGCACGCCGCACGGAACCTCCACGTGGTGCTTGCCTTGCAGCATGAACAGATGGCCCACCTTGAATGGTTTGCGGCTGTCGCCGATGAAGAGTTGGCTGTCGCGGGTGACGCTGCCCTGGTGGATGCGAAATACGCCCATTTTCCCGACGTAGGGGTCGACCGTGACCTTGAAGACGTGCGCGATGACGTGTGCATCCGGGTCCGGTCGGGCCTCGAGCGCGGAGGCGGCGCTGCCCTCGCCGCTGAAGAATTGAGGCGGGTTGCCTTCGGCCGGATTCGGCATGAGCGCTTCGAACACGTCCAGCAGTTCCGCGACCCCCGCGCCATTGCGGGAGGAGACGAAACAAATCGGGACCAGGTGGCCCTGGCGCAAGGCCTCTTCCAGGGGCGCGTGCAATTCGCGCGGGTCGACGTCGCCGTCGTTCAGGTAGCGTTCGACGAACTGCGAATCGACTTCGACGACCTGCTCCACGAGCGCCCGATGGGCGCTCGTGACGTCCGAAAAATCCGCCGTGCCCGCCGGGTTGAAAAAGCAGTCCACCACGCGCGTGGCGCCTTCGGCGGGGAGATTCAAGGGCAGGCACTCCTTGCCGAAGGCCTCCTGGAGGGCCGCCACGAGACCGGGCAGGTCGGCACCCGGAGCGTCGATCTTGTTGACGACGATCATGCGACACAGCCCGCGCTCGGCGGCCCAGGACATCATCCGGGTGCTCATCATTTCGATGCCTGTGATGGCATTGACGACGACGACCGCGGTATCGGCCGCCTCCAACGCCGTCATGGACTGACCCACGAAGTCGGGGTACCCGGGGGTGTCCAGCAGATGCAGGCGCACGCCCCGGTGGTCGAGATGAAGGATCGAGGTGTTGAGCGAGTGCTGGGCACGGCGCTCGAGCGGGTCGAAATCGCTGGTGGTCGTTCCCCGCTCAAGGCTACCCGGAGCTGCGATGGCGCCGGCCTTGCACAGCAGGGCTTCGCACAGGCTGGTCTTGCCGCTCCCCGTCTGGCCGACCAGGGCCAAGGTCCGGATCGCCTGAACCGCGGCGTGCGGGGTGGGATGCGGCATGGGGCGGTCCTGCGCAGGCGTGAGGTTTTTAGCCTACGGGATTGCGGCGGCTGGGGCAATCGGTAGTCGCGTCCGACTCGTATCCGTTAGAATCAGCGGGCTTGCGCGTCGCCGGAGCCCCCTTTTTCCTGGCCTGGGTCTTCGTCACCCGACGTCCGATATTGCGCCTCCACCCTCGTGCCGGAACGTCATCGGCACCGCGGGCGACCCCTGGCCTGCAGTTCCGGCTGGGTCTGCCTCACATCGCCTGCAAGGCCCACCTCGAGCCATGACTTCCGTCGCATTGGGTTCCCGGCGCGCACTCCGCGCGCCACACCTGTCGCCCGTCGGGGCGGTATGGGTCAGCTGCGGCGTGGTCGTTCTTTGGGCGCTCTGGGCGGCCTATTTCAACTCGGCGCAGTTCGGCGACAACATCGAGCAGTTCAACTGGGCGCAAAGCCTCGAACTCGGCTACCACAAGCATCCGCCGTTGCCCTCCTGGGTGCTGGGCACCGTCATCAAGGTCTTCGGCCCGTCGATCTACTGGGCCTATGTGCTGGCCACGGTGTGCCTGGTGGGCAGCGCGCTGTTCACGTGGCTGATCGGACGCGAACTGGTCGGCGAACGGGTCGCCGCCGCCGGCGTGGTGTTGTGGGGTCTGAACATGACCTTCTCCCAGCGCGTGCAGCTCTACAACCACAACACGGTGCTGGTGCTTTGGCTGGCCGCGACCGTCTGGCTGGCGATGCGGGCGAGCCGCCCCGGGCGGCGCAGCGCGCTGTGGTGGTGTGGGGCGGGCCTGGCTGCCGGGGCGGCGGTACTCTCCAAGTACCAGGCGCTGGTTCCCCTGGCCGGCCTGATCCTGGCGCTCTTCGGCGCGGGGCGCCTGCGGCAACCGGCGCAACGCGGCGGCCTGCTGCTGGCCGGCATCCTGATGGCCGCGCTCTGCGCCCCGCACGTGGTGTGGGTCACCCGGCACGACTTCAGTACCCTGCGCTACGCGTCGGACGCCGTGGAAAAGTCGGACCTGCTGGAGCGCGGCGGCTTTCTCTTGTCGTTCGCGGCCAATCAAGTCCGGCTCTGGTTTCCGGCCCTGCTGGCGATGGCCTTGTGCCTGGGGTGGGAGCGTTGGGTATCGCCACGTGGACGGCCGGCGCCACGGCCGATGGCGCTCCGGGCCGACGCGGTGCGGCTGCGTCCCTGGATGATCGGTCTGGTCTGGTGGGGCCTCGCGATCCTGGTCGTCATGGCGCTGGGGGCCGGCGTCAGCTTGCGCAACCATTGGGGGGTCCAGGCGCTCCAGTTCTTCAGCCTCTGGCTCGCCTGGCGTTGGGAGCGACGCCGTCCGATCGAGCTGACGCATCTGGTGGTGGCTGCCTTGCTGGTGCATGGTTTGAGCCTCGGCTGGTACGCGCTCGAACACGAGGACCCCACTGCCGTGCTCACGCCCAAGCGGCTCGACACGATGTACCCGGCGCGGCGCCTGGCCCGCACCGCGGTCGCCCATTGGAGCGAAAAGACCGACTGCCCCTTGCGTTATGTCGCAGGAACGGTGTTCGACGCGGGCCTCGTTTCGCTCTACTCGGGCGGCAGCCTCGAGGTGTTCGATACCGAGTCGGCGACGCCTTGGGTCCATCCCGAGGACTTGCACCGGCGCGGCGCGCTCTATGTGCTCGACCAAGGCGATGCCGTGCCGCCGGGGGTCACCGACGTGGTGACCTTCAACCTGGTCCCGCCGAGCCGCGCCCGCGGCTTGTCGCCCAAGATCATCAAGCTCGGCATCCTGCGTCCGACGGGACCTTGCTACTGATCCGTCACCCGCGCGACCGCGCCAGGGGCGGGGCTACTGAAATGCCACCTCGGCGAAACTGCGCAGCTTGCGGCTGTGCAATTGATCGACCCCCGCTTCGCGCAGCAGCTCGATGGCGCGGATGCCGATGCGCAGGTGCTGGTCGACCCGCTCGCGGTAGAAATGATCGGCCATGCCCGGCAATTTGATTTCGCCGTGCAGGGGCTTGTCCGAGACGCACAACAGGGTTCCATAGGGCACCCGGAAACGAAAGCCATTGGCGGCGATGGTCGCGCTCTCCATGTCGAGCGCGATCGCTCGGCTCTGGCTGAAGCGCCGCTCGGGCGTGCTCGCGGCGTGGTGCGACGGCAGCAGTTCCCAGTTGCGGTTGTCGGTGCTCGCGACCGTACCGGTGCGCATGATGCGTTTGAGCTCGTAGCCCTTGAGCTGGGTGATTTCGGCCACCGCTGCTTCGAGGGCGACCTGGACTTCGGCCAGCGCGGGGATCGGCACCCACAGCGGCAGCTCTTCGTCGAGCACGTGGTCTTCGCGGACATAGCCGTGGGCCAGCACGTAGTCGCCGAGCTGCTGGGTGTTGCGCAGTCCGGCGCAGTGGCCGAGCATCACCCAGGCGTGCGGACGCAGCACGGCGATGTGATCGGTGATGGTTTTCGCGTTGGCCGGTCCGACGCCGATGTTGACCATCGTGATCCCGCTGCCATCGGCGCGCACCAGGTGGTAGGCCGGCATCTGCGGCTGGCGCGGCGGCGCGCTGCCGAGGTCGTCGCCGGGCTGGGTGGCCAGGCCGCTGCGGCGGGTGATGACATTGCCCGGCTCGACGAACGCCACGTAGTCTTGCTCGTTGCCCGCCTGGGCCATGGCTTCGTGGCCCAGCCGCACGAATTCGTCGATGTAGAACTGGTAGTTCGTGAACAGCACGAAGTTCTGGAAGTGCTCGGGCGCCGTGCCGGTGTAGTGGCGCAGGCGGTGCAGCGAATAGTCCACGCGGGGCGCCGTGAAGAGCGCCAGGGGATGGGGATCGCCCGGCGCGATCTCGTGGGTGCCGTTGGCGATCCCGTCGTCCATGGCGTTGAGGTCGGGCAGGTCGAGCCGATCGCGCAGCAGCAAGCGCCTTTCGGGGGTCAGGTTGCCCTCGACGTGGTCGTTGTCGGCGAGCGAGAAGTGCACCGGTATCGGCTGGGCGCTGGTTCCGACCTCGAGCGAGACGTGGTGGTTTTTCAGCAGCAGGCGGAATTGCTCGCGGTAGTAGTTGGCGAACAGGTCCGGCCGGGTGAGGGTGGTTTCGTAAGTACCCGGGCCGGCGACGAAGCCATAGCTCAGCCGCGAGTCGGCCCGCGCGACGGTGTCGGTGTGGACCCGCACGTAGGGATAGCAGGCACGGACCCGATCGGCCACCGGGTCACCGGCGACGAACGACTGGAGGGCCGAGCGCAGGTGCTGGATGCTCGCGTCGTAGATGGCGCGCACCTGGTCGAGTGCGGCCGTGGGGTCGGTAAAGCGGGCGGGCGCGACGTGAAGAGGGGTGGCAGACATCGGATTCCCAGGGTCGGTGAGCCCACATTTTCGCCTGTTCGCCGGGCGCCCTCGTGACAGCGGCGCTCGGACGGGGACATCGCGCGCGATTTGCCGGCCCCCGCCCCCGGCCGCCCCCCGATACACTTCGCCCCGGCACGCGGGGTGCCGGGAGTCGGCGATGAAGGTGATGGTCCTCGGCAGCGGCGTGATCGGCGTGGCGTCGGCGTATCAGCTCGCGGTCATGGGCCACGAGGTCACCGTCGTCGACCGGCAGCCGGCAGCCGCGCTCGAGACCAGCTACGCCAACGCGGGCGAGGTCTCGCCGGGATACTCGGCGCCCTGGGCCGGCCCGGGCGTGCCCCTGAAGGCGATCAAGTGGCTGCTGATGCAGCACCGCCCCCTCGTCATCCGGCCGCACCTGGACCTGAGCCTCGTGCGCTGGGGCGCGGCGATGCTGCGCAACTGTACCGCCGCGCGCTATGAGCTGAACAAGGGTCGGATGGTGCGCCTGGCCGAATACAGCCGCGATTGCCTCAAGACCTTGCGCGCGCAAACCGGCATCCAGTACGACGAACGCATGCAAGGGACCTTGCAACTGTTTCGGACCCAGGCCCAGCTCGATGCCAGTGGAGCGGACGTCGCCATCCTCAGGCGTTACGGGGTGGCCTTCGAATTGCTCGATCGCGCCGGTTGCATCCGCCACGAACCTGCGCTGGCGTCGGTGCGCGACAAGTTCGTCGGAGGGCTGCTGCTGCCTGGCGACGAAACCGGGGACTGTTTCAAGTTCACGCAGAACCTGGCCGCGCTCGCGTTGCGCCAGGGCGTCCAGTTCCGCTACGGGACCCAGATCAGGCGCATCGTCGCCGCCGGCAAGCGCGTCGATCGGGTCCTCACCGATGCCGGTGAGATGCGTGCCGACGCCTATCTCGTCGCGCTCGGCAGCTACTCGCCGGTGCTGCTGAATCCGCTCGGCATCAAGATCCCGGTCTACCCGGTCAAAGGCTACTCGATCACGGTTCCGATCGTCGACGCCGCTGGCGCGCCCGAATCGACGGTGATGGACGAGACCCACAAGGTCGCGGTGACCCGGCTCGGTGACCGCATTCGGGTCGGCGGAACGGCCGAGCTGGCCGGCTACTCGCTGCGCCTCCACCCGGCGCGCCGCCAGACGCTCGAGCACGTGGTTGGCGACTTGTTCCCGCGCGGCGGCGACCTCGCGCGAGCCGAATTCTGGTGCGGTTTGCGACCGATGACGCCGGACGGCACGCCGGTCATCGGCGCGACCCGCCTGCCCAATCTTTATCTGGCCACGGGCCACGGCACGCTCGGCTGGACCATGGCGGCCGGCACCGGCCGGGTGATGGCCGACGTCATCTCCGGCCGTGCCCCCGAGATCGATCTGGCGGGCTTGACCGTCGAGCGTTACGCCGACGCCTATCGCTGAGGACCATGTCCGACAGCATCCTCGCCCCGATGGCGTGCACCGTCGTCGAACTGCCGCTTCGACCGGGCCAGGCGGTACGCGCCGGCCAGACCCTGGCGGTGATCGAGGCGATGAAGATGGAGCACGAACTGCGCGCGCCACGCGACGCCCTGGTACTCGAGATCCTCGCCGGCGTGGGCGAGCTCGTCGGTGCCGGCGACGTCCTGATGCGCCTGGGCGCCAAGACCGGTCTGCCGACGCCCGCCGTGGCGGCGACCGCGCCTGAATCCGGCCCCGGACCTGACGAACTGCGCGCCGACTTGCGCGAAGTACAGGCCAGGCACGCCGCGACGCTCGACGCAGGACGTCCCGGGGCGGTTGCCAAACGGCACGCGTCGGGCCTGCGTACCGCGCGCGAAAACCTGGCGGACTTGTGTGACCCCGACAGCTTCATCGAATACGGCGCGCTCGCCATCGCCGCCCAACGCGGTCGGCGCAGTCTCGAGGATCTGATCGCCAACACGCCGGCCGACGGGATGGTCACCGGCATCGGCAGTGTCAACGGCGCCCACTTCGACGCGGCGCGGGCACGCTGTGTGGTGATGGCCTACGACGCGACGGTTCTGGCCGGCACGCAAGGGGTCCGCAACCACCAGAAAATGGATCGAATGCTGGGCGTCGCCTGGGCGCAAAAGCTGCCGGTGGTGCTGTTCGCCGAGGGCGGGGGCGGTCGGCCGGGCGACGTCGACATGCCGATCGTCGCCGGACTGCACGTGCCCAGCTTTGCAAGCTTCGCGCGCTTGTCGGGGCGGGTGCCACTGATCGGGATCGCAGCGGGGCGCTGCTTTGCCGGCAACGCCGCATTGCTCGGCTGCAGCGATGTCGTCATTGCCACCCGCGCAAGCAACATCGGCATGGGGGGACCGGCGATGGTCGAGGGGGGCGGCCTCGGGGTCTATACCCCGGAGCAGATCGGACCCAGCCCGGTGCAAGTCGCCAGCGGCGTGATCGATGTGCTGGTCGACGACGAGGCCGCGGCGGTGGCCGCGGCGCGACAATTTCTGGGGTATTTCCAGGGGGCGACGACCGGCTGGCGCGCCGGCGACCCGCTCGCGCTGCGCGACCTTCTTCCGGCCCACCGTGCCCGCTCGTACGATATGCGCGGGGTGCTTCGGGCCCTGTCGGACACCGACTCGCTGCTCGAACTGCGGGCGGGTTTCGGAGCAGGCATCCTGACCGCGTTGGCACGCATCGAAGGTCGCCCGGTCGGCCTGCTCGCCAGCAACCCGGCCCATCTCGGCGGCGCGATCGATCCGCCCGCCGCCGACAAGGCGGCGCGCTTCATGCAGCTGTGCAACGCGCACGGTCTGCCTTTGATCTCCCTGATCGATACGCCGGGCTTCATGGTCGGGCCGGAGACCGAAGCCATGGGGCAGGTGCGCCATGTCAGCCGGATGTTCGTGGTCGCGGCCCATCTCCGCGTGCCCTTTTTCGCCGTCGTCGTTCGCAAGGGCTATGGACTGGGCGCCATGGCGATGGCCGCAGGCGGCTTTCACGCGCCCCTTTTCACGCTGGCCTGGCCGAGTGCGGAGTTCGGTGCGATGGGGTTGGAAGGGGCGGTGCGGCTGGGGTTTCGCAACGAACTCGCGGCCGCGCCGGAGGGGGCCGAGCGCGAGGCGTTGTTTCAGAAGTTGGTGGCCGCCCAGTACGCGAACGGCGCAGCGATCAACATGGCGACGACTCTCGAGATCGACGCCGTCATCGATCCGGCCCATACCAGGCACTGGCTGGCGCGGGGACTCGCTTCTGCGCGCGTGGAAGACGCCGCCGCGCCAGGGATCGATCCCTGGTGAGACTCAGGCCGGATTGGGTTCGGACAATCCGCCGCTCGCGCTTTCGAGCCAAGGATGGGTCTGGAGGGTCGGGTGAGCGGCCTCGTAGCCGAGAGCGAATTCTTCGACGGGGCCGGGAGTGCGTGCGGGCGTTTTGTCGCGATGCGCGGACAACACCCAGCGCCGCACGTCTGCCACCCAATCCGTATCGTTCGCCATGTCGGTCTCCCACTACCGCCACTGCGGCTCGATGATGTGGATGCCATCGTCCTGCGACGGCGTCCAGGCTGCCATCAGGTTTCGCGTCAATAGCGTGTAAGGGTTCGCCTACGGCGTGTGTCGGGGCAGAATGGGCGAGACTTCAGCTGACCATTTTGCAAGGGACGAATGCCCATCATCGACCTCACCGCGACGGCGCTCGCTGCCGCGATACACGCGCGCGAGGTCTCGTGTCGCGAGGTGATGGCTGCCTACCTGGCGCAGATCGAGTCGGTCAATCCGATTCACAACGCGATCGTCAGCCTGCGTGACGTCGACGTGTTGTTGCAGGACGCCGCGGTGGCGGATGCCGAACTCGATCGTGGTGCCGACCGTGGGTTCCTGCACGGCATGCCACTCGCCATCAAGGACATCGCCCCGGTGGCCGGCCTGCCCAACACCATGGGCTCGCCGCTGCTGCGCCACGCCGTGCCCGCCGCCGATGGCCTGATGGCGCAGCGCCTGCGGCGCGCGGGCGGTCTCGTGATCGGCAAGACCAACACGCCCGAGTTCGGCCTGGGATCGCACACTTTCAACGAGGTGTTCGGGGTGACCCGCAATGCCTTCGACCCGTCCAAGTCGGCGGGCGGCAGCAGCGGCGGCGCGGCGGTCGGTCTGGCCACCCGCATGCTCCCGTTGGCCGACGGCAGCGATTTCATGGGCAGTCTGCGCAACCCCGCGGGCTGGAACCATGTGTTCGGACTTCGTCCGAGCCAGGGCCGGGTGCCGCTCTGGCCGACGACCGACGTCTGGGTGGCGCAGCTGGGTACCGAAGGTCCGATGGCGCGGACGGTGGAAGACCTGGCGCGGCTGCTCGACATCCAGGCCGGACCGGACCCGCGCCTGCCGCTCTCCCTGGCTGCCCATCCGACGTCCTTCGCTGCCGGCCTGGACGAGGTCGAAGGCGCTGCCGCGACGGTCGGCTGGCTCGGCGACCTGGGGGGATATCTGGCGATGGAGCCGGGTGTGCTCCAGGTCTGCGAACTGGCCCTGCAACGACTCGACGGGATCGGTTGCACGGTCGAACCGACGGCTCCGGGCTTCGCGCCCGAGGCGGTCTGGAACACCTGGCTGGTGTGGCGCCGGTGGCTGGTGGCCGGCCGTATCGCACCGTTCCTGGCCGCGCCCCACCAGCGCGACTTGATCAAGCCCGAGGCGCTCTGGGAACATGACCAGGGGGTCGGCCTCTCGGGTGCGCAAGTCCTCCAGGCCAGCACCGAGCGCAGTGCGTTCTACCAGCGCATGCTCGCGCTGCTGGCGCGCTACGACGTGCTGGCGCTGCCCTCGGCCCAGGTGTGGCCCTTCGACGCCGAGCTGCGCTGGCCTTCCCGCATCGGCGACCGGCCGATGGATACCTATCACCGCTGGATGGAAGTCGTCATCTATGCCACCTTGGCGGGCCTGCCATGCCTTTGCGTGCCTGCCGGCTTCGGCCCGGACGGCTTGCCGATGGGGTTGCAGCTGATCGGTCGCCCCCAGGGCGAGGCCGCGCTCCTGCGCCTGGCGCGCGCCTACGAACTCGCTGCCGCCGACGTGCTCGAGCGGCGGCCGGCCCCTGTGAGCCACTGAAGCGGGACACCCCATGACACAAACCCACCCTGCCAGGATTCGCGTCGGCGTCGGCGGCTGGACTTTCGAGCCCTGGCGCGACAATTTCTTTCCGGCCGGCTGGCCGCATGCGCGCGAACTCGAATACGCGAGCCGCCAGCTGAGCGCGATCGAGGTCAATGGCACCTACTACAGCTCGCAAAAGCCGGCGACCTTCTCGAAGTGGTTCGACGAAACGCCGGACGATTTCGTTTTTTCGCTGAAGGCGTCGCGCTTCGCCACCAACCGGCGCGTGCTCGCCGAGGCCGGCGAGTCGATGCAACGCTTCGTCAATCAGGGCATTGCCGAACTGCGTCACAAGCTCGGGCCCATCGTGTGGCAGTTCGCACCGACCAAGAAATTCGACCCTGCCGACTTTGAGGCGTTCCTGCGGCTGCTGCCGACAGAGGTGGCAGGCCTGCCGCTGCGCCACGTGATGGACGTTCGCCACGCGACCTTTCGCGCCCCGCAATATCTGGAACTGGCGCGCCGGCACCGGGTCGCCACCGTGTTCACCGATTCCGATGACTACCCTTCGTTCGCCGATGTGACCGGCGACTTCGTCTACGCGCGGCTGATGCGCACCGACGCCAGCCATCCCGACGGTTGTCCGCCCGAATCGTTCGCGGCGCTGGCGGCGTGCGCCCATCGCTGGCACGACGGCGCCGAGCCCGACGCCTTGCCGCGGGTCCTGCCGCCGCTGGACGCCGGCCCGAAGCGCGACGTGTTCATGTTCTTCATCAGCGGCGCCAAGGAGAAGGCGCCGGCGGCGGCGATGGCCTTGCTGCGGCATCTTGGCTGACGGTGCAGCGAAGCGCCACTGCGGCGATACTCGTCGGCTCGGCAAAACGCCTTTTTTTCTCGAGCCCGCCCATGCCCCAGGTCCAGGTCCACGGAGCCGACGCCCCACCCGTCCCGTCGCCTGAGCGCGCGCCGCGGCCCGCGGCCACCCTGGTCGTGGTGCGCGACGGGCCGGACGGCATCGAGGTGCTCCTGTCGCGGCGCGCCGAGCGTGGCGACCACAACAGCGGTGCGTGGGTCTTCCCCGGCGGCATCGTCGACCCGGGCGACCGCGAAAGCCATGCCTGGTGCCGCGGACTCGACGACGCCCAGGCGAGTGCCCGGCTCGGCTTGCCTGCGCATGGAATCGATTTCTACATCGCGGCGATCCGCGAATGCTTCGAGGAGTCGGGGCTGCTGTTCGCGACCCGCGACGGCGCCGACCTGGTGCGACTGGACGACGCCGCCGGCGCCGCGCTCGGCCCCTGGCGCGGTCGGATCCACCGCCACGAGTGCAGCGTCGGCGACCTGTGCCGCGAGTTCGGCCTGACGCTCGCGCTCGACCGGCTCGCCTACCTGAGCCACTGGCTCACCCCGCTCAGCCGAGCCAAACGCTACGACACGCGCTTTTTCGTCGCCGCGGCGCCGCGCTTGCAGACCGCGGCATTCGACGGCGTCGAGATGACCGAACAGAGCTGGCTCAGGCCGGTCGACGCCCTGCGGCGCGCCGATGCGCTCAAGCTCATGACGCCGACCCAGAAGACGCTCGAACAGGTCGCCGCGCATCCGACGGTCGAGGCGTTGCTGGCCTGGGCGCGCGCGCCGCGCGACGTGGCGTTGACCTTGCCGCGCACCGCCGACGGACGCAACGGCCCGCGGCCGGTGTTGCCCGAAGAGCCGGCGTTCGCGGAGATCGGCCGCATCGACCCGGCGGGACACGGCCACGCTCGCTACGACATCGAAGTCGACACGCCGGTACGCCTGTCGGAACGCGTGATCCGCGTGACGGCCAACAACGGCAGTGTGATGACCGGGCCGGGCACCAACAGCTACCTGGTCGGCGGGGGCGAGCGCAACGAGTGGGCAGTGATCGACCCGGGCCCGCTCGATGACGCCCACCTGGACGCGATCGTCGCCGCCGCGCCGGGACCGATACGCTGGATCTTCGCCACCCATACCCACCTTGACCACTCGCCCGGCTGCGCGGCGCTGAAGGCTCGCACCGGCGCCCTCGTTCTCGGTCGTCAGCCGGCCCACCGCGAGTGGCAGGACGACACCTTCGCTCCCGACGTCACGCTCGTCGGCGAGAGCGAGCGCTACGAGATGCCAGGCGCCACGCTCCGGGCGATCCACACGCCCGGTCATGCGTCCAACCACCTTTGCTATCTGCTCGAAGAAGAACGGCTGCTGTTCACGGGCGACCATGTGATGCAGTCCTCCACCGTCGTGATCAATCCGCCCGACGGCGACATGGCGGCCTACCTCGCGTCGCTGGGCCGCCTGGCGACGCTCGACCTCGAATGGTTCGCGCCCGGCCACGGGTTCCTGATGGCTCAGCCCGCCGCCGTGATCGCCGCCATCGTCGCGCACCGTCTCAAGCGCGAGGCCAAGGTCGTGGACGGACTCCGGGCGCTGGGGCCGGTCGACGCCGAGGCCTTGCTGCGCCGGGTATACGACGACGTCAAGCCGCAACTGCTGCCGATGGCGATGCGTTCGCTGCGGGCTCACCTGTTGAAGTTGCGCGACGAAGGCCTGGCCCGCGAAGCGGGCGGGTGCTGGGAGTGGCTGGGTGATCAGCCGCCGGAGAGCGACCCGCGATCGTCTTGAACGCCACCTTCGAGGTGCTGCGTGCAATTCAGGAGGCGGACCCGGTGCGGAGCCCGGGCCTCGATGATGCTCAGCCCGGTGTTGCCGAGGTGGTCCGGCAGGCCCGTGCCCGGCTCGAACCGGGCATGCCGCTCCAGGACGACGCGCAACACCAGGCCGTGCGTCACCACGGCGAGCGTTCCGCCTGACGCCGCGCGCCGCGTGAGCACCCAGGCGAAGGCGGCAGCGACCCGGTCCTCGAAGGCGCGCATCGACTCGCCGCCGGGCGGTGCCTCGGAGGTCTCGAGCGGGAGGGGGCCCAGGCCCGCGTAGGGGCGGCCGCGCCAGTCGCCGAAATTGCGTTCCTGGAGCAGCGGGGTGGTTTCGATCGGGGCGCCGGTGTGCTCGGCGATCAGTTCCGCGGTGCGCAGGGCGCGCGGCAAGTCACTGCTGAGAATCGCACGCACACCCGCCCCGGCCAGTCGCCGTCCCAGCGCCTGCGCCTGCGCGAGTCCCCGTTCGCTCAGGGGCGTGGCGGCGGGTTGCAGCACCCGCGCGACGTTGAGGGCCGTTTCGCCGTGGCGGATCAGGAGCAGGGTCATGCGAATCGACCGCGGGAGCACGCGCGATGCAGGACCGGTCGAAGAACGCGCATCGACGTCACATGCTCCGCCGGTATTGCCCGCCGACCTCGAACAGCGCTTGGGTGATCTGCCCGAGCGAGCAGCAGCGGACCGCGTCCATCAAGGTGTCGAACACATTCTCGCCGGCCATCGCCGCGTCTTTCAGACGTTGCAGCATGGCGGGCGATTCGGCGGCGTGCCGGGCGTGGAAAGCCGCCAGGCGACTGAGCTGGCTCTGCTTCTCCTCGTCGGTGGAGCGGGCCAGTTGCAGCGTGTCCGCGATGGGGTCGCCGTGCGGGTTGCGGAAGGTGTTGACGCCGATGATGGGGGTCTCGCCGGTGTGTTTGAGCATTTCATAGTGCATGCTCTCCTCCTGGATCTTGCCGCGCTGGTAGCCCGTTTCCATGGCGCCGAGCACCCCTCCTCGTTCGGCGATCTTCTCGAATTCCTGCAGCACCCGTTCTTCGACCAGGTCGGTGAGTTCATCGATGATGAACGCGCCCTGGTTGGGGTTCTCGTTCTTCGCCAGGCCCCACTCGCGGTTGATGATCAGCTGGATCGCCATCGCGCGGCGCACGCTGTCTTCGGTCGGGGTGGTGATGGCTTCGTCGAAGGCGTTGGTGTGGAGCGAGTTGCAGTTGTCGTAGATCGCGATCAGGGCCTGCAAGGTGGTGCGGATGTCGTTGAACTGGATTTCCTGCGCATGCAGGCTGCGGCCGCTGGTCTGGACATGGTATTTGAGCTTTTGCGAGCGTTCGTTGGCGCCATAGCGGTCGCGCATCGCGACCGACCAGATGCGACGCGCCACCCGGCCGAGCACGGTGTACTCGGGGTCCATGCCGTTGCTGAAGAAGAACGACAGGTTCGGAGCGAAGTCGTCGATGTGCATGCCGCGGGCCAGGTAGGCTTCGACGAAGGTGAAGCCGTTCGAGAGGGTGAACGCGAGCTGCGACACGGGGTTGGCGCCGGCCTCGGCGATGTGATAGCCCGAAATGCTCACCGAGTAGAAGTTGCGCACCCGGTGGCGCACGAAATAGTCGGCGATGTCTCCCATCACCTTGAGCGAGAACTCGGTCGAGAAGATGCAGGTGTTTTGGCCCTGGTCTTCTTTCAGGATGTCGGCCTGCACCGTGCCGCGCACGTTCTCCTTGACCCACGCGCCGATGCGCGCGACCTCGTCGGGGGTCGGGTCGCGGCCCTCGTCTGCTCGAAACCGGTCGAGCTTCTGGTCGATGGCGGTGTTCATGAACATCGCCAGGAGGGTGGGCGCCGGCCCGTTGATGGTCATGCTGACCGAGGTCGTGGGGTCGGTCAGGTCGAACCCCGAATACAACACCTTCATGTCGTCCAGGGTCGCGATCGAGACGCCCGCGTTGCCGACCTTGCCGTAGATGTCCGGCCGGATCGCCGGATCGTTGCCGTAGAGTGTGACGCTGTCGAACGCGGTCGACAGGCGCTTGGCCTGCATCCCGGCGCTGAGCAGCTTGAAGCGGGCGTTGGTCCGGAACGCGTCGCCTTCGCCGGCGAACATCCGCGTCGGGTCCTCGCCTTCGCGCTTGAACGCGAAGGTCCCGGCGGTGTAGGGGAAGCTTCCCGGCACGTTGTCGAGCAGCAACCATTTGAGGATCTCGCCGTGGTCCTCGTACGCGGGCAGCGCCACCTTGCTGATACGGGAACCCGACAGGGTCGTGTGGGTCAGCGCGGTGCGGATTTCCTTGCCCCGCACCGTGACCACCAACTCGTCGCCGGCGTAGGACCGCCTCAGGTCCGGCCAGGCTTGCAGCAATTCCCGGGCGCGAGGCTCCTGGTGCGCTTCGCGCTGCTCCGCGAGATGGGTCACCGCTTCCGCGGCGCGCGACCGTTCGGGCTTGTCCACCGCGAGCATCGCGGCGCTGGCCCGCAACTGCTGGATTTCGCGCGCGAGTCGGGCTTCGGCGAGAGCCCGTCGCCGGTACCCGCGCACGGTGTCGGCGATGTCGGCCAGGTAGCGGACCCGCGCCGCGGGCACGATCGGCACCTGCTGCGTGCTGTGCCGGGTCGTGGTCAGCGCCAGCGTTCCAGGTTCGGTCTTCAGGCCCAACCCGGCCAGGCGCGGCAGCATGGCCTGGTAGAGCGCGGTCACGCCGTCGTCGTTGAAGCGGCTCGCCATCGTGCCGAACACCGGCATCTGCTCGGTGCGCGCCGACCAGGCCTCGCGGTTGCGCTGCACCTGCTTGGCGACGTCGCGGAGCGCGTCGGCCGCGCCTTTGCGATCGAACTTGTTGATGGCGACGAACTCGGCGAAGTCGAGCATGTCGATTTTCTCGAGTTGGCTGGCGGCGCCGAATTCGGGCGTCATCACATAGAGCGGGACGTCCACCAGCGGGACGATCGCGGCGTCGCCTTGGCCGATCCCTGAGGTCTCCACGATGATCAGGTCGAACCCGGCCACCCGGGTGGCCGCCAGGACGTCGGGCAGGGCCCTGCTGATCTCGCTGCCGAAGTCGCGCGTCGCCAGCGAGCGCATGTAGACCCGGGCGCCGTCGTGCCAGGGCGCGATCGCGTTCATGCGGATGCGGTCGCCCAGCAAGGCCCCGCCGCTCTTGCGCCGGCTCGGATCGATCGAGATCACCGCGATGTGCAGCCGGTCGCGCTGGTCCAGGCGCAAACGCCGGATCAGCTCGTCGGTCAGGCTCGACTTGCCCGCGCCCCCGGTGCCGGTGATGCCGAGGACCGGCGTCGGTGTGCCTGCCGCCGCCGCGTGGAGGCAGGCCAGGAAGTCGGCGTCGACCGCCTTGTTTTCAAGCGCCGTGATCAACTGGGCGAGGGCGCGCCAGTGGGATTCGGAGCCGCCCCGCAGCGCCGTGAGGTCGCGCGCCGCGTCGGCCGAGAGGTCCCGGTCGCAGCGCATCACCATCTCCCCGATCATGCCCGCCAGGCCCATGCGCTGGCCGTCTTCCGGGCTGTAGATGCGGGTCACGCCGTAGTTCTGCAGTTCGGCGATTTCGCTCGGCACGATCACCCCGCCGCCGCCGCCGAAGACCTGGATGTGTTCTCCGCCGCGCGAGCGCAGCAGGTCGACCATGTATTTGAAGTATTCGACATGGCCGCCCTGGTAGGAGCTGATCGCGATGCCCTGCACGTCCTCCTGCAAGGCGGCGGTCACGACCTCGTCGACCGACCGGTTGTGGCCGAGATGGATGACCTCGGCCCCCATGCCCTGCAGGATGCGACGCATGATGTTGATCGCGGCGTCGTGTCCGTCGAAAAGGCTCGCGGCGGTCACGAATCGGACCTTGTGGGCCGGCCGGTAGGTGGCGAGCGCCTGGAATTCGGCGGACAAATCGGTCATGGGGTCTCCTGGGCCGGACCCCGGGAGTGTCGCGCGGTGTCCGTTGATTGACGTATACGTCAACGCTCGAGTGTATCGGCGGGCGGTTCCCGGTGGTTGGCGCGGTGATCCGATAGACTCGGGTTCTGCATGGAGACCTCGCGTTTGCCTGAAAGAATCGCCCCGGTCCACGTCGTGGCCTACACCGCCACATCGGCGGTCGGCAGCGGTCGCAGCGCCATGCTGGAGGCCGTCGACGCGCAACGCAGCGGCCTGGTCGCCAACGATTTCGGGGTCGATCCCCTTCGTACCTGGGTCGGCCGCGTCGCCGGCCTGGACCAGCCCTTGCCGAGCGCGCTGCGCCGCTGGGACTGCCGCAACCACCGCCTCGCCTGGTCGGGGCTGCACGCGGACGATTTCATTGCCGCCGTGGCGGCGGCACGCGCGCGGCACGGCGCCGGCCGGGTGGCGGTCGTCGTCGGCACGTCGACCTCCAGCATCGGCGCCACCGAGGAGGCGTATCGGGCCCTGGACGGCGACGGGCGTTTCCCCGTCGAGCGGCGCGGTGCCCGGTTGCACACGCTGCATTCTCTCGGCATGTTCGTTCAGGAGGTGCTGGATCTCGAAGGGCCGTGCGTCACCGTGTCCACCGCCTGCTCGTCCAGCGCCAAGGCCTTCGCTGCGGCGGAACGCATGCTGCGGCTCGGTCTGGTCGACGCCGCGGTGGTCGGCGGCACCGACACGCTCTGCGGTAACGTGCTGTTCGGGTTCAACGCCTTGCAACTCGTCTCGCCCGAGGCCTGCCGCCCGTTCGACCCGGCGCGCCGGGGCATCAACCTGGGCGAAGCGGCGGGCTACGCGCTGCTCGAACGAGGCCCGGGCCGGTTGCAATTGATCGGTCACGGCGAATCGAGCGATGCGCATCACATGTCGAGTCCTGACCCCCAGGGCCTCGGCGCGGAGCGGGCGCTCGACGACGCCCTGGCGCGCGCCGGCATCGACGCCGCCGCGGTGGACCACGTCAACTTGCACGGCACCGCCAGCCAGAAAAACGACGCGGTCGAAGCGGCTCTGGTCGCGCGGCGATTTCCCGCCCGGACCCACGCCAGTTCGACCAAGGGCTACACCGGCCACACGCTGGGTACGGCCGGTATCCTCGAAGCGGCATTCAGCCTGCTCGCACTGGAAACCGGACGGATGCCGGGCACCGTCAACAGCCTGGCCCTCGACCCGGTCTGCGGGCCCCAGATCCGATTGCAGCCGGCTCGCGGCCAGGTGCGCATCGCGCTCAGCAATTCGTTCGGCTTCGGCGGCACCAATTGCGTGCTGGTGTTCGCGCGGGGGGAGGGGTCGTGAGCGCGACTGCCTATCTCGAAGGCCTGGCGTTCTGGGCGCCGAGCCTGCCCGGATGGGAAGCCGCGCGCGTCGCGTTCCGGTCCGCAAGCGCCGGCGTTGTGGCCCCGCCGGCGCGGCGCCCGGCACCCGAG
>JALYHO010000026.1 GCA_030776545.1 Pseudomonadota bacterium | reverse complement strand
CGGTGCTATGGAGAAATGAGAGTCCACGCGGCTCTCGCCCATCCCGGGCACATCAACAACTCTTGATGGAGAGAATCAACATGGCAACTGCGAAGAAAGCGGCACCCGCGAAAAAAGCGGCACCGGCGAAGAAGACTGCTACGGCAGCGAAGAAGGCCCCGGCCAAGAAGGCGGCCACGGCGAAGACGGCGGCTCCGGCGAAAAAAGCCGCTGTCGCCAAGAAGGCCGCAGCGCCGGCCAAGAAGCGCACTCCCAACGCGGCGTTCATGAAGGCGATGACGCCGAGTGCAGCGCTGGCCGCGATCATCGGCGCCAAGCCGGTGCCGCGGACCGAGGTGACGAAGAAGGTCTGGGAGTACATCAAGGCCAACAAGCTGCAGGACGCGGCCAAGAAGACGATGATCAACGCCGACGCCAAACTGAAGGAAATCTTCAAGAAGGGCCAGGTCTCGATGTTCGAGATGACCAAGCTGATCAATGCGCACCTGAGCTGACAGGCGCGTTTTCCGCATAAAAAGGCCGGTGCTCGCACCGGCCTTTTTATCGTCTGGGCCAAGCGACGCCGCGGGCGGCGGCCGTCGCGTCGGCGCTCAGCGCTTCACGTAGCGGATGTCGGCGCGGCGGTTCTCGGCCCAGGCGCTCTCGTCGTGGCCGTCGTTTTTCGGACGCTCCGCGCCATAGCTCACGGCCTCGACCTGACCGGACTTGGCGCCCATCACCTGCAGCTGCCTGGCGACGATCTGGGCCCGCTTGTCGCCGAGCGCGAGGTTGTATTCGCGCGATCCGCGCTCGTCGGTGTTGCCTTCGACGCGAACCTGGACCTGGGGGTGGCCTTCCAGGAAGCGGCCGTGGGCCTGCACCAGGGGTTGATACTTCGGATCGATCGAGAAATCGTCGTAGGCGAAGTAGACGCTGCGCGCGGCGAGTTCGCTCTTCGGATCGTCCAGGGGGTCGAGGGTGACGGTCGCGACACTGCTTTGGGCGGTTGACGGACCCTGAGCGGACGAGGTCGGTGGTGCGGTCTGGGCCGCGGCGGTCGGGGGCGCAAGCGGCGTGCTGCTGCAGGCGGCCAACGTGGCTGCGGCCAGGAAGGTGAGCGCAAGGGACAGGCGTTTCATCGGTCGAATACTCCTTTGACGTGAGGGGTGAGAGGGGCGGCCGGGCCACGCCGAAGGGGTCAGCCGCTCCCGTGACGCGGCACCGGGCCGACGCCAGCTCACGCGGCTCGACCGACGCGTACGGGAAGACGTCGGGTCCCCGGGGGGGTGCTCGGGCACGCCTTGCATCGCGTTCTATCGAAAAATTATATTGCTACAAATGTAATGTGTTCACGAAGCGTCGCCCGGTGATTCCGCCGAGAGAATGCCTCTTCGCGTTGTAGGCGTCGGCCGACCATTCGCCTTCAACATCACAAAGATCCCGCACCCCGAATGAATCTCGACCTTCTCCGCCCCCTCGTCGGGTGGCCCCTGATGCTGCTCGCCGCCTGGCTCGCCGGCGAATGGGTCAGCAAGCACTGGAAGCTGCCGCGCGTGTGCGCCTATGCGGTCGTCGGGCTGCTGTTCGGCAGCACCGGTTTGTCGCAGAGCGTGGGCCCGCCCGGGGCGCTCGGCTTTCTCGCCCAGGTCGCGCTCGGACTCACGCTGTTCGAGCTGGGCTATCGCATCAACCCGCCCTGGTTCCGCCACAACCCCTGGGTGCTCGCCGCTGCGCTGCTGCAATCGGGATTGACCTTCGCGGCCGTGTTCTGGGTCGCCACCGGTTTCGGCGTGCCGCTCGATCAACGCCTGGTGCTCGCTTCGCTTTGCGTGGCCAGCTCGCCGGCGGCCATCATGCGTGTCACGCACGAACTGCGCAGCGCCGGCCAGGTCACCGAGCGGCTGCTGCACCTGTGTGCCCTCGACTGCCTGGTGGCGGTGCTGGTCTTCAAGCTGGTGGTCGGCTACTGGCACATCGAGACCAGCGGCAACCTGGCGAAAGCGGCCTTCGAAAGCCTCTATGTCATCTGCCTCTCGATGCTCGCGGGGGCGCTGGTCGGCTATGTCGCGCCCCTGCTCAACCGGCTCGCCACCAGCGGCGAAAGCACGACGGTGACGTTCGCCTTCCTCACCGTGCTCCTGACCGGCGCGGCCGAGAGCCTGCACCTCTCGCCCTTGCTGGCTGCGTTGGCCTTCGGCGTCGTCACCCGCGGGCGCCGCATCATGCTCAGCCATGCCCAGCGCAATTTCGGCGCCCTGGGCGACGTCCTGACCGTGTTCCTGTTCGTCTTCATCGGCAGCCTGCTGTCCTGGAACGGCTTCTGGAACGGCCTGGTGATCGGCGGCGCCGTGCTGCTCGGCCGAAGCGCCGTGCACGTGCTGGTGAACCTCGCCATCGCCCGCGCCAGCGGCACCACCTGGCGCAAAGGTGCCTTGACCGGCGTCGCGCTGATGCCGATGGCGGCCTTCGCGCTGCTGCTGCTGGAAGAAAGCCGCCTCACCGGCTTCGACCTGGCGCGCGACAGCCTGCCGGTGATCGCCGGCCTGCTCGTCCTCATCGACGTGCTGGGCCCCCTGGCCACCCAACGTGCCCTGATGCTCGCCGGCGAATCCCACCCGGAGGAACACTGAATGCCGCTCGGTCCGTTCGCGCGCTCGGAGGCCCTGTCGCTCGGGGTCGAACTCGAGCTCCAGCTGGTCAACACCGTCGACTTCGATCTCACCTCGGGCGCCAACGATCTTCTCGAGTTGCTTTCGCGCAAGCCGTTTCCCGGCACCGTCACGCCCGAAATGACGCAAAGCATGATCGAGATCGCCAGTGGCATCCAGACCACCCATGCGCCCTTGCTGGCCGAGCTGCGGGGCATGCGCGACACCCTGGTCAGCGCGTGCGACCGGCTCAACCTCGACATCGCCGGCGGCGGCACGCATCCGTTTCAGCGCTGGTCGGAGCAACGGGTCTTCGAAAAACCGCGCTATCAGCAACTGTCGCAGCTCTACGGCTACCTCGCCAAACAGTTCACCGTGTTCGGTCAGCATGTGCACGTCGGGTGCGCGTCGGGCGACGACGCCCTGTTCCTGCTGCATTCGCTCAGCCGCTACGTGCCGCATTTCATCGCGCTCAGTGCCTCGTCGCCGTTCTTCCAGGGCGTCGACACCCTGTTCGATTCAGCCCGCCTCAATTCGGTGTTCGCCTTCCCGTTGAGCGGCCGCGCCCCCTTCACCTTGCGCTGGGACGATTTCGCGGGCGGCTATTTCACGAAAATGGAGGCCACCGGCGTCGTCAGGTCGATGAAGGATTTCTACTGGGACATCCGTCCCAAGCCCGAGTACGGCACCATCGAGCTTCGGGTCTGCGACACGCCCTTGACGGTCGAGCGCGCGGCCGCGCTGGCGAGCTACCTCCAGGCGATCTGCCGCCGCTTGCTGGAACGAATCGAACCCGCCCCGGAAGAAGACGACTACCTGGTCTACACCTTCAACCGTTTCCAAGCCTGTCGATTCGGTCTCGACGGCACCATGGTGGACCCCAAGACGCGCGAAAGCCGGAGCATCCGCGAAGACATCCTCGCCACGCTGCGGCACGTCGAGCCGCACGGTGCGG
Organism: Pseudomonadota bacterium; assembly: GCA_030776545.1. Classification (GTDB taxonomy): domain Bacteria; phylum Pseudomonadota; class Gammaproteobacteria; order Burkholderiales; family Burkholderiaceae_C; genus LMDS01. Next base: position 1,461 of record JALYHO010000026.1, on the reverse strand, counting down.
TGCTGCAAGGCTTGCAAGGCCTGGAGGAGATCGAGCGTTGCGCGGCCCGCGCCGGCAACCACGCAAGCCATCTGCGCAGCATCTATGCCCAGACCCGCAACGTGCAGAGCATGGTCCAGGAAAGCGCCCGCGCCTTGCGTGCCGGGCCGCGGTGACAGCTTGCCTAGGGACGGCGGCTCGACGCCGCCGCGACCTCGATCAGCGGCGGCGTCCCGAGCACCAGGGTCCAGTACCGGTCCTGCGTGTCGGGGCCCGCGTCGCTGCACGCCAGCCCGAATTCGACCACCGATGCGTTCATCAGGTTGGCGCAATGGGTGCCGCTCGCCAACCAGGCATCGATCGCGCTGTCGGCAGAGTCGAAACCGACGCCGATGTTTTCCACCGCCATGCTGAAGCGGTAGCCGTTGGCCAGCAGGCGGGTATGCAAGGTGTCGCCGGCGCTGTTGCGGTGGCCGAGTTGGCCGCGCTGGGCCATGTCTTGCGCCGACGCTTGTGCCACCGCGGCCAGTCCCGTGCTCCAGCGCAGGGGCCCAGCCGGGCCGTCGGTTCCGGCGCGATGGCACGGGACGCCCTGGGCGCGTTCGACATTGAGACGTTGCAGCGTGGCGTCGATCGCCGGCGGATTGCCGCATTCGGCGCCCGCGCCATGGCCCACCAGCAACAACGACGACAGGAAGACGCCCGCGATGCGGGTCCCCCCGGTCCGGATTCGGTGCGAAGACGGCGTAAGCATGGCGAGCTATCGGCAAAATCGTGCCTGACCTGAGCCGCCTCGTAGAAAGCCATGCCCGCCCAAGGGTCTGTCTGTCGATGCGTCGGCGACACACGGTCCCGTGCGAATTTCACGAGCCGGTCGCGTACGTGGTGGAACAGCCGCCCGGGTTGAGGGGGAACAACCACAAACCGGCGCGGGCCACCGGGGGGGAGGGGTTACATTGGCTCACTTGCTGATCCACCTTCCTTTCATGTCCGCGCTCCTTCGCTCCTTGTTGCTGGTTTTCGCCTGCTGTGTCGGCGCGCCGTTCTCGTGCGCCCACGCCGCGGCGGCAAACGGTGCAACCACGGCCGATGCGATGCCGGCGACCGTGGTGGTGGCCAACTGCAGTTGGGACCACCCGGGCGTGGACCCGTTCATGGGCGAGCTGGTGGCTGCCGTCGATCGCTATCGCGACATCCCCGCCGATGTCCGTGCCAGGCTCAAAGCGCGGATGGAACGGCGTGACTACGACGACCTGGTGAGCATCCGGCGCGACAGCATCGAGGGCCGCGGCGGCTACGACTACGGCAAGACCATCACCGACATGCACTTCGGCACCCGCCAGCTGTGCCACTCCGTCACGCGTACATCGTGGACCCCGCAGATGCAGGAACGCGGTCTGGTCTATTGCGAAAGCGGCCAGTGCATCCTGGTCCCGACGGTGTGCCGCAACGTGAGCCGCATCACCCGCAGCGGCGTCGGCC
>JALYHO010000025.1 GCA_030776545.1 Pseudomonadota bacterium | reverse complement strand
GAGCGGCGTTCGATGCCGCCGATCTGATCCGTGTGAGCGACTCGGACCGGGAAGACGCCGGGCTGGTTGGAATGTGGAACGTCACCGTCACGTCCGACGGCAACTCCTACCCGGGTCCGATTCCATTCGGCGTCCTGCTCGACTTCGCGACCATCCAGTATCACAGCGACGGCACCGAGTTCCAGATTTCAGGAAGCCGCCCGCCCAGCACGGGCGATGTCTGCATGGGCATCTGGAGACAGACCGGTGAGCGGACCTACCAAGTCAAGCACCTGGCGCTGGCGTGGGTCAGTTCCGATTCGACGCCCCCTTCGCCGACCGCCAAGTACTTGGGGCCGGGAAAGTTCACGGAGACCATACAGCTGAACCGCAAAGGTGATCGATTCACCGGCACGGTGGGCATCGACCAATACGCAGACGACGGCGTGACGCTCATCGAGCACGTTTCCGGAACGATGACGGGCGTTCGCTTCAGTTTCGACCCGTGAAGACCTGCCGGGCGGGAGCGGCTCATCGAGATCTCGCCGCCGACCGTCGCGGCGAGATCTCGATCGACACCGGACGAGGGCGGTAGCGCAGTCGGGGGGCGGGTGGCCTTCGTTCGACGCCTCGGTCGCGCCACCGCTGCCCATCCGACCCTGGCCGCCGCACGCACCGGCGCCACCAGTGCCAGAATGGCTTGGCTCTCACAACCGTCGCCCGCGATGACCTACACCGCCGAAACCCAACGCTACGACGGCCGCATGCCCTACCGGCCGTGCGGTCACAGCGGTCTGCGACTGCCTGCCATCTCGCTCGGGCTGTGGCACAACTTCGGCGACGCGACGCCGATCGACACCCAGCGCGCCATCCTTCGCACCGCCTTCGATCTCGGCATCACCCACTTCGACCTGGCCAATAATTACGGGCCGCCTTACGGAAGCGCAGAGATCAATTTCGGCGCACACCTGCGGCGTGATTTCCGACCCTATCGCGACGAGCTGATCATCTCGAGCAAGGCCGGTTGGGACATGTGGCCGGGGCCGTACGGCCAGGGCGGGGGGTCGCGGAAATACGTCCTCGCGAGCCTCGACCAGAGCCTCGGGCGCATGGGGCTGGACTACGTCGACATCTTCTACTCGCACCGCTTCGATCCGGACACGCCGCTCGAGGAGACGATGGGCGCGCTCGCCTCGGCCGTGAAACAAGGCAAGGCGCTTTACGTCGGCGTCAGCAGCTATTCGGCCGGCAAGACGCGGGAGGCCGCGAGCATGCTCAGGTCGCTCGGCGTCCCTGCCCTCATCCATCAGCCGTCCTACAGCCTGCTCAATCGATGGATCGAAGAAGACCTCCTCGACGCGCTGCAGGAAACCGGCATGGGCTGCATCGCTTTCAGCGCGCTGGCGCAGGGTCTGCTGACCGACAAGTACCTGAACGGTGTTCCTGCCGACGCCCGCATCAACCGGCCCGGCGGCGGCTCGTTCAAGTCTGAGCACCTCAGCCCGCGCAACCTGGCCCATGTGCGCGCCCTGAACGACCTCGCCCAGGCACGTGGCCAGACGCTCGCGCAGATGGCCATCGCCTGGGTGCTGCGCGACTCGCGCGTCACGTCGGCGTTGATCGGCGCGAGTCGCCCAGCGCAACTCGTCGATCTTGCCGGCGCGATGCAGCGGCTCGATTTTTCGCCTGGCGAACTGGCGGCAATCGACCAGCACGCGGTCGACGGCGGCGTCAATCTGTGGCAGAAACCCTCGACGGACCAGCGGCCCGGCCCGTAAGACCCAACGGTCGCTTCAGGGCTGAACCCAGCGCGCACCCCGAGCGTCGAAGATCGCGCGGCGGTTGCCCTCGCGGCGCAGTTCGAGCCAGTCCAGGCAGTCGATCTGTGCATCGATGACTGCGAAATAGTCGCGCAGCACGGCGCCGCTGTTCGGGTACGCCGTGTCGGCCAAGGCCGTTCCCGGTGGCACGGCGCAAAGGTATTCCTGGGCCGCCGGGGTCAGACTGATTTTTGCCCAACGCGAGCTGGCCGCGAGGCCCGACGTCTCCACCGTCAGTCGCACCTGGCAACGAAGTTGCCAGCCGAGCGCACGCGACCACATCACGACCGTGCCGCGCGGATGGGTCGACAGCTGCGACACCTTGGCGGCCCGTTCGTCCGTGTAGAACACGAGCTGCCGTTCGCTCTGGGCCGCTTCCCGCAGGACGACCACGCGCGCGTCGGCTGCGTCTCCGTTGACCGTGGCCAGAACCGGGGTACGCCAGGCGTGTGCCTTGTCGCTCGCGGCGGTCACGAGCTCGTTCCAGAGCGCAGTTTCGATCTCGGCAAGCGTCTCGAGGCGGTCGGTCATGTGTTGGCTCGGTCGCTCGTTGTCGTCACCAGAACGGGCACACGGGGCGTGCGTCCCGGATCAGGACCGCTGCGAATCGACCAGCTGCTTGCGCCGGAACTCGCCCTGGCGTTCGAACATCCAGCCCGGGTACTCGGCCACCAACCGACTGGCCTCGTTCAGGGTCGAGAGCTCGCCGGCGCTCAGCGAGAGCTGCGTCGCACCGAGGTTGTCCGCCAACTGCTCGGGCCGCTTGGCACCCACGATCACGCTGGTGACCTGTGGCTGGTGGAGCAGCCAGGCGAGCGCGACCTGCGCCACCGACACCCCGTGCCCCTGGGCGATCGGCCGCATCGCGTCGATGCAATCGTCGGCCCGTTCGCGGTCCACCGGTGGAAAGTCGAAGCTCGCGCGGCGGCTGCCTGCTTCGGCCGGCCGCTCCCCACGGCCGTACTTGCCGCTCAGAAGACCGCCGGCCAGCGGGCTCCACACCATCAGTCCCAAGCCTTCGCTCTTGAGCATGGGGATCAGTTCACGCTCCAGATCGCGCCCGGCCAGCGTGTAGTACGCCTGCAGCGATTCGAAGCGCGAGAGGCCCAGCCGCTCGGAAATGCCGAGCGCCTTGACGATCTGCCAGGCCGCCCAGTTGGACACGCCCACATACCGTACATGGCCGTGCCGCACCAACTGGTCGAGCGCGCGCACGGTTTCCTCGATCGGCGTCGCCGGGTCGAAACCGTGGATCTGGTACAGGTCGATGTGGTCGAGCTGCAGGCGCTTCAGGCTGGCCTTCACGCCGTCGAGGATATGGCTGCGGGACGCGCCACGCGTGTTCGGCCCCGGGCCGGTGTCGCCGAAGACCTTGGTCGCCACGACCACGCTGTCGCGCGGCGTCTTCAGGTTTTTCAGCGCCTGCCCTGTGATCTGCTCGGAGACGCCGCCCGCGTAGACGTCGGCCGTGTCGATGAAGTTGACGCCGGCATCGATGGCCTGGCCGACGAGCCGCTCCGCGTCGGCCTGCTGGAGGTTGCCGATCTGGCCCCAGATGCCACCGCTGCCGCCAAAGGTCATCGTGCCCAGGCAGAGTTCGGAGACGAAAAGCCCGGTGCGTCCGAGAGGATGGTTGCGCATGATGTGTCGTTTTCCTCGTGCGTAGGTTCGACGAACGCCGCGTTCGCCTCGCTGCCCAGCATAAACGTCTTCGGGGCGATCGTCTTTTTCGTGCGGCAAGGTTCCGACCGGGGCAAGGGCACGCGAGCGCCATTTCCCGCCCAGACGCGAGTGCCTGGGCGCGCTTGACAGTCAGGGGAAATGGCCCGACATTGACCCCACCCCGCAGGGAGCGAAGATGAGCATCTCACGTCGACGAGCAGTTGGCTTTCTCGGTCTGATCGGGATCGCCGGAAGCACTGTCGCAGCTGACGACCAGGCGTCGAAACCGACGGTCACCTTGATCTACTTCGGGGCTTCCAACTGCCCGACGTGCCGAAACTGGAAGCGCTTCGACCTGCCCAAGCTGAAGGAGACCGAACCGTTCAAGGCGGCGCGTTTCGTGGAGATACAGAAGGAGATCCCGGCGCCGATCCCAGGCGCCGACAAATTTCCGCCGGAGCTGGCCGCCAGCAGGGACGCGATCTCCGAAAGCTTCAAGGGCAAGGTCGGCTCGCCGATGTTTGCAATCGTCGTCGGTGATCGGGTCTCGTGGTCATACCGAGGCGCTCCGAGCAACGAGCAGGTGGTGGACGCGCTCCTGGCGGCGATGAAATCCTAGCGGTCGCCGACGGTCCGCTCACCCGTGCGGTCGCCACCCCAATCGAGCTCGATCCACACCGGTGCATGGTCGCTGGCCTTCGGCCGGCCCCGGTGCGGGCCGTCGACCACCGACTTCACGAGGTGGGGCACCAAACTCGGGCTCAAGAGGTGGAAGTCCATGCGAAAGCCAGCGTTCCTTTGAAAGGCCTGGTCGTTGACGTAGAACGTGTAGAGGCTTTGGCGCTCCCTCGGGTGCAGGTGCCTGGCAGCGTCGGTCCAGCCCTGTGCGACGAGCGCATTCCAAAGGGCGCGGGTCTCCGGCTGGAGCACCGCGTCGAATCGCCATGACCCGGCGTTGTAGATGTCGCTGTTCGTCGGCACGACGTTCAGGTCGCCGCAGAGAATGACATTCTGGACGCCGGCGACAAGCGCTGCGGCGTGAGCGTTGAAGCGTTCGAACCAGCGCAGCTTGTATTCCCAGTTGTCGCTGCCGACGGGGTTCCCGTTGGGCAGATAGACCGACGCGATGCGCAGGCCTGCCACATCCGCTTCGAGGTAGCGGGCCTGACCATCCGAGCCGTCGCCGGGCAGGCCTCGGCGCACTTCGACGGGCTCGCCCACCCGAGACAGGATGGCCACTCCGTGGTGGCGCGGCATTCCGTGCCAGATGACCCGGTAGCCGGCGCCCTCGAGTGGTTCATGAGGGAAGGTGGCATCTCCGGTCTTGATTTCCTGCAGACAGGCGATGTCGGGCTCGGTTTCTTCCAGCCACTCCAGAAGGCGTGGCAGCCGCCCCTTGACGCCGTTGACGTTGAACGATGCAAGCCTCACCGCCCTACTCCATCGACAACGCCATCAGGCCAAGGCAGAACCTTGGCGCGTTGCGAAGACGCCTTACTCGAACACGGGCCGAAAGAACGTGCGCTCATAGCTTGAAAAGCAACTCGTTTCCTCGGCGTACGAAAAGGCCGCGCGACACTCGGGATCGTCGAAAGACTGGGTTCTGTAGACCTCGTACGCTGCCAGGGAGGGAAAGGAAAACGAAGCCAGGGCGATGTTGCTGGCCCCCTCCGAGGGGAGCAGGTAGCCGTGGTGGATTCCCCCGAACTTTCTCACGAGCGGGATCCACAACTTGCCGTAGTGTTCGAATTCCTTGATCTTGCCTGGATTGAGCACGTATCGAAGATGGCAGGTGATCATGGGGTGGCGCTTCAGAGGTTGATCGACTGTGCAGGAAGTTCAGTTCTGGCTCTTGCATGTGCGCATCGGGCGCGCAGGTCCAATGTAGCGGATCGAGCACATCCTGCCGATGAGCGTTGCGTGGGTACGCGCCGAGCCGACCGGGCGAAATGCCCCTGAACGCGGGGTTCGAGCGCAACGCTGGCGCCACGAGAATCACGCCCAATGAATCAAACACCTGCACCGCGCACTTGACCCATGTGGATCCCCGAAGCTCTGTACAAACGCCTTCCCGTGGTCTACGCCGGCAGTGGCTTCTCGACCTTGATGCTGGCCACGCGCTCGGCCGGTTTTGCGGCCAGCGGCCTGGCGCTGTTGAGCGCGGCTGCGTTGACCGCATACTGGCGCCATGGCGCGAAGTCCGAGCGGTTCGCGTTCCAGGAACCCGAGGCCGATTCGGTGCGCGACTATGTCGATACCGTACTCGGTGATTTGCCGATTCCGACCCGGCAAGCGAAGCCACGCCGCCGCTGACCTGCTGCGACAAATCATGCCGCCTGGCGTGGTCCGGCCTGCGCGGGCATGCCGGATTCGTTCACACCTTCTGGGTGCGTACCGCCCACACGACCCCGACGATCAGCAAGGCCACGCCGACCAGCGTCTCGGGCCGAGGTGCGTGACCGCGGAGCGCCAGTGCATAGCTCAATGCGGCCAGCGTCTCGAACACGATCAACTGCCCTGCCAGGGCCGGCGGCAGCCGCTGGCTCGCCTCGTTCCAGCAAAGCGTGCCGAGCCAGGACGCGAACAAGCCGATGGCGAACATCAGCAACAGGAAGTCGCCCGCGCGCGGGCCGAAGGGCATGGGGTAAGGATTGCCAGCAAGCGCATACCAGATCCACGTCAGCGCATAACCGAGCAGCGCCAGCGGCAGCGTCATCAAGCCCTGCGCGGTCGCCCAGCCGCGTGGACTGCGATCCGGATGCGCGCGCAGCCACTGCGCGTTGCGAATGGGATACCAGGTCCAGCACGCGACAGCGCCGGCCGCCATCAAACCACCCACGACATAGCGTGCAAGATCGGCGTTCGGATCGGACTTGAGACGGCCGACCTCGACGTGATTGACCAGCACGATGCCCAGCCCGATCGACGCCAGCGATGGCAACATGCGCCGCCACGCGGCAGCCGCTTCCAGCCGTGCACCAGGCGGTGGACGGCGCAACTTCGAAGCGATCGCGATCACGACCGGCAAGGTGCCGACGATCATCGTCGGCAGCGGCCCGCCGGCGCGCTGGATGGCGCTGGCGAGAAAAAGGTAGTAGAGGACATTGCCGACCAGCGCGAGCTTGCCCGCCTCCAGCCAGTCGTCGCGCGTGAGCCGCGCGAGCTTGTCGCGATCGAGCCAGGCCAGCGGCAGCGCGATGAGGCCGAACGCGAGGTAGCGGCCGAAGGATTGCAAAGTCGCTGGGTACTCGGGCAGCAGCAGCGGGCCGACGAACACCAGGCCCCACATCAGGCCAGCGGCCAGCGCGAACAGGACGCCGGAAAACAAGGGTGCTTCGATCATGCGGCAAGCCGTGGCGCCGAGGACGGCGCGCCCGGGGACGCGGCGTTCCCAGGCCGGGCAGTGGATAATTCATGGGGACCCTCCCCTGTCGATCCACCCCGACCCAGGGAATTGGCGTTCGCTACTGCTTTCTCCAAGGAGCCCGGTCTGTGCCGGCCACCCGACTCTACAACCGTTTGATCTGGCTGGCGGTGCTGGCCATCGCGCCGCTCGCGTTGGTCTCGGCTTTGGCGCTCGGCGAGCTGCTCCGTCAGCAAGGCGCACAGACGAAGCAGTCCGCACTCGGCCTGAGCCGTGCGTTGGCGGCGACCATCGACAATGAACTGCGTCTGAGCGTCTCCGCACTTCAGTCGCTGGCCCTGACCCAGGACATGGCCCCCGTGGACGGCGAGCCGACGGCGCAAGCGCGCGAATTGGCGGTTCACGTCTTGACGTCGCATCCCGAATGGATGGCGTTGCTGCTGTTCGCGCGCGATGGCAAAGTCGTCCTCAATACCAATACCGCCGCTTCCGCAACGCAGATTTCCGCGGATGACGAGAGCGTGAGCGACGTGATACGCACCCGGACCGCCAAGATCGGTGCCTTGACTCCCGGCCGGCCGGACGACGCCGGGATCCCGGTCTACGTCCCGGTCATCCGCGATGGCGAGGTGCGCTTCGTGTTGACCGCCGTGCTTCGACCGGAAGCCCTGGTCGGCGTCGTCAAGCGTCAGCAAGTGCCCGACGACTGGGTGGTCGCGGTATTCGATTCGCAGCGTCAGCGCATCGCACGATCACGCGCCCCGGAACTCAAGGGCACCGCGCCGACACCGTCGCTGTCCAGACTCATGTCGACGATGGGTACCGCGAGCGAAGTCTACGGCGCGGCCAGGACGATCGAGGGCGGTGAAGCCCTCACGGCGCTGGCCCGGGTCGGCGCCACGAACTGGACGGTGGCGCTCGGCATTCCCGCCGTGGCGACGACACAGGTGCAGCGCAGTTCTGCCGTCCAGTTCGGTAGCGGTGTGGTGCTTTCCTTGCTCCTCGCTGGCGGGTCCGCCTGGCTGTTCGCCCGCCGCATCGCGTTGCCCATGCAACGCCTGACGCACGCCGCGTCGGCACTCGGACGCGGCGAACCGGTCGCGCCTTCGAGGTCGGACATCGTCGAGATCGACGCGGTCGCCAGCGCGCTGGTGGCGGCGGCCGAACTGCGCGCGGGCAGTGAGCGCGAACGCGACACCTTGCTGACGGCCGAGCAGGCGGCTCGTACCGCGGCGCAAGAGGCCGGGCGGCGGCTGACGGTACTGGCCGGCGCAAGCTCGGCGCTTGCCCGCTCCCTCGAGGAGGACGAAACGCTCGAGTCGATCGGCGCGCTGCTCGTGCCGGCGGTATGCGATCTCTGTCGCATCGACTTGCTCGACGGTTCAGGCGTACTCGAACGAAGGCTCACGCGGCATTTCGACCCTGACCGTTCGCGGGCCATCGCGGACTTCGTGAGCCGCCATGTCTCCGGTTCGGCCGCCCCCGGTTCCTTCCCATGGGTGGTCGCCACCGGCCGCACCTTCCTGGTCAACGCGGAGCAACTCGCCGAGGGCCCGGGACGCGACCCGGCCCTGCGCGAGTTCATCCAGGTTGCCCGCGTCCACAGTGCCTGCGTCGTCCCGCTGGTTGCCAGAGGACGGGTGATCGGCGTGCTGGCGGCGATACAGGCCGAGTCGCGCCGGCGCTTCACCGAAGAAGACGCCGCGCTGGTGGCCGACCTCGGTCAACGAATCGCCATGACGCTGGACAACGTCCGACTGCTGGCCGAATCGCGGGCTGCGGTCCAGAAAGCGGAATTGGCCAGCGTCGCGAAAGACGAGTTCCTGGCGATGCTCGGCCACGAACTGCGCAATCCGCTGGCCCCCATCCTGGCGGCGCTGGAACTGATGAAGAGGCGCCACGGCCAGTCCGCGGTCTACGAACGCGAAGTCATCTACCGGCAGGTGAAGCACCTTTCCCGCATGGTCGACGACCTTCTGGATGTCGCGCGAATCACGTCCGGCAAAGTCAAGCTTCAGATCGAGGACGTCGACCTCCGCCAGGTCGTTTCTCGCAGCGTCGAACTGACGCACCCGGCGTTCGAGAAACGCGCGCACGAACCCGACGTCGACGTCCCGGCCGAGCCGGTCCATGTTCGCGGCGATTTCCTGCGGCTCACGCAGACCGTGACGAACCTGCTGATCAACGCCGCCAAATTCTCGGCCGCCGACACGCGGGTCGGTCTTCGCATCGACCTCGAACCGGGCTGGGCGTGCCTGGCGGTGTCGGACCGTGGCATCGGCATCCGCCCCGACCTGCTGCCGCGCATCTTCGAACGCTTCGTCCAGGATGAGCAGACGTTGCAGCGGGCCGCCGGGGGCCTGGGGCTGGGGCTGGCGATCGCCAAGAACCTGGTCGAGCTGCACGGCGGCTCCATTCGCGCCGAGAGCGCTGGCCCGGACCAGGGCAGCTGCTTCACCATCCGACTCCCCCTGCTCACCGAGGGGCTGGCTGCCACCCAGGCACCGCCAGCCGAGACCGCGCATTCACGGCGCTTCGCCCGGGTGCTGATGATCGACGACAACCACGACGCGGTGCAGACGCTGGCCCAGTTGGTCACGGAGGCAGGCCACGTCGTCGGGGTCGCGCGCAGCGCCGAGGAGGCACTCGAACGCCTCGCACACGAGCATTTCGACGCGGCGGTGGTCGACATCGGTCTTCCCGGTCTGAGCGGCTACGATTTTGCCCGGGTCATACGCAACGACCCCCGGACCCGGTCGATGCATTTGGTAGCCCTGACCGGATACGGCCAGACCAGCGACCGAACCCAGGCCCTGCTGGCCGGCTTCGAAGATCACCTGGTCAAGCCGGTTCAGTCCGACGACCTGTTGACGGCACTGGACAAGCTCTTGGCGACCCCGACGCACGAGGTCGACGCCGCGCCATCCCCCGCGGCGCCGGATCTCGCCTGACGGCGAACCCGGCAGGCGCTCGCGCCGGGCGGCTGGAGTCAGGCCGTCTCGAACGCGGACGAACTCTTCGCGGAGGCAGGAGGTGCCGCAGTGCTCACCGCGCGCGAGATCGGCAGGTCGCGTGGCGCGGCGGGTCCGGGCGCGACAGGGGGTTCCTTGCTTGCCATGGCGAACGCCAACACCGCGGGCGACGGATTGAGGCTGTCCACCATCGAACTCGGCATGAGGATCGTCGCCCCGCGCTCCTTGGTGGTCTCGTAGATGATGTTCATCGCGCGCAACTGCAGCGCCACCGGATGGCCGGCATAGACTTCGGCAGCCTCGACGAACTTGCCGGCGATCGCCGCTTCGGCGGAACCCAGGATCACCCGCGCCTGCTTCTCGCGTTCGGCCTGCGCCTGACGCGACATCGCATCCTGCAGGGCGACCGGGATGGCCACGTCGCGGATCTCCAATGAACTGACCGTGATGCCCCACGGCGCGGTCTTCTTGCCGATCTCGTCCTTGAGTTGCTCGTCCGCTTCCTTGCGGTCGGACAGCAGCGCCGCCAGCATCGACGACCCGATCATTTCGCGCAGCGAGGTCTGGGCCACCCGGTCGATGGCCTGGAGGTAGTTGGCGATCTTCAAGGCCGCCTTCTCGGCGTCGTGCACGTGCCAGAAAATGATGGCGTCGACGTTGACCGGGACGGTGTCTCGGGTGAGGGCCTGTTCGGCGTTGAATGCCGTGGTCTGGATGCGCTCGTCGATCACCGCGACGACGCTGTCGAGGATCGGAATGATGGCAAAGAGCCCTGCCCCTTTGACGCTTTGCAGCTTGCCCATCCTGAGAATGACGAACTTCTGCCAGACGTTGGCCATCTTCAGCGACAAGGAAATGAGGACCGCTGCGAGGAAGAACGGCACCGCCAGCATCCCGTTCACCCCATACCCGACGGCCAGGCCGCCGAGGATGAACAGCAGGGTGAGAAACGACGTGATGGGATTGAGGGTGTTCATAGGGCCTTCGCGTTCAGCGAGCCTGGCTCGGTGGCCGGCTCGACGATCGAGCCATTGAACCTCGTCGCGAGGGCGGAGTCGGTGCGGTGGCGTACGCAGCTGATCCGGCGACGCGGACGCCACCTCCCCGGCGCGGTGCGTCTACGACAGCGACGGGGTGGAGCCCGGCTTCACGCGCACGGGCAACCCGGCGTCGTCGCCGCCGGGAAGCAGGCGTGCCGTGCACACCTGATTTCTGCCACCGTGCTTGGCGGCGTAGAGGGCCTGGTCGGCGGCGCGCAACAGTGCACCCGCCCCGCTTCCCGCGCTTTGCAGGCACGCCACACCGATGCTCACCGTGACGGTCGTCGACTCGCGGTCGGACACGGGAATGGGCGTGGACTGGACATGGCAACGGATCCGCTCGGCCACGCGCGCCGCGCCCTGGAGGTCGCAAGTGGGCAGCACGACGACGAACTCCTCCCCGCCGTATCGGGCCACCAGGTCGCCGGGCCGCAACCCGGCAGCCTTGATCGCGAGCGCAATCGCCATCAGGCAGGCGTCGCCGGCCTGATGGCCGAACTTGTCGTTGAAGGTCTTGAACAGATCGACATCGATCATCAGCAGCGCCAGGTCTTTCGGACTCGCGTTGCCGACAACCGGCGTGCCGCGCTGGGCCCGCACGGCGCGTTCGCACTCGGTTTGAAGCACGTTGTCGAGGTGGCGTCGATTGAACGCCCCGGTCAGGCCGTCTTCGATGGCGAGTCGCCGCATCTGGGCATGCGCCTCCTGCAGCTTGGTGGCCATCTCTTTCAGGGCGATGAGCAGCAGGCCGGGTTCATCGGTGGACGCGGGCGGCAGCGGCGCGTCGAGATTTCCGCTGCCGACTGCCGAGGCAAAGGCCACCGCCTGACGCAGTGGCTCGGTGATGCTTTTGGTCAGCCACCAAGCGATTCCGGAGGCGACGAGGATGGCCACTGCCGAGGCTGCCAGCGTGAGCCGGTCGAGGCGATCGGCGTCGCCGCTCATGGCGTCGATCTCGGAGGCGATGCGTGAGGTCTGCAGTTCCGCCAGGCGATCCAGCGCCCGCAGCCAGCGCGCATGCACCGGTGCGACGTCCTGGTTCAAAGTGCGCGCTGCCATGCCGGGATTGAATCCGGCGACGCTGTCGCGTGCCGACTGGTAGGCCGAGTCGACGCGCTGGTCGTCGGTCTTGGACTCGTCGAGGAGCGCACGCTCCTCGGCACTCCCGGCAGTCACGGCAAATTGGGCTCCGAGGGCCCGATACGCGGCCGTCTCCTGGTCGATCTGGCGCATGTCCTGGCGGGCCGAGTCGATGTCTGTGGCCAGGCCCAGTCGCTGGGCGAGCCGGTCCTCGTTTTCGAGCGACTTGCGCATCGCGCTGATGAGCGAGACGCGTCCGGTGGACGTATCGACGGAGCTGCGCATCGATTCACGCGAGTTGCGCGCGCTCGAGACGGCCAGCCAGACGTCCGCCATCATCAGGAAAAGGATGCACCCGAAGCAGAGCGCCAGCCGGGCACCGATTCCAAGTTGGACAGCGAGTGGCTTCACAAGTCAGCTGCTCAATTGTGGATCGGGTGGCAAGCCATGGAGGGAAGATTCTCGGCGAGTTCGCGAACTTGCGATAGCGGGTCGCGAGGCCCGGGCCTATTCGTGAGCAAATGTTAACGACTTTGCGGAAATACTTGAACATTCCGCTCAGGTGCGCGCCGCCGACGCCGAAGAGACAGACGCGTCGGCGTGACGCAGCATGCTCCATTGAGGTCGCACTTGCCCACTCGTTCCTGCTCGGCCCGTCGTGGCATCGTTTTCTCCAAGGTCTTTGCCGTGGGCGCCCTCATGTGCATGAGCGCCGTCGCCAGGGCCCAGGACCCCTTGCTGGACCAGGCTGCGGAACAGATGCGGCAACACGATCCGGCGGCGGCGTACGCCGGCCTGGCCGCGGTGGAGTCGCAGCGCGCAGGCGACCCGCGCTACGACTATTTGCTGGGCGTGGCGGCACTCGATTCCGGTCACCTCACGCGTGCCATCTTCGCGCTCGAACGCGTCATGGCGGTCGAGCCCGGCAACGCATTGGCACGCGCCGAGCTCGCACGCGCCTACCTGGCGGCAGGCGAGACGGACAGCGCGCGCGCCGAACTGGAACAGGTCCGGCACACCGATCTGCCGAAGGACGTCGCCGCGGCCATCGACCGGGTCCTGGGCGTGGTCGACCAGGTCGCCCCCGCCCCTGGCGTCAGACTCTCGGGATACCTCGAGCTCGGGGGAGGCTACGACAGCAACGTCAACAGTGCTGCCAACCAGGGTGAATTCGCGATCCCCGCGTTCGGCGGCCTGCTGTTCAGTGCCTCGGCCGAAAGCCAGAAACAGCACGACTGGTTCCTGAGCGTCGCGGGTGGCGCCGAAGGTCAACTCGCGCTCACCCCCGACTGGAAGTTGGTCGCAGCCGCCAACCTGCGTGGCAACATGAACCGGACGGTTCATGACATGAACACCGACCTGCTCGACACGACCGTCGCGCTCAAGCACACCGCCGGGGTCTCTGCCCAGACCGTGGCTCTGCAGTCGAACACCGCGTGGGTGGGCGCGGGTGTCTACCGCACCGCCAACGGCGCGAGCGCGCAGTGGCAGACCCAGATGGACGCGGTGTCGCAAGCAAGCATCTTCATGCAGTGGTCGCGCCAGGAGTTCCCCGGACAGGCCGACCGAAATACCGATCGCTCGGTGATCGGCCTGGGATACGCGCGTGATGTCACGAGCGTGGGGGCGCTGGTGTTCGCCAGCACCTACCTGGCGGACGAACGCGTCCGCCATGCCGGCTTCGAGTACTTCGGTCACCACGCCGCGGGGCTGCGGCTCGGCGTCGAGAAGAGCGCGGGCGACACGTGCGTCCTGGCGCTCGAGTGGCAACACGAGAAGCGCCACTACGGCGGTGCCGAACCGCTCTTCGACTTCGGGCGCGAGGACCGGCAGGACGACCTGACCGCCCGTCTCCGGTGGCGCGTTCGCGACCACTGGGAAGTCGTGCCGCAGTTCCGCTATACCCGTTCCGCCTCGAACGTGGTGCTCTACGACTACACGCGCAGCGTCTTCCAGCTTTCCGTTCGCAGGGAGTTCACATGACCACCTTCGTCACTTCGTCGGCAGCGCCCGGCGGCGCGCCCTCACCGGTGGGGCACGCGCGCTCGGCACTCGCGCTCGCGGCGCTTCTGGCCCTGAGCGGCCAGGCCATGGCCACGCCCGCGGCCACCGTCATGTTCGCTTCGGGCGATGCCCACGTGCTGTCCGCCACGGGCCAGGCTCGCGAGGCCAAAAGCGGCAGCGCGGTCGAATCCGGCGAATCCATCGAGACCGGCAAGGGCCGTGTCCAGCTCCGGATGGTGGACGGCGCGCTGATGTCATTGAGGGAGGGGACGTTGCTGCGGCTCGATGACTACCATCTGGCCGGGCCGGCGGGTGACGACGAGCGTGGCTACATGAGCCTCGTCCGCGGCGCGCTGCGCACCATCAGCGGCAGCATCGGCAAACCCCGGGTCGACCACTACAGGCTCGACGCTCCGGCGGGCACGATCGGCATTCGAGGGACCGAATACACCGCGGCAGTGGACAACGGCCTGAAAGTGGGCGTGGTGGCCGGCCGCGTGGCGGTCTGCAACGACGCGGGCTGCGTCGACGTGCCCAAAGGGTCGAGCGCCTATACGCCCGCCCGCGGCACCCGCCCCGTCGTGAGCGTGCGGGTGTCCTTGGTCGTGACGCCCGCCAACGCCGGTGCCCAGACCCGGCTGGTTGCCGCAGCATCATCCGATGCAGGCGCCAACGCTCAGGTCGCCGCGACGCTCACGGGTGACCGGGTCACCCGCTATTTGAATGCGGCCTTGTCGGCGCCGGTCTCCGGCCCGACACCGCCGTCGGCGAGCCTGGGCAATTCGGATGAGTTGCCGCCGCTTGCCGGGAGCCAACCGGCTCCTGCGAGTACGGGTCCGGCCAGCCAGGATGCGAGTCCCCCTCCCATCACGATCGCTCCCGCGCCCTTGCCGAGCGTGGCGCCCCCGGCGCCTGCGCCCGCGCCGAGTCCCGCACCGGGTCCTGCTCCAGCGCCCGCACCGGGTCCTGC
>JALYHO010000024.1 GCA_030776545.1 Pseudomonadota bacterium | reverse complement strand
ACCTTCGCCTGGCCGCAGACGCTACTGGCCGCCCTCGTCGCCGTCGTCGTCGCGCTGATCGCGCAATCGATCGGCCATGCGCTCATCAAGCGCCTGGCGCGCGGCGGCTTGATCATCCCGGCCATCGGGCGTCGGACGCGCTGGCCAGCGCGTATCGGCCTGCCGCTGCTGGCGCTGCAAGTGGTCTGGCGCGCCGCCCCCGACGAGCTGCGCGCCATCGACACCGTTCAGCACGTCAATGGCGTGCTGCTGATCGCGGCCATCACCTGGCTGCTCGCCGCGGCCGTGCGGGGCGTCGCGGAAGGGGTGGTGGCCGGGCATCCGGTCGACGGGGGCGAGGACAACCTGCGCGCACGCCGCATCATCACGCAGGCCCGGGTGCTGGCGCGCACTGTGATGGTCATGATCTTCATGGCCGGCGCCGCCATGATCCTGATGACGTTTCCGGGCGCTCGCCAGATCGGTGCCAGCCTGCTCGCCTCGGCCGGCGTCGCCGGACTGGTGGTGGGCATCGCCGCACGTCCGCTCTTCAGCAACCTGATCGCCGGCCTGCAAATCGCCCTGGCACAGCCGCTGCGCATCGACGACGTCCTCATCGTCAAAGGCGAATGGGGCCGCGTCGAGGAAATCACCGGCACCTATGTCGTTCTTCGAATCTGGGACCAGCGCCGTCTCATCATCCCCTTGCAGTGGTTCATCGAAAACCCGTTCGAGAACTGGACCCGCGCCAGCGCCGAATTGATCGGCGCGGTTTTCCTGCGGGTCGATTTCCACACCCCCCTCGAGCCGCTGCGCGCCGAAGCCAGACGCCTGTGTGAAAGCAGCAAGGACTGGGACGGTCGGCTCTGCGTCCTGCAGGTCACCGACGCGGGCGAACACACCATGGAACTGCGCGTGCTCGTCAGCGCCGCCGATTCGGGCAAGGCCTTCGACTTGCGCTGCCACGTGCGCGAGGGCCTGATCGACTTGCTGCAGCGCGACTACCCGCAGCACCTGCCGGTCTGGCGAGCAGCGCTGAGCAGCCCGTCTCCTCCCGGGCAATGAACAGGCACGAGTTGGTTCAAAAGGCCCGTTACGCGAGCTTGCGCACCGGTCGCAGCCCTTCCAGTATGCCCAGCAGCTCCGGGAAATCGCAGGGCTTGCACATGGCGTGGTCGACGATCCCCGAAATTGTCTTGACCCGGGGATGGAAGGCGTCGAAACCGCTGAGCGCGACCAAGGTCACGGTGCCCCCGTAGTTGGCCCGTATATGGCGCGCGAGCTCGACGCCGTCGATGCCGGGCATGTCGATGTCGAGGATGACGCAGTGCGGAAGCCATTGTTGTATCAACCCGAGCGCCGTGGTCGAATCGGCGGCCTCGCGGGTCAGATAACCGCTGGCGTTGAGCACCGCGGCGGTGGCCTCTCTTGTGTCCACGGCGTCATCGACGACGATGACCCGCACTTCTTCTTGTGCCAGCACGACTTGCCTCCTTGATGGCGAGATGTTGGCGCGACGGTTTGCGGGGGAAAAGGTGAGTCGGTCGCGATCGGAGGTAGGACAACGCGAACTGCTCGACATGCCGGTCAACGGCGCGGGCATGGCGCCCTTTTCTTGTTGATGAAATGAACCCCCGGGGGCGCGGTAGCATTGGGAAAACTGTGTCACAGCCTCCCCTGCCATGACCGCATGCCGCCCCGTTTGACCCGCCGCCCGAGCGAGGCGCGGCGTTCGCTTGCCTTGCTGCCGCCGTTGACCGCGGGCGGGTTCCTGCTGGCCCTGGCTGCGGTGTTTTTGATCACGGCGCTGTCCTACCGCGCGCTCGAACAGCGCAACGTGAGCATTGCCCGGGTGACGCGTACGCTGTCGGTCCTGCAACAGTCTGCGACCTTGCTCTCCGGGTTGAAAGACGCCGAGACCGGTCAGCGCGGCTATTTGTTGACCGGTGCGGAGCCCTACCTCGGGCCCTACGAGGCGGCCCGGGCCGCGTTGCCGTCGCAGTTCCGACGCCTGCGTGACTCGATCGCGGACAACCCGCAGGAACTCGACCGGCTCGCCACGATCGAGCAGTTGGCGGACGAGAAGCTCGCCGAGCTTGCCGAGACCATCGCGCTGCGCCGGGCCGGCGACAGCGCGGCGGCGCTGGCGATCGTTCAGGGCAACCGCGGTCGTTTCGCGATGGACCAGATCCGGGCCTTGGTCGAGCAGATGTCCCGCGAAGAGCAGGCCCGGCTCGTGGTCGCGCAAAACGAGTGGCAGGACGCGAGCGTCCTGTCGCTGCGCATTCAGGGCGTGGGCTCGCTGGTGCTCGTGTCGTTGATCGTGCTGGCGGCCCTCCTGGCCGTGCGCGACCACCGCATCCGCACCACCGAAAACTGGCTGCGCGCCGGCCAGGCGGGACTGGCCGCCGCGGTGCAGGGGGAGCGACGCCTCGAGGTGCTGGGGGACCAATTGTTGCGCTTTCTTGCCGACACCCTCGATGCGCCCGTGGGCGTGCTCTACGTCGCCGACCGCGCAGGAGGCTACGAACGGGTCGCGGGGTTTGCCGTACCGGTCGGCCATGCACGGCTGCAACCCGGCGCCGGTCTGCTCGGGCAGGTCGCAAAGGACAACGCGCCGCGCGTGGTCCGCGACCTTCCCGCCGACTATCTGTCGGTGGGCGGCGAGCTCGGACAGACCCACCCCAGAGAACTTTTGCTGGCACCCGCCGCGCTCGAGGGCGAGGTGCTGGCCGTCGTCGAGCTCGGGTTCTTGCGGCGCGTGCTGGCGCGCGATCTGGAGCTCATGGCGCGGGTCTCCGAGGTGCTCGGCATCGCGGTGCGTTCGTCCCGTGACCGCAACCACCTCGAGTCCCTCCTAGAAGAGACCCAGCGCCAGTCCGAGGAACTGCAAGCCCAGCAAGAAGAACTGCGGGTCAGCAACGAAGAACTCGAAGAGCAGAGCCGGGCGTTGCGCGAATCGCAGACCCAGCTCGAATCCCAGCAAAGCGAGCTCGAGCACTACAACGTTCAGCTCGAGGAACATACCCGCTTGCTTGAAAACCAGCGCGACGCACTGCGCAGCTCCGAATCGGTGCTCGCGGCCAAGGGGGCCGAGCTGGAACGCGCCAACCGCTACAAGAGCGAGTTCCTCGCCAACATGAGCCACGAGCTGCGCACGCCGCTCAACTCCACGCTGATCCTCGCCAACCTGCTGGCGGACAACAAACCGGGCAATCTGAGCGCCGAGCAAGTCAGGTTTGCCCAGACCATCGCGGCAGCGGGCAACGACCTCCTGGTATTGATCAACGACATCCTCGACCTCTCGAAGATCGAGGCGGGCAAGGTCGAGCTGCAGATCACCTCGGTCGGCATCGCCGCCACGGTGCAATCGCTCGTCGATGCCCTGTTGCCGATCGCCGCCGACAAGGGGGTGACGCTGCAGGCATCGGTCGATCCGAGCGCGCCAGCCCGTCTCGACACGGATCCACAGCGGCTCGGCCAGATCCTGAAGAACCTGTTGTCCAATGCGCTCAAGTTCACCCAGGCCGGCGAGGTCTCGGTCCGCGTCGCTGGCGACGCCGAACAGGTCCGCTTCGCGGTACACGACACGGGCATCGGCATTCCCGCCGAGCAACAGGCCTTGATCTTCGACGCTTTTCGCCAGGCCGACGGCAGCACCCATCGGCAATACGGGGGCACGGGCCTGGGCCTGTCGATCTCGCGCGACCTGGCGCACTTGCTGGGCGGCGGGATCACGGTCGAGAGCACGCCTGGGCGTGGCAGCGTCTTCACGCTTTTCCTCCCACGCGACTACGGCGGGGCCGCCACCTCCCGGAGAACGCCGTCCGCTTCCCCCGGCGCGGCGGCTGCCCTCGCCCCCGCACC
>JALYHO010000023.1 GCA_030776545.1 Pseudomonadota bacterium | reverse complement strand
GGGCGGCTCGCCGGCGCGCGCCTGTTGGTGGTCGGTGGCTCGGCGTCGCGCGGCCCGTTGCTCGACATGGCCGCGCGCCTGGGGCTCGTCACCGACCCCGCCGGACACGTTCGTGAGGCCGTGCGTGCCGTGCGCCTGGCGATCCAGTCCAGGCGGCCCTACGACACGGTCCTGATCGGCAGCGAGATGCGCGCGGCGGATGCGGTCGCTGGCGCCGAGCAGCTGGTGCGGGCCGCGCACGGTGCCTGCCCGCTCGCATTGATCGCCGCTCCGGGCGCACGCGCGGACTTGATGCCTCGGCTCGAAGCCAGCGGGCTCGCCATCGGGGCCCTGCTGCTCGAACCGGTCACACCGGCGCGTCTCGTCGATGCGTGCCTGCGCGTGTCCGGCATGGGCTCGCTCGGCCTGGTCCCGGATGCGACCGGCGCCCCCGGCAACGCGGGACATGCGGGAAACGCGCCTACGCCGGTCGCCGGGCGGCGCGTCCTGCTGGTGGACGACAACCCGATCGAGGCGGAACTGGTGCTCCATGGTCTGGTGGACGCCGATGTCGCGGCGGTCTGGGCTCGCGACGCCTGGCAAGCCCTCGCGCTGCTGGAGTCCGACCGCTTCGACGCGGTGCTGTTGGACACCCGCCTGCCGGGCCCGGACGGCTTTGAAACCGGGCGCGCCATTCGCGCCCGGTTCGACTCGAACGTCTTGCCGGTGATCGCTTTGAGCGCCGACGGGCTGTGGTCCGATCGCAGCCGGGCCCGCGCGGCCGGCATGAACGACGACATCCGCAAGCCCGCGGATCCGCTGCAATTGATCGAGACGCTCGCGCGCTGGCTGGCGCCGAGGGCCTGACGGGCCGATGCCGCTCGCGCGGCGCGCCGGGACCGGCCTGGAGCGTCCGCGACGCGTCCACGCGTGCCCAGGTACATTGCTGAGATTCCTCCTTCCCCGGCGTCCGTCCCATGAGTGAAACCCCCCTCGACCTTTTCGTCATCGGCGCCGGCAGTGGGGGCGTGCGCGCCGCGCGCATGGCCGCGCAACGCGGTGCCCGGGTCGCGGTGGCCGAAGCCGGTCCCCTCGGTGGCACCTGCGTCAACGTCGGCTGCGTTCCGAAAAAGCTCTACAGCTTCGCTGCGCAGTACGGCGAGGGCTTCGAGGAAGCGCACGGCTACGGCTGGACCGGTTCGGTCCCCCGGTTCGACTGGCCCACCCTCAAGGCCAACCGCGCGGCCGAGATCACCCGCTTGAACGGCATCTACCGCAAGCTCTTGACCGACGCGGGGGTCGAGATCCTGCAAGGTCGGGCGCGCATCTGCGGGGTCGGTGAAGTCGAGATCGGGACCGTGCGCCGGCGCAGCCGCGACATCCTCGTGGCCACCGGCGGCTGGCCGGTGCTGCCCGACATTCCCGGCGCGGACCTGGCGATCACCTCGAACGAGATCTTCGACCTGCCGGAGTTCCCGGGGCACCTGCTGGTGGTCGGCGGCGGCTACATCGCGTGCGAATTCGCCTCGATCTTCCGCGGGCTGGGCGCCCAGGTGACCCAGTGCTACCGGGGCGAGCAGATCTTGCGCGGCTTCGACGCCGACGTCTCGGCCTTCGTCGCCGACGAAATGCGCAAGAAGGGCATCGACCTGAAGCTGCGCGCCGCCATCACCGGAATCGAGCGCGACGGCAGCCGCCTGCGGGTGGGATTTGCCGACGGCAGCGTGTACTTGGCCGACCAGGTGCTCTGCGCGACCGGACGACTGCCCCACACCCAGGGGCTCGGGCTCGAGGAAGCCGGCGTGGCGTTGACGCCGCAAGGTGCGGTGATCGTCGATGCGCACTACGGCAGCAACGTGGCGGGTATCCACGCCCTCGGCGACGTCATCGCCCGGGTTCAACTCACCCCGGTCGCGCTGGCCGAAGCGATGGCGCTGGTCGACCGGCTCTATGGGGCCGGTCAGCGCCAGGTCGACTACGCGATGATCCCGACCGCGGTCTTCACCCACCCGAACGTCGGAACGGTGGGACTGACCGAGGAAGCGGCGCGCGCCCGGCATGCCGACGTGCGGATTTTCCGCAGCGAGTTCAAACCGCTGCGTCATACGCTTTCGGGCAGCAGCGAACGCACGCTGATGAAACTGATCGTCGACGGCGCGACCGACCGCGTGGTCGGCCTGCACATGGTCGGGGCCGAAGCCGGCGAAACCGTGCAGGGTTTTGCCGTGGCGCTGCGGGCGGGCGCCACCAAGGCCTTGTTCGACAGCACGGTGGGCATCCACCCGACGGCCGCGGAGGAGTTCGTGACCATGCGCGAACCGGTGGCATGATGGCTGACACCGCAGCCCGTCTCGTTGTCCCCATGCGCATGCCGAACCGCTTCCTACCCGTCTTCTTCGTCTTCGCGGCAACGATGGCTGCCGCGGCGGACAAGCCTGTCGACAAGCCCGCCGAGAAGGCCTCGGCTCCCCGGACCGCGGCCGGATTCGGCGGCAAGGCCAGCGGCCCGTTCCTGTCCAAGGAGGAGCTTCGCAAGTGCCTGGCGCGCGAAGATGCGCTCAAGGCACGGGACGCCGAACTCCTCAAGGAACAGGCCGCGATCGCCGACCGCAAGACCGAGATCCAGCGCATCGGCGACGACCTCAAGGCGCGCGTCGAAACCATCGACCGCAGCAATGCCGACGCCGTCGCCGCCTACAACGAGGCGGTCAAGTCACGCGACCAGCAAATCGACGAATACCAGGCGCGGGTCGACAAATTCAATTCCGGGATCGACCAGGTCAAGATCGACCACGACCAGTTCAGCCAGGCCTGCAGCAACCGCCGTTACTTCGAAGAAGACGAAGCGGCGATCCGCAAAGGGAAATAGAGGGCGGTTCCCGGCGGGGAGTCGCCGTGCCCCCAACCATCGTTCTGACGAGACCTCATGTCCGATCCCATCGCCAATCCCCTGCTCCAGACCTGGACGACGCCTTTTGGCCTGCCGCCTTTCGACACCCTGCAGGCGGCTCATTTCGAACCCGCCTTCACGGTCGCGATGAAGCAGCAACGCGACGAGGTCGAAGCGATCGCGGCGAATCCCGCCGCTGCCACCTTCGACAACACGGTCGCCGCGCTCGACCGCAGCGGCCGGATTCTGGCGCGGGTCGAAGGGGTCTTTTTCAATCTGACCTCGAGCGAGACATCGCCCGACCTGCAGGCCGTGGAACGGCGCATGGCACCCCTGCTGGCCGCGCACGAGAGCGCGGTATCGATGCACGCGGGCTTGTTCGCGCGCATCGACGCGCTGCACCGTGTGCGCGAGAGCCTCGGCCTGTCCGCCGAACAGAACCGCGTGCTCGAACGCTACCACCTCGATTTCGTCCGCGCCGGGGCCCGGCTGTCGCCGTCGGCGCAAACGCGCTATGCCGAGATCATGGAACGCCTGGCCGCCTTGACGACCCGCTTCGGGCAAAACGTCCTGGCCGACGAGGCGGCCTACCGCCTGGTGCTGCGCGGCGACGACGACGCGGCCGGGTTGCCGGAATTCGTGCGTGAAGCGACCCGTCAGGCGGCGGTCGAGCGCGGCATCGCAGACGGCCTGCTGGTCACGCTGTCGCGCTCGCACATCGTGCCCTTCCTGACCTTTTCGACCCGCCGCGATCTTCGCGAACAGGCCTGGCGAGCCTGGACGACGCGGGGGGAGCACCCGGGTGAACACGACAACCGGCCGATCGCGCGGGAGATCCTGTCCCTGCGCAACGAACAAGCGCGCCTGCACGGCCACGCGAGCTACGCCGATTACGCCCTGGCCGATACCATGGCCGGCAGGCAGACCGCGGTCCAGCGTCTTTTGACGCAGGTCTGGGGGCCGGCCAAGGCGCGCGCCGCCGATGAACTGGCGGCGCTGGAGGCACTCGCGCTCGCGCAAGGCCAGCCCGTGCCGCTCGAGCCTTGGGACTGGCGCTACCACGCCGAGAAATTGCGCCAGGCTCGTTACGATCTCGACGAAGCCACGATCAAGCCCTACTTCCCGCTCGACCGCATGGTCCTGGCCCTCTTCGACTGTGCCCATCGCCTGTTCGGCCTCAGTTTCTCGATGCGGCCCGACTTGCAGGCCTATCATTCCGACGTCAAGGTCTACGAGGTGCGTGCCGAGGGAGGGCACGCCATCGGATTGTTCCTGCACGACAATTTCGCGCGCGCCACCAAGCGCAGCGGGGCGTGGATGAGTGCATTTCGCAAGCAGTCGCGCCATGCGGCCGACGGCGTGCCGACGCTTCCGATCATCGTCAACAACAACAACTTCGCCAAAGGGGCCCCCGGGTCGGCGACCTTGCTGAGCTTCGACGACGCGACCACCTTGTTCCATGAGTTCGGGCACGGCCTGCACGGCTTGCTCTCGGACGTCACCTACGAACGTGTCTCGGGTACGAGCGTACTGCGCGATTTCGTCGAGCTGCCATCGCAGATCTTCGAGCACTGGCTGGCCGAGCCGGAGGTGCTCAAGCGCCACGCCCTGCACCATCAGACAGGCGAGCCGATCCCGGATGCGCTGATCGCCAAGCTGCACGAGGCGCGCTACTTCAACCAGGGGTACGAGACCGTGCGCTACGCGGCCTCGGCACTCCTCGACATGGCCGCGCACGCGCTCACCGACCCCCAAGCGCCTGACCTCGGCGAATTCGAACGTGCCGAACTGGAGCGTCTGGGCGCACCCGCCGTGGTCGGCCTCAACCACCGCCTGCCGCACTTTCAGCACCTCTTCGCCGGTTCGGGCTACGCTGCGGGCTACTACGTGTATCTGTGGGCCGAGGTGCTCGACGCCGACGGCTACGATGCCTTTCGCGAAGCCGGCGACCCCTTCGATCCGGCGGTGGCCCGGCGGTTGCGGCAGTTCATCTATTCGTCCGGCAATTCCATCGAGCCGGGCGCCGCGTTCGAAGCGTTCCGCGGCCGCGCTCCGAGAGTCGAGCCGATGCTGCGCCAGCGGGGGCTTGCGGCGGCGGCTTGAGGGAGAAGCCCCGCGGGTCGGTGACGACCTGCGTGCCCGGTCGCCCGCCCTTCGACAAGCCCCGGGCCAACGGGGTGGGGCCCTTCAGGCGATCTGAAGCACGAGCTTGCCGAAATTCTCGCCGTTGAAGAGCTTCAACAGGGTTTCGGGGAAAGTCTGGAGGCCGACCACTACGTCTTCCTTGCTCTTCATGCGCCCGTCCTTTAAATAGCCGGCCAGCTCGGCGATGGCCTGAGGGAAGCGGTCGGTGTAGTCGAAAACGACCATCCCTTCCATGCGCGCCCGGTTGACCAGCAGCGACAGGTAGTTGGCCGGCCCGCGCACCGGGGTGGTGTTGTTGTATTGGCTGATCGCGCCGCAGATCACGATGCGGGCGTGGCGCGCGAGGCGGGTCAGTACGGCGTCGAGGATGTCGCCACCGACGTTGTCGAAGTAGATGTCGACCCCCTTGGGACATGCGTCGCGCAGCGCCGCCTTGAGGTCGCCGGCCTTGTAGTCGATGCAGGCGTCGAAGCCGAGTTCCTTTTGCACCCATTCGCACTTGGCCGGGCCGCCGGCGATGCCGACCACGCGACAACCCTTGATCTTGGCGAGTTGTCCGACGGTTTGGCCGACCGCACCGGCCGCGCCCGACACCACGACGGTCTGGCCCGGCTTCGGCATGCCGACGTCGAGCAGGCCGAAGTACGCCGTCATGCCGGGCATCCCGAGGACGTTGAGCCATTGGGTCGGCGTGCCGAGTCCGACGTCGAGCTTGAAGACGCCGGCGCGCTTGAGGTCATCGCCCGGCACCAGCACGTATTCCTGGACGCCCGGGGTGCAGGCGACGAGGTCGCCGGGTTCGAAAGCGGCATTTCTGGAGGCCACGACTTCGCCGATGCCGCCGGCACGCATGACCTCGCCGAGTCCCACCGGGGCGATGTAGCTCTTGCCCTCGTTCATCCAACCGCGCATGGCGGGGTCGAGCGAGATCGCGATCGTCTTGATCAGCACGCCACCCTCTTGCGGCGCCACCACCGGCTCGGTCGTGAATTCCCAACCCTCGCGGGTCGGCAATCCGTTGGGTCGCGCCTTCAGGCGGATCTGATGGTTGGTGAGGGAGGCGAGTGAGCTCATGTGCGTTCCTGGAGTCGAGGCGTTTCGGCCTGATCTTAAGATCCGCACCACTCGAGTCGGGTCGCGAACGCGACGCCGATGCGGACATGAAAAAAGCCGCGGGATGAGCGCGGCCTTTTTAACGGAAGGGCCCTGCGGCCCTGCCTTTACACCACGCGGATGTTGGCGGCCTGGAGGCCCTTTTGTCCTTGCTTGACTTCGAATTCAACGCGCTGGTTCTCGAGCAACGTCTTGAAGCCATTGCCCTGGATGTCACGGAAGTGAGCGAACAGGTCAGCGCCGCCCGCGTCTTGAGCGATGAAGCCGAAGCCCTTGCTCTCGTTGAACCACTTCACGGTACCGGTTTGGGTCGTCATGGAAAACTATCCTATCTATTTCAAAAATAATGCGCTGCACATGCGGCGCATGCAGCGACACTCAAGAAACGATCAGGGGGATCTTCATGGACGCCGCCGCGCAGCACCGGTGACCCGGTGACCGCGACGGCTTTAGGGAAGAAACTCTAAAAACCACTGTCTTGCGTATAACTGTGGGGGAGACTGTACACGAAAGGACCGCAACATGCGGCCAGGGATACTCCAGGTGTTGTGACGCCGCCCACGCCGGCGTGGTTCAAAATCGACGCCAGCACTGCATATGAGGGAGGTCCATGGACTGGAAGCACGATGGCGTGAGGGTGGTCGGCAGTGACCAGCTCGACCCGAACACGCCCCAGACCCCGGGCATGGAGCGCCGCGCGGCGATCGACCTGGCACGCGTCGGGGCGCAAAAGCTCTGGGCGGGCACGGTCCGGATCCACCCCGATGCGAAAACCGGCGCCCACCACCATGGCGCGCTCGAAAGCGTGATCTATGTCGTGAAGGGACGGGCCCGGATGCGCTGGGGAGAGGCCCTGGAATTCACCGCCGAAGCCGGCCCCGGCGACTTCATCTACGTGCCCCCCTTCGTTCCCCATCAGGAAATCAACGCCAGCGCGACCGAAGCGCTCGAATGCGTGCTGGTGCGCAGCGACGGCGAGGCGGTCGCGATCAATCTGGACCTCGAGCCGGTCGAGAAACCCGAAGCGGTCCGCTGGGTCGACCCCACGCACCCGCAAGGCTGACCGGCGATGCTCAAGCTTTCCGTTCTCGACCAGTCGGTCTCCCTGGCCGGCAGCACCGAAGACGCGGCGATCCGCGACACGCTCGAACTGGCTCAGCACTGCGAAGCGCTCGGCTACGAGCGCTTCTGGGTCAGCGAGCACCATGGCTTGCCGACCATCGTCGGCAGCGCGCCGGAAATCCTGATGGCGGCGATCGCGGCGCGCACCGAGCGCATCCGCATCGGCAGCGCCGGAGTCATGTTGCCGCACTACAGCGCGCTCAAGGTGGCCGAGCAGTTCAGGGTGCTGGAGGCGCTGGCACCGGGTCGCATCGATCTCGGAGTGGGCCGGGCCCCGGGCGGGGACATGCGCACGGCGCGAGCACTCAACCCCAATGCCCAGGCCGCGGCCGACGATTTTCCGGAGCAGGTCCTCGACCTGCAGGCCTGGACTTCGCTGCCCTCGCATCGCGGCGTCGCCGCGCACCCGAGGGGGCCGTTCGCGCCGGAAGTCTGGGTGCTGGGCAGCTCCAGCTACGGCGCGCAGCTCGCGGCCCATCTGGGGTTGCCGTATGCCTATGCTTATTTCTTCGTCGACGGCGAGGGTGCCGACGAGGCGCTCGCCCTGTACCGGCGCTTGTACCGGCCGAGCCCGCGCCATCCCGTGCCGCAAGCGACGGTGTGCGTGTGGGCCCTGGTCGCCGACACCGCCGAGGAGGCGACCCACCAGGCCCTCGTCCGGGAGCGTTGGCGCGTCGACCGGGCACGCGGTGTGCTCGGTCCGTTGCAGGCGCCCGATGCGATCCTGCAGCGCGGCTTCACCGCCGACGAATGGCCGACGATCGAGGCGATGCGCGCCAAGGCGTTCGTCGGGTCCGCGCCACAGGTCGGTGCGCAGCTTCGTGCGCTCGCCCGGGATTTGCAGCTCGACCACATCGTGATCAACACCTGGGCCCACGACCCCCTCGTCCGGCGCCGCTCCTATGCGCTGCTGGCACGCGAATTCGGGCTCCAGGGAGGGGCACGGTGAACACGATCGAGTTCGCCCTGCGGGGTGACTACATCGGGCTCGATGCCTTGCTCAAAGTCACCGGGCTCGCGCCCAGCGGGGGCGGCGCCAAGCAGATGGTCGCGCAAGGCTTGGTACAGGTCGACGGGCGCGACGAACTGCGCAAGACCTGCAAGATTCGCGCGGGACAGGTCGTGAGCCTGACCGGAGCGCGGGTGCGGGTGGTGGCCGCACCGGCAGAGCCCTCACCGTCCTAGGCGCTCCAACTCGAACTGCGCCGCCGCGTATTCGATGTAGCTCGTGATGCCCGCCGCCCGAACTCTGGCGAACGCCTCCCTGGCTTTGTCGGGCTGGTGAGCGAGAAGCTGATACTCGCCGACGTAGAACCAGCCTTCCGTGGCCGCGAGCTCGCGCTCGTCGCCGCTCATGCGGTCGACCTTTTGCATGACGTCCTCGGGCGTCGCCGCGCCGGTGAACAGTGCCAAGGCCGGGTGCGGCCAGGCCCCACCCGGATCGGCACGCGCCGTGAGGTCCGCGGGAAGCGGCCGGCCGAGCCGATGCAGCGTGGTGGCTTGCCACAGCTGCGCATAGAGCTTCTCGCTCGATTCCGGGCGGTCGGCCGCCGCCTTGCGGAAATCGTCTTCGGCGGCTTCGAGCCGCCCCGCGAAAAAGCGCGCCTGGCCGCGTCGAAAATAGACATCGGAGGCGCTTTGCCCGAACACGAGCGCCTTGCCCAGATCGGCATCGGCGGCGGCGAAATCGCCACGCGCCCAGTCCGCCGTGCCGAGGCAGAACCAGGCGAGCGCCAGCGTCGGCGCCTCCTTGACCGCGCGCTGCGCGTCCTGCTGCGCGGCCTCGGTTCGCCCGAGCTGGATTTGCCCCTCGGCGCGCGCGCACAGGGCCTGGGCCAGGTCGTCGCCGCTCAACTGGCCACCGTCGATGGCCGTGCTGGTGCGGTTCACGCTGCTCTGCGCCCGCGCCAGCAGGCTGTCGCGCAGGGTTTGCCGACCGAGCCCGAGCACGCCGCTCTTCTTGACCATTCCGGGCGCGACCACCATCGAGCCGCCGATGGCCCGGTCGATGGTGGTGACGTCGGCCACCATGGCGGGAACATCGGCGGCGGCGACGGCCGGGGCCAGCGACTCGAAGCGCAGGGCGATCCTGGCCACGTTGCCCCGAAAGCTGCGCACGACTTCGGCGCTGAACGCCCGGTTGGCAACGTGCACGGTATTCGGATCGAACACCGCGGCAACGCTCGTCGGCCACTGCATCTCGGCGCTGTAGCTCACCTCGAGCGGAAACGCCGGCACGGCCAGCGGCAGGCGCCGCGTCGGGCTCGGGGGATTCGCGACGGCCCCCTGCAGGTTGGCGGGGACGAAGCGCATCACCCAGTTGCCGTCGACCCGCGCGGCCAGCTTGGGGATCTTGTAGCGCGCGTGCAGGGTGAGGCGATTGAGGTCGACCTCGTCGGTGAATTCGGGCGCCCCGATCGATGCGATCCCGGGGTAGCGCTGCTGCAGCCCCGCGGTCAGCGTCTGCTGCAGGCGGTCCTTGTCGAGCCGGGCGAGCGTCAGGCGCACGACTTCGGCGGGCAAGCCGTTCCACTGCTGGGTCGAGTCGAGTTCGCCATCGGCATCGAAGTCCTCGAGCTTGAATTTTTCGTCGAGCTCGCTGTGGAAGATGGTGCGTCGGTTGGGCGAGCGGACCACGCTCAGACCGGTCGTCGCCTTGCCGTCAACGACCAGCACGCTGGCCTCCTCCAGGCCTTGACCCATGCGGTCCAGGGCACCCCGCTGGCCGAGCCGGGTCGCATCCAGGTCGTAGGCGCGGCCGCCGAGCGCGAGCTCCACCACCGCGTGGTCGAAGGCCAGCGGCGAGGGCAGGCCCCGGGCCGGGCCTTGCGGTGCGGACAAGGAGGCCAGGACGGTGCGCGCGGGCAGCCCGAGCGACTGCAGCAGGCGCATCAGGAGGAACGACTTGTCCTTGCAATCGCCGTAGCGATTCCGCAGAACCTCGGCGGGCGAGTGCGGCCGGTGCGAACTTTCGCCGAACGAGACCGAGACATAGCGGATTTCGTTTTGCACCCACTGCAAGGCCTGCGACGCCTGCTCGGCAGCCGAGGGCAAGCGCAACCAGCGCTGCACCAGCGCGACCGCCTCGGGCGGCAGATCGGCATCGGGCGGGAAAAGCGGGTCGGCCCAGCGCGCCACTTCGGCCCAATCGGCGAATTCGCTGAACTGCAACCACGGCAACACCGCGGCGCCCCGCGGCACCGCCGGTTCGAGCTCGAGGGCAGGCAGGTCGCGGGCTTCGAAGCGCAGCCGCCGCAGGCCGCCGCGCACGGTGACCTCGGGTTGGAGCGCGATCGGCGGACCGTCCGTGTTGAGCTGCCACTGCACGCCCCGGTTCTCCGGCTCGATCAGCGTGACGCGGCGCATCTGCACCGGCACCGTGGTTTGCCAGGGGATCCCTTGCACGTATCGTCGGCCGAGGATGGGATTGGCGCCTTCGATGGCGTACTGCAGGAGCAGCGTGTCGCCCACCCGCACGTCGGGAAGCAGCAGGTTGGCGGTGATGACGCCGCTGTAGATCCCTTGCTCCAGGCCGACTTCGCGTTGCAAGAAGCGCACCTGGACGGTCGCGGTGTGGTCGATGGTTTGTTCACCGCGCCGGATCGCGACCTTGTGCAGCAGCAGCCGCTGGTATTGCGGAACGAAGGCGAGCGAGATCTGTCCCAACGGGCCGAGCGCGCCCGGGTCGTTGGCCTGGCGTGCGGTGTTCACGAACACCACGGGCCGCTCCGCCACCCACAGCTGGGTGTCGTCCAGGCGCACGACCAACGCCCGCTGGGACGCGACCGCGGGCGGCAGCGCCAGGGGCTCGGCCCAGGTGGGGAGCGGCGCATTGCGGACGAAGGAGTCGGCGCCGACCGGGACCTCCTTCATCGCGGTGTCGGGCAGGGCGCCAAGGGCGGGGGCCGAAGGTGCGCCCTGGGTCTGGGTCTGGGACTGGTTCTGGGATTGCGACTGAGCCGCGCCGAGCAGGAGGGAACCCAGCAACAGAAACCGGAAGAAAGCGCGAATCGGGAACAAGGCGGCCTCGAGTGAAGGGGTGCCGAATTGAAGCACACGTCGACCCGTGCCCGGGGCCACCCGGCGAGTCGCGGCATGATGCCGCCATGACAATGTCGCTCGCTCCCCCCTTCGTCGCCCCGACCCAACTCGACGCCGCACTGCGTGAACGAGGCCACGCCGTGGTCGACCCCGCTGCCCTGGCCGCGCTGACGCAAACCCCGTTGAGCGATCTGGACGCCTTGCGGCCCTACTGGGACGACCTGCCCGCCGACGAGCACATGCGCGATGGCGGGCGCTACCGGCGCCGCCGTCACGCCTGTTTCATCGTCCGTGGCGACGCGGTCGAGCAGGTCCCGCACCGCGCGCACTGGCAACCGCTGGAATACAACGCGCTGCACGGCGGCCTGCAACGCTGGTTCGCGCCGATCGCGCCGGAGCTCGTCCGGCACCCGGCCTGGCAGCGCCTCCTGGTGGGCCTGGCCGCACCGTGCTCGGTCATGCGGGGGCCCGGCGCCTGGTACGTGGAAGCGCATCAATTCCGCATCGACACCACCGACGGCATCGGACGCCCGACACCCGAGGGGGCGCACCGCGACGGCGTCGATTTCGTCGCCGTGTCGCTGGTGGCGAGGGAGGGCATCAAAGGCGGGGAAACCCGGGTCTTCCAGGCCGAGGGACCGGCCGGACTGCGCTTCACGATGAGCGTGCCCTGGACCACCTTGTTGCTCGACGATGCGCGAGTGATCCACGAGAGCACGCCGATCCAGCCGTTGGCACCGGGTGCCCATCGGGACACGCTGGTGCTGACCTTCCGCTCGGGTGGTTTCCAGGGGCCGCCCTGAAAGTCGCTTCGCGCTACGATTCGTCTCCAACGCGACGAGGAGTGAGCCGATGTTGACCAAGCAAGTGCTGAGCCCTGCCGAGGCGCTTGCCGACACGCGGGACGGCGCCACCGTGATGATCGGCGGCTTCGGCGGCGCCGGACAACCCAACGAGCTGATCGATGCGCTGATCGAGCAGGGCGCGACCGACCTGGTGGTCGTCAACAACAACGCCGGCAACGGTGACACCGGCCTGGCGGCACTGCTGAAAACGGGCCGGGTCCGCAAGATCATCTGCTCGTTCCCGCGCCAGGCCGACAGCCACGTGTTCGATGCGCTCTACCGCAGCGGCAAGCTCGAACTCGAACTGGTGCCGCAAGGCAACCTGGCCGAGCGCATCCGCGCGGCGGGGGCCGGCATCGGCGGATTCTTCACCCCCACCGGGTACGGCACCGAACTCGCCAAAGGCAAGGAGACGCGGGAGATCGGCGGGCGCATGCACGTGCTCGAGTCGCCGCTGTCGGCCGATCTGGCGCTGATCAAGGCGGAACGGGGCGACCGCTGGGGCAATCTCACCTATCGCAAGACCGCGCGCAATTTCGGTCCCATCATGGCGATGGCCGCGGCGACCACCGTGGCGTCGGTGCGGGAATTCGTCGCGCTCGGCGAACTCGACCCCGAGGCCATCGTGACCCCCGGCATCTTCGTCCAGCGGGTGGTGCACATCGCCGACGCTGGCGCAGGGAGGCTCGCATGAAGAAACTCGACCGCAACCAGATCGCGGCCCGCGTCGCCCGGGACATCCCCGAAGGCGCCTACGTCAATCTCGGCATCGGCTTGCCGACCTTGGTGGCCAACCACCTGCCGGCGGATCGCGACATCTTTCTGCACAGCGAAAACGGGCTGCTCGGCATGGGTCCGGCGCCGCGACCCTCCGAAGAGGACCCCGACCTGATCAACGCCGGCAAGCAGCCGGTCACGCTGCTGCCCGGGGGGGCGTACTTCCATCATGCGGACAGCTTCGCGATGATGCGCGGCGGGCACCTCGACATCTGTGTCCTCGGTGCCTTCCAGGTGTCGGTTCGGGGTGACCTGGCCAATTGGCACACCGGTGCGGCCGACGCGATCCCCGCGGTCGGCGGCGCCATGGACCTGGCCGTGGGCGCGAAGAAAACCTTCGTGATGATGGAGCACCTGACCAAGAACGGTCAAAGCAAGATCGTCCATGAGTGCAGTTACCCGCTGACCGCCCTGGCCTGCGTGAGCCGCCTCTACACCGACCTGGCGGTGATCGATGTCACCCCCACCGGCTTGCAGGTGATCGAGCGAGTCGACGGCCTCTCGCATGCCGAGCTGCAGCGGCTGAGCGGCGTGCCCCTGCGCGACTGAAACCTGTTCCTGACCAAGGAGTCTTCCATGTCCCCATCCTCCACGTCGGCGTTCATCTGCGACGCGATCCGAACGCCTTTCGGGCGCTACGGCGGCGCTCTCAGCACGGTGCGCGCCGACGACCTCGCCGCGGTCCCGATCAAGGCCTTGATGCAGCGCCATCCCAAGGTCGACTGGGGCGCCGTCACGGACGTCATCTATGGCTGCGCCAACCAGGCCGGCGAGGACAATCGCAATGTCGCCCGCATGGCCGGGTTGCTGGCTGGATTGCCGCTCGAAGTCCCCGGAGCGACGCTCAACCGCCTGTGCGGATCGGGCATGGACGCGGTCGGCACCGCGGCCCGCGCGATCAAGGCCGGCGAGGCCTCGCTGCTGATCGCCGGAGGCGTCGAAAGCATGAGCCGCGCCCCGTTCGTCAGCCCGAAGGCCGAAAGCGCGTTTTCGCGGTCGACCGCGGTCTACGACACCACGATCGGCTGGCGGTTCGTCAATCCGCGGATGAAGCAGATGTACGGCGTCGACTCGATGCCCGAGACGGCCGAAAACGTCGCGACCGACTTCAAGATCGACCGCGCGTCCCAGGACCGCATGGCGCTGGCTTCGCAACAGAAGGCGGTGGCGGCGCAGAAGTCGGGCTACTTCGACTCCGAAATCACCCCGGTGAGCGTGGCGCAGAAAAAAGGCGACCCGTTGAGCGTCACGAAGGACGAGCACCCGCGCGAAACCAGCCTGGAAGCGCTGGCGGCGCTGAGGGGCGTGGTGAGGCCCGACGGCACGGTGACCGCGGGCAACGCCTCCGGCGTCAACGACGGCAGCTGTGCGCTGCTGCTGGCGAGCGAGTCCGCCGCGGCCCGGCATGGACTGACGCCCCGGGCCCGGGTGGTCGGGATGGCGACGGCCGGGGTCGCGCCGCGCATCATGGGAATCGGCCCGGCGCCGGCGACGCGCAAGGTCCTGGAATTGACCGGGCTCGCGCTCTCGCAGATCGACGTGATCGAACTCAACGAAGCGTTCGCCGCCCAGGGACTGGCGGTGCTGCGCGACCTGGGACTTGCCGACGACGACCCGCGCGTCAACCCGAACGGCGGTGCGATCGCACTCGGCCACCCCTTGGGCGCAAGCGGTGCCCGGCTCGTGACCACCGCCGTCAACCAGTTGCACCGCAGCGGCGGCCGCTACGCCTTGTGCACCATGTGCATCGGCGTGGGGCAGGGCATCGCGCTGATCCTCGAACGCGTCTGACGCAGCGGAGCCGCCTCATGGAACGAGTTCCCGCTTTCGCCACCGAATACCTGATGCGCGACACCACCTCGCACCCCCCGGCCTACGCACCGGCTTACAAGACCAGCGCGCTGCGCTCGCCGAAGCTGCCGCTCATTGCCTTGCAGCAGTCGCTCTCCGAAGTCACTGCGCCGGTCTTTCGCGCAGAGGAGATCGGCCCGCTCGACAACGACCTGATCATGAATGCCGCGCAAGGCGGCTTGCCCATCGGCGAACGCATCGTCGTCCATGGCCAGGTTCTGGATCAGCTCGGACGGCCGGTCAAAAATGCCTTGGTCGAAGTCTGGCAATGCAACGCCAGCGGTCGCTATCGGCACGCGAAAGACCAGTACGTCGGCGCGCTCGATCCCCATTTCGGTGGCTGCGGTCGCACCTTGACGGACGCCGATGGCCACTACAGGTACCGCACCATCCGGCCCGGTCCCTACCCCTGGCGCAATCGGATCAACGATTGGCGCCCGGCGCATATCCACGTCGCGATCAGCGGGACCGGCTGGGTGCAGCGCCTCGTGACGCAGATGTATTTCGAGGGTGATCCGTTGATCGCCGAGTGCCCCATCGTGGGCACCGTGCCGAGCGAAGACCAGGTCCGCGGCTTGATCGCGCTGCAGGACCGCAGCGCCTTCGTGCCGCTCGACAGCCGCGCCTACCGGTTCGACATCGTGTTGCGCGGCCAGCGGGCCACCTGGTTCGAGAACGCGCTGCAGCCGCGCCAAGTCGTCTCACGGCCACCTCCGGGAGAAAAGTCATGAATCCTCGCCACACGCTGCTGCGCGAGACCGCGTCGCAGACGGCCGGCCCCTTCGTGCACATCGGCCTGGCGCCCCAGCGCACCGGGCTGGACGTTTTCGAGGTCAACTTCGGCAGCGTGCTGGCCGAGCCCGACTGCCAGGGCGAGCGCATCCGCATCGAGGGGCGGGTGATCGACGGCATCGGGACCTTGGTGAAGGACGCCCTGATCGAGATCTGGCAGGCCGACGCGGGCGGACGATACGCCCACCCGGCCGACCAGCAGACGGGCAAGGCACCCGACCCCCGGTTTCGCGGGTGGGGACGCAGCTGCACCGATTTCGAGACCGGTCTCTACACCTTCGACACCATCAAGCCCGGCCCCGTCACCGGCCGTGATGGGCGTGTCATGGCCCCGCACGTCAATGTCTGGGTGGTGGCCCGCGGCATCAACGTGGGACTCAACACGCGCCTTTACTTCAGCGACGAAGGCCCCGCCAACGCCAAGGACGCCGTGCTGAACCTGATCGAGTGGGAAGCGCGCCGAGCCACGCTGATCGCCACGCGCGAGGACCGTGCGGGGCAGGCCGTCTACCGATTCGACATACGGCTCCAGGGCGAAGCGGAAACCGTCTTTTTCGACTTCTGAGGGAGGCGCGAGCCTGCCTCAGGTGTCTCGGACGTCTGCCACCGCCTGCGCGCCGAAGTCCGGCCGCGCCAGATACGCCAGCACCCGCGCGGCGGCGGCCTCCGGCGACGCCAGTTGCCCCTTTTCCTTGAGTCCGACGAAGTTGGCCTTCTCGGGAAAGCCGCTCGCGTCGCCCGCGCGCAGATGGACTTGCATCTCCGTGTCGATCACCCCCGGGGCCAGCGAGACGATTTTGGCGCCGTGGCTGCGCGGCGACTCGTCGAGTGCCATGGCGCGGCTGAGATGGTCCATTCCCGCCTTGGTCGCGCAATAGGAAGCCTGGCCCGCCATGGCGCGCCGGCCGAGCCCGGAGGAGATGTTGAGCACGCGCTTGTCCGCTTGCCATGAGCGCGTCGCGCGCAGGAATGCCGCGCTCAGCAGCAGCGGGGCTTCGAGCCCCACGCGCAGCGCCGCGGCCAGTTCGGCGTCGCTGCAGGCGTCGATCGGGCCGATGCGGGTGAGGGCCGCGGCGTTGTTGATCAGGGTGGCCGAGGCAAAGGTCGCGCCGTCGAGCTTGCCGAGCCAGGCCTGCAGCCGCCCGGCCGCGGGGGCGGGGTCGGCGAGGTCCAGCGTCCATTGCTCGGCGGCCGCGCCGAGCGTCGGATGAGGGCGCCGAGCGATGCACAGCAGGACGTGATCGGGAGCGACGAGCTGTTCGGCGAGCGCTGCACCCATGCCGCGCGAGGTGCCGGTGACGATGTAGAGGTGTTTGTTGCCGGTCATGGGTGATCTTTCACGCAGGTCAGGCGGTCATCGATTGCTGGATCCCGGCGATCGCCCACTCGCGGCTGCCGTCGAGCGGCCGGACCAGGTGCCAGATCTCGTCGAAGGGCGCGGGGCTGGCATGGGCGTCCTCGCGGATCAAGCCGTGGAAACGCACGCTGACCATTTGCCGGTCGGCCTCGGTGGTGACGTCGAGCACTTCGGCGTCGACCCGTGCCACGTCCGTGGATTGCGCCACGTCGCCGCGTTCCTGCAGCGCGAGCCGGACGTTGGCGAACATGTCCGGGGTGGTGAATTGGCGCAAGTCGTCGAGGTCGGCGCTGTCGTTGGCCGTTTGCATGCGAATGAAGATCATCTTCGCGATGCGTTCGAAGGCGGCGGCATCGAACCCGGCGGGCAGCGCCGTCAGGGTCGGCGGGGACGAGACCCGCACCGGCGGCGGCGCGCCCCAGTCGGGGCCGCCAGAGACGGCCGCGCCGTTCGGGGC
>JALYHO010000022.1 GCA_030776545.1 Pseudomonadota bacterium | reverse complement strand
GTCCCCGACCGCCGGCGTGCCACGCCCGGGTGGCGCGACCAACGCGACGGCCGCGCTGCCTGCGTCCCCCTCCCCGGAGGGGGCGTCGAACGCGGCGCCCGAAGTCACCACCATCACCACCGACGTCGTCAAGGCCACCTTGAGCGGGACGGGCGGGTCGCTGGTGCGCCTGCAGCTGCTTCAATACCCGGACCAGAAGCTGCGCGAATGGTATGAGCCTCTGCTCGAAGGGCTGGGCTTGCGCCCGCCGGCCACCCAGACGCAGGACGACGTGATCCTGATGGACCAGTCGCCCGAGCGCTTCTATGTCGCCGAAAGTGGCCTGATTCCGACTGCGGGCGGCACGGGGTTGCCCAACCATCACACCCCGATGACCCTGTTGCCCGGCGAGCGCAAGCTCGCTCCTGGCCAGAACTCGTTGCAAGTGACCTTTCAGTCGGCGCCGGTCGGGGGCGTCAGGGTGGTCAAGACGTACACCTTCAAGCGTGGCGACTACGTGATCGACGTCAAGAACGAGGTCATCAACGAATCCGGAGCGCCGGTCGCGCCGCGGCTGTACCTGCAGTTGGTGCGCGATGGCGTGCCGCCGCCTACCGGCACCAGCTTTTCCACCGCCTACACGGGCCCGGCGATCGACGACGGCAGCAAATTTCAGAAGATCGATTTCAAGAGCATCGAAAAGCGCGGGCCGAACGAGAAGGAGGACCACACGGTCGAGTCCGGGAGCGGCTGGATCGCGATGGTGCAGCACTACTTCGCGACCGCCTGGCTCATCGACAAGGGCGACGGCAGCAAGATCGACCGGGAATACTTTACCGGCAAGTCCGACCTCGTCAACCCCGCCACCTCCCAGCCGGTGCACGTCTATTCGGTCGGCATGTTCGTGCCGCTCGGCACCATCGCACCCGGTGCGGCCAAAACCTTCGACGCCACGCTCTTCGCCGGCCCCCAGGAGGAAACCAAGCTGTCGGCCCTCGCGCCCCGCCTGGAGCTCGTCAAGGACTACGGCATCTTCAAGATCATCGCCGAGCCCTTGTTCTGGCTCCTGACCCAGCTGCACAAGTTCCTGGGCAACTGGGGCTGGTCGATCGTCGGCCTGGTGGTGTTGCTCAAGATCGCGTTCTACTGGCTCAACGCCAAGGCCTACGGGTCCATGGCCAAGATGAAGGCAGTCAACCCGAAAATCGCCGACATGCGCGAGCGGCTCAAGGACAAGCCGCAGGAGATGCAAAAGGAGATGATGCGCATCTACCGCGAAGAAAAAATCAATCCGCTCGGTGGCTGCCTGCCCATCTTCGTGCAGATGCCGGTGTTCCTCGCCCTCTACTGGGTGCTGCTCTCGACGGTCGAGATGCGGGGAGCGCCGTGGATCGGCTGGATCCACGACCTGTCCACCAAGGACCCGTACTTCATCTTGCCGACCTTGATGATGCTGACCAGCCTCTTCCAGACCTGGCTCAACCCCAAGCCCGCGGATCCGGCGCAGGCCAAGATGATGTGGTTCATGCCGCTGATCTTCTCGGGCATGTTCTACGTCTTTCCGTCGGGGTTGGTGCTCTACTACCTGACCAACAACCTCCTGTCGATCGCGCAGCAGTACGTGATCAACAAGCGCCTCGGGGTCCTCAACACCTGAGCCCGCCTCGCCGCATGCTGCTGCGTCACCACGACCCGGTCGTCGCGGTCGCCACCGCCAGCGGGCGCGGCGCGGTCGGCATCGTGCGTGTCTCGGGGACGGGACTGGCGGGTTTCGCCCAGGCGCTGCTGGGCCGTCCGCTCGAACCGCGTCACGCCAGCTTCCTGCCGTTTCGGGACGCCCGAGGGGACGTCATCGACCAGGGCCTGGCGCTTTTTTTCCCGGGGCCGCATTCCTATACAGGCGAAGACGTGCTCGAGCTTCAGGCGCACGGCGGACCGGTGGTGCTGCAGTTGCTCGTCGCCCGCTGTCTGGAGGTCGCGACGGATCACTTGGCAGGCTTGCGCCTGGCGCAGCCCGGCGAGTTCACCGAACGTGCGTTTCTCAACGACAAGCTCGACCTGGCGCAGGCCGAGGCCGTGGGCGACCTCATCGAAGCCAGCACCGAAGCGGCCGCGCGTTCTGCGAGCCGTTCGCTCACGGGCGCCTTCTCGAGCCAGATCAACGCCTTGCGTGACAGCCTGATCGAACTGCGCATGCTGGTCGAGGCGACGCTCGATTTCCCCGAGGAAGACATCGACTTTCTCGAGCAAGCCAACGCGCGCGGACGCCTGGTCGCGATCGCGGGACAGATCGACGCGGTCCTCGATCGGGCCCGGCAGGGTGCGCTGTTGCGCGACGGCATACAAGTGGTGCTGGCCGGGCAGCCGAACGTCGGCAAGAGCTCGCTGCTCAACGTCCTGGCCGGTGCCGAACTGGCCATCGTCACCCCCATTGCCGGCACCACGCGCGACAAGGTGAGCGGCTCGATCCAGATCGAAGGCGTTCCGATCCACGTGATCGACACGGCCGGACTGCGCGACTCGGCCGACGAGGTCGAGCGCATCGGCGTCGCGCGCAGCTGGACGGAAATCGAGCGCGCTGACGTGGTGCTGTTCCTGCACGATCTGACGCGCCTCGGCGACCCGGACTACGCCGCCGCGGAGGCGCGGATCGAGAGTCGCCTGCCAGCCGGGCTCGCGCATGGCGAACGCTTGCTGCACGTCTACAACAAGGCCGACCGGGTCGAGCAGACACCCGAGGGGTTGGCGGTCTCGGCCTTGACCGGCGCGGGCATCGAGGCGCTGCGAGGTCGTCTTTTGAAGCTTGCGGGCTGGCAAGGACAGACCGAGGGTTTGTTCATCGCCCGCACCCGGCACGTCGAGGCCTTGCGAGCCACCCGCGCCCACCTCGCCATCGCCCTCGACCAGGTCGCGCGGACCGACGCGGCGCTCGACCTGCTGGCAGAAGAACTGCGTTTGGCGCACGATGCGTTGGGAGCGATCACCGGCGCTTTCGGGGCCGAGGCGCTGCTGGGGGAAATTTTCGGACGCTTCTGCATCGGGAAATGAACGTTCGCCACGGCGCGTTCTTCGAAGAATGTGAGGTTCGCTCATGAGATCTCGATCCGGCGCGATGCTGGTTTTCCTGGCCTGTTCGAGCGCCTCGCTCGCCGCAGCCGAGGACTTCCCCTTCGACGGGCGTTGGTCCGTGCTCCTCGTCTGCGCGGACACGCAGGACAAGCGCGGAGTGGTCAAGGGGTACCAGTACGCCTTTACCGTGACCATCCGCGACGGTGCGCTGCAAGGAGAGTACGGTGCGCCCGGCCACCCGGCCTCGGTCGTCTACACGGGCCAGGTCGGCACGGACGGCGCACTCCAGATCCAGGCCACCGGCAACACCGGCCGGTCGGACTATTCGGTCGGCGAGGTGGCACAAGGCACGCCCTACGGCTACACGATGCAGGGGATGCTCGAGCGCTCCCGGGGCCAGGCGACCCGCAAAGAACTCAGGCCGTGCACGGCGACCTTTTCCAGGCGCTAGCCGCGTCCGCCGAACTCAGACCGCTGAGCGCCGCAACAGATAGTCCAGCCCCCCCACCCGATACCACCGGTAGCCGTAACGTTCGAGCTGGACCCGGTGCTGCCCATCGGCGTCGGCCTGGCTGTGGTTTTCTGCGAGCAGGTTGACCAGCAGGTCTTTGTTGCCGTGCAGGGCTTGCGCCTTGAAGCGCACTTCGACCGGCTCGGCCCCCAGGTTGTGGACCAGGAGCACGGCGTTGTTGCGCCATTCGTAACGCAGCATCAACACTGCGGGGTGGTGCACCGGGACCACCGTGCAGGCGCCCCAGCCGATCTCCGGCACCTCTTTGCGCATGCGGCACATGCGCTCGAGCCAGTTGAGAAAAGAGTCCGGGTCGCGGCGCTGCGCTGCGACATTGAGATGTGCGTAACCGTAAGGGCCCTCGGAGATCACCGGCAAGACGGGTCGGGCCGCGGTCGTGAAGCCACCGTGCGGTTCGTCCGACCATTGCATGGGCGTGCGCGCGCAGTTGCGCTCCGGCAGGCTCAGGTCGTCGCCCATCCCGATCTCGTCGCCGTAACGCAGCACGGGCGTGCCGGGCAACGTGAGCATCAGGCTGTAGGCCAGCTCCATGCGGGCCCGGTCGCTGCCGAGCATGGGCGCCAGGCGCCGCCGGATGCCGCGCGCGTAGAGCTGCATGTGGGGATCGGGCGCGAACGCCTGGAAAACGCGCTCGCGTTGCCTGGACGTCAACCGGCCCAGGTCGAGTTCGTCGTGGTTGCGCAGGAACATGCCCCACTGCGAGGTCGCCGGCCGCGCTTCGGTCGCGACCAGCGCCTTGACCAAAGGTCCGCAGTCCGCCGCCGCCAGTGCGTAGAAGAGAGTCTGGTTGACCTGGAAATTGAACATCATCTGCAAGCGCTCACCCGCGCCGCCGAAATACGCCAGGTCGTCCTTGGGAAGCACGTTGGCTTCGCCCAGGATGATCGCGTCGCCGCGTCGCCATTGCAGCAACTCGCGAAAGCTGCGCAGCATGCCGAACTGCGGTTTGGATGTCTTGACCGCGGGACCCTTTTCGGCGATGACGAACGGGACCGCGTCCATGCGAAATCCCGAGACCCCCAACTCGATCCAGAATCCCATGATCTTGAGGATCTCGGCCTGCACTTCCGGATTCGCCGTGTTGAGGTCCGGTTGAAAGTCGTAGAAGCGGTGGAAATACCACTGGCGCGCCTGCTTGTCGTAGTTCCAGGTCGATTTCTGGACCCCGGGGAACACCACGCCGTCGGCGGCGTCGGCCGGCCTCTTGTCGGCCCACACGTACCAGTCGCGGTATTTCGAGGCCCGATCGCGGCAGGCGTCGCGAAACCAGGGGTGCTGGTCGGAGGTGTGGTTGACCACCAGGTCGATCAGGACCCGCATGCCGCGCTGCCTGGCGCCGTGGGTGAACTCGACGAAGTCGCCGAGGGTCCCGAAGCGGGGGTCGACGTTGTAGTAGTCGGCCACGTCGTACCCGTCGTCGCGACCCGGCGAGGTCTGGAACGGCATCAGCCAGAGCGTGTTGACTCCCAGCCCCTGCAGATAATCGAGCCGGCGGGACAGGCCCTCGAAGTCGCCGATGCCGTCGCCATTGCTGTCCATGAAGGTGCCGACCGACAGGCAGTAGACGATCGAATTCTTGTACCAGAGGTCATTGATCATGGACGGTTTGCCTTTGACAACTGCACTCGACGCCGGGCCGAGCGGGAGCGCCGGGTCGTGGTGGCGCGAGGGTGTGATCTATCAAATTTACCCGCGCTCGTTCCAGGACGCAGACGGTGACGGCGTCGGCGATCTCGCCGGCATCGCGCAGCGCCTCGACCACCTCGTCGACCTGGGTGTGGACGCCCTTTGGATTTCGCCCTTCTTCACATCGCCGATGGCGGACTTCGGCTACGACGTGGCCGACTATTGCGATGTCGACCCGCTGTTCGGATCGCTCGCCGCATTCGACCGGATGATGGCCGCCGCCAAGGCGCGGGGCCTGCGGGTCATCCTGGACCTCGTGCCCAACCACACCTCGGATCGACACCCGTGGTTTCTTGCGAGCAAGAGCAGCCGCGACGACCCTCGGCGCGACTGGTATCTCTGGCGCGACCCGGCCCCGGACGGCGGCCCACCCAACAACTGGCTCAGCAATTTCGGCGGCTCGGCCTGGACCCTGGACCCCGGCACCGGCCAATACTATGCGCACATGTTCCTCAAGGAGCAGCCCGATCTCAACTGGCGCAACCCCGAGGTCCGGCGCGCGATCTACGA
This sequence comes from Pseudomonadota bacterium, assembly GCA_030776545.1. Lineage (GTDB taxonomy): Bacteria > Pseudomonadota > Gammaproteobacteria > Burkholderiales > Burkholderiaceae_C > LMDS01. Next base: position 5,788 of record JALYHO010000022.1, on the reverse strand, counting down.
CGCGATGCGCTTTTGGCTCCGGCGTGGCGTCGACGGCTTTCGGGTCGACGTGATCTATCACCTCATCAAGGACGCGCGGTTTCGCGACAACCCCCCGAACCCGGACTTCGTCCCGGGCGGCGACCCGGCGCATCGACTGCTGCCGCTCTACACGTCGGACCGCCCCGAAGTGCAGCAGATCGTGGCCGAGATGCGGGGAGTCGTCGATGAATTCGAGCGCGACGCGGTCCTGATCGGCGAGGTCTATCTGCCGATCGACCGACTCGTTCGCTACTATGGGGCGGACGCAGACGGCGCGCTGCGCGGGGCCCAACTGCCTTTCAACTTCCATTTGATCGGCGCGGGCTGGCAGGCAGCGGCACTCGACGCCCTGGTCCGCGACTACGAAGCGGCGCTGCCACCCGGCGCCGCCCCGAACTGGGTGCTGGGCAACCACGACAAGCCGCGCATCGCCAGTCGGGTCGGTCCAGGCGGCGCGCGCTTGGCGGCCATGCTGCTGCTCACCTTGCGCGGCACCCCGACCCTGTACTACGGCGACGAGCTCGGCATGCCCGACGTGCCGATCGCACCCTCCCAGGTGCAGGATCCGTTCGAACGGCGCGCACCGGGCCTGGGATTGGGACGGGACCCCCAACGCACGCCCATGCCGTGGTCCGCTGCCGAGCCCGCGGCGGGTTTCACCACCGGCCGTCCGTGGCTGCCGCTCTGGCCGTACTGGCGGGTTCGAGGCGTCCAGGCCCAGGGGCTCGATCCGGTGTCGATGCTGCAACTGTACCGGCGTCTCTTGAGCCTCCGGCGCCGCCACGCGAGCCTGAACGCGGGCCGGTGGACCTCGCTCGGCGTGCATGACGACGTCTGGGCGTACGGGCGCGAGGCGGGGAGCGAACGGCTCCTCGTCCTGCTCAATTTCGCTCGCGCGCGCCGGACCTTGTCGCTGCCTTCGTGGCTGGCCGCCGGGGCCGGCGGGGTGGTGCGAATTCTGCTTTCGACCGCTCTGGACCGGGACGAGCGAGTCCACGAGACCGTGTCGCTTCGACCCGAAGAAGGACTCGTGGTTGGCCTCGGGTGAGGAAGTGCCGTGATGCGCTTTCGCAACCATGCGCCGGCAAGACGTCGTTGTCTGTGTTAGAAATGCTGCGATGCAGCAAAAATTGGGTCATATGGACCACGAACAATGCGTCGGGCTCTATGCCCGGTTGCACCAGGAATTGACCTTGGCGCTCGCCCAGCGGCCGGGCAACGACGGCAAGATCGATCGGCTGACCGACGAGATGGTGCAGGTCGAGCGGACCATGTCGGATCTGTGCCCGATTGATGAACAATGCGGAGAGCGCTTGTTCGGTTGAGGCCGGACGCCCTGCTCGCGAACCCAGAGCGACGAGCGGCGGCTTGCGAGCGACGGAGGGTGCGCCGCCCGCGGTCGCGGTCATTTGCGGCACCGATAATTCTTCGGACAGCGCATCGCGCCCGGTTCCTCCTTCCGGCGTGCAGTCGCTGCGCCGGAGGATCAGATGGAGATCGACGAACTGGTGCAAGCCGTGCAGACCCTGAACGCTGAGGATGCGTTTCGGGCCCGCCTCACACTCGAGCACTGGCGCAGCATCGCGCCGTTTCTCACGCGTCACGACATCCGCGCCGGGGACCTGTTGATCAAACAAGGAGATGCTGACCGCACCATGTATTTCCTCGCGTCGGGCAGTCTGCAGATATTCGTGGCCGGAGGACCTCCCGGGAGCCACCGGGTCGCGATCCTGCGCGCCGGCTCGGTTGTCGGCGAGCCCGGATTGTTCGGCGACAGCCCCCGCATGGCCAATGTCGAGGCCATGACGCCGTGCGTGGTCTATGCGCTGCGCGGCCCCCGCCTGGAGGAAATGGCGCAACGCTTGCCGGCCCTGTCGCTCGAGGTGCTGCGGGCGGCTGGCGGCGTGATGGCGGCCCGGATGCGGGCCAACATGGCGCGGCACACGCCGATCAGTTGAAAGTGTCGGGGGGTGCGGGGCGTTTGCAGATCCATACCGTTCGGGCTGAGCTGGTGTGAGCCCTGCGCGCCGGGTCACCGGCCCTTCGACAAGTCAGGCAGCCCCTTCGGCGGGCTCAGGACGAACGGCTAGCGTGATCCCCACCACCTCCCGTTCGGGATGAAGGTCACTTGAGCCCGAGCAGCCGGCTTTCCGCCAACGCCAAGGGCTCGGGCCGCCCCGCGAGGACCAGGGTGTCTCCGGGGCCCAGGACCAGGTCGGGTTCGGGTTTGACGACGGCGCCGCTGGCGCGCCGCACCGACACCACGGCCACGCCGGCGTCGGCGAGGGCCTGGTCGGCCAGGGTCTGGCCGACATGGCTGCCGGCGGTCGGCAGCGTGACGCTCAGGAGGCGAACGGTCCGCGACTCGTCGGCGGTGTCGTCGTCGGCGCCGTGGAAGTAGCCACGCAGCAGGCCGTAGCGCGCGTCCCGCTGGTCCTGAACGACGCGAATGACGCGCCGCATCGGCACCCCGACCAGCGCCAACGCGTGGCTGGCGAGCATCAGCGAGCCCTCGATCGCCTCCGGCACCACCTCGGTCGCGCCGGCGGCTTGCAACCGTTCGATGTCGGTGTCGTCCAAGGTACGCACGATGACCGGCACGGTGGGGGCGTGGGCTTGAACCAGCCGCAGGATCTTGAGGGCCGAGGGCGTGTCGGCGTGGCTCACCACGACGGCGCTGGCGCGCGCCAAGCCCGCTGCCATCAGGCTTTGCAGCCGGGCGGCGTCGCCGAACACGACGCTCTGCCCGGCTGCGGCGGCCTGGCGGACACGATCCGGATCGAGGTCGAGGGCGATGTACGGGATGCCCTCGCCGTCGAGCAGGCGCGCCAGATTCTGGCCGCTGCGGCCATAACCGGCAATGATGATGTGGCCGGCGGTGTTGATCGAACGCCGCGCAATGCTCGTCATGGCGACCGATTGCATCAACCAGTCGGTGGCCGACAGTCGCATCACGATCCGGTTGCTGTACATCACGATGAAGGGGGCCGCCAGCATCGAGAGCACCATGCCAGCCAGGACCGGGCTTTGCAGGTCGTGCGGGAGCAGCCCGCCGTCGGTCGCCAGCGCCAGCAGGACGAAGCCGAATTCACCCGCCTGCGCCAGGTACAGGCCGGTCCGCAGCGCGACCCCCGGCGCTGCGCCGAAAGCCCGCGCCAGCAGCGTGACCATCAACCATTTGAAAAGGACCGGAGCGGCTGTCAAGGCCAGCACCAGCGGCCACTGGCGCCAGACCGCTTCGGCGTCGAGTTTCATCCCGATGGTGATGAAAAAAAGGCCGAGCAAGACGTCGTGGAACGGGCGAATGTCGGTCTCGACCTGGTGCTTGTACTCGGTTTCGGCGATGAGCATGCCGGCGACGAACGCCCCCAATGCCAACGACAGGCCCGCATGCTCGGTCAGCCACGCGAGCGCGAGCGTCACCAGCAGCAGGTTCAGGACGAAAAGCTCCTCGCTCTGACGCCGCGCGACGATCGTCAGCCACCAGCGCATCACCCGTTGCCCGCCGACCAGCAGCAAGGCCAGTAAGACGGCCGCCTTGAGCCCCGCCACCGCGAGCGCGCCGAGCAGCACCGCGGGCTTGGAGCCGAGCGCCGGGATCAGCACCAGCAGGGGCACCACCGCCAGGTCCTGGAACAGCAATACCCCCATGACGCGCCGGCCGTGCTCGCTTTCGAGCTCGAGGCGTTCGGCCATGAGCTTGACCAGGATCGCGGTGCTGCTCATGGCGAGCGCGCCGCCGAGGGCGACCGCACTCTGCCAGTTCAGCCCCCAATCGCGACCCAGCGCATGGAACGTCCAAGCCAAGGCGAGGTTGGCCGCGACCGTGGCCAGCACCGTCAGCACCACCTGGCTGAGCCCCAGTCCGAACACCAGCTGGCGCATGCTCTTGAGCTTGGGAAGATTGAATTCGAGGCCGATCACGAACATCAGGAACACGACCCCGAATTCGGCCAGGTAGTTGACGCGGGCGGTGTCGTTGGCGAGCGCGGTCGCGTTCGGACCGATCAGCACGCCGACCGCCAGGTAGCCGATCATTGGCGGTAGCTTGGCGAGGCGGCACAGGACGACGCCCGCCACGGCGGCGACGAGATAGAGCAGGACGAGCCCGAGGGGCGAGGTGATCATCGCGGCGGCAGCGCAGGCGTGGGTGGGGGAGACGCTCTCATAGAATCGACCGATCCTACTGGACGCCCCCCTCACTGTGCCCCTGAACGCGCCCGCTCCTCCTGCGCTGCTTGCTTTCGACGGCGAGCGGGCGCTGGCGCTCGCTCGCCAGACCTTCGACATCGCCGCGCAGGCCTTGATCGGCCTCAAGGCGCGGCAGGACGATGGCTTCGTGCGTGCGTGTCGCGCGATGCTGGCCTGTCGCGGCCGGGTGGTCGTGATGGGCATGGGCAAGAGCGGCCACGTGGCACGCAAGATCGCCGCCACGCTGGCCTCCACCGGGACGCCGGCCCTCTTCGTGCACCCGGGTGAAGCCAGCCACGGCGACCTCGGCATGGTCGCGGGCGGCGACGTCGTGCTGGCCATTTCGAATTCCGGCGAGAGCGACGAGATCGCCGCCATCCTGCCCGCCCTGAGGCGCCTGGGTGTCACGCTCGTGGCGATGACGGGACGACCGGAATCGTCGCTGGCGCGGCATGCCGACATCGCCATCAGCAGCGCCGTCGACGAAGAAGCCTGTCCGCTCAACCTCGCGCCGACCACCAGCACGACCGCCCAGATGGTCCTCGGCGACGCCCTTGCGGTCGCGTTGCTCGATGCGCGCGGTTTCCGGGAAGAAGATTTCGCCCGCTCGCACCCGGGGGGCAGCCTGGGCCGCAAACTGCTGATGCATGTCCGCGACCTGATGCGCAGCGGCGCCGACGTGCCGCGCGTGGCCCCCGACGCGGCGCTCGTCGAGGTGCTGCGCGAGATTTCCGGAAAGGGGCTGGGTGCCACCGCGGTGGTCGATGCCGACGACCAGGTGCTGGGCATCTTCACCGACGGTGACTTGCGCCGCTTGATCGAGCGCGGCGCCGACCTGCGCGCGCTGCGCGCGGCCGACGTCATGCACCCGAACCCGCGCCTGATCGGGGGCGACGCGCTGGCGGTCGAGGCCGCTGACTTGATGGAGCAGCATCGCATCACCAGCGTGCTGGTGGTCGATCCCCGCGGCGCCCTGATCGGGGCGCTGAACTCGAACGACCTGATGCGGGCCAAGGTGATCTGATGCGCCCGATCGAGCCGGTGATGCACCATCCACCGCAATTGCTCCTGCAGGCGCAAGGCATACGGCTGGCCATCGTCGACGTCGACGGCGTGCTGACCGACGGCCGCCTCTACATCGGCGCCGAGGGCGAGCAGTTCAAGGCGTTCTCGACCCTGGACGGGCACGGCCTGAAGCTTCTGGCACGCAACGGCATCGTGCCTGCGGTGATCACCGGCCGCGACTCCGCGGCGGTGCGTCGCCGCGTCGCCGACCTCGGCATCGCGCATGCGGTCTACGGCGTCGAAGACAAGCTCGCCGCGGCAGAGCCCCTCATGCGCGCGCTCGGCGTCGGCTGGGAGAGCACCGCAGCCATGGGCGACGACTGGCCGGATCTGCCGCTGCTCTTGCGGGCGGCGTTCGCCTGTGCGCCGCCGAACGCGCATGTCGAGGTTCGGGCCAACGTCCACCATGTGACGGACGCGGCGGGTGGCCACGGCGCCGCGCGCGAATTCTGCGACGTGCTGCTCATGGCCGCGGGGCGCTACGCCGGGACGTTGCGCAGTGGGCTGCACC
>JALYHO010000021.1 GCA_030776545.1 Pseudomonadota bacterium | reverse complement strand
CCGCGTGGACGTCGTCGCGCCTTCCGAGGCCCACGGCTTCGATCGCCTCGAGCGCGGCGAGCACGCGATCGGGCCCGACGGGCACGCCGGCGTGGCGCAGGATGCGCGCGAAGTGAACGACGTTGTCGGCGAGCATCGCCTGCCGCAGTTGTGCGCGGGAGCCCTGTCGGCGCTAGCCGTGCACCGTCGCCTGCAGCTCGGCGAGCAGCTTGGCGATGTCGCCGCCCTGCATCTTGGCGATGTCGTCGCGGTGCTTGAGCAGCACGCCGAGCGTGTCGCGCACGTTGTCGGGCGAGAGGTCGATGGCGTTCAGGGCGACGAGCGCATTGGTCCAGTCGATCGTCTCGGCGATGCCCGGCGCCTTGAAGAGGTCGAGCGAGCGCATGCGCTGCACGAAGTGCACGACCTGCGCGTAGAGCCGCTCGGAGGCGCCCGGCGCGCGGATGCGCACGATCTCGAGCTCGCGCTCGACGTCGGGATAGTCGACCCAGTGGTACAGGCAGCGGCGCTTGAGCGCATCGTGGATCTCGCGCGTGCGGTTGCTGGTGATGACGACGATGGGCGGCGCTGCCGCCTTCACGGTGCCGAGCTCGGGGATGGTGAGCTGGTTCTCGGCGAGCACCTCGAGCAGGAAGGCATCGAAGGGCTCGTCGGCACGGTCGAGCTCGTCGATGAGGAGCACGGGCGACTGCTCCTGCGTGAGCGCCTGCAGGAGCGGCCGCTCGATCAGCATGCTGCGCGCATAGAGGCTCTTCGCGAGCCGCTCGCGCGATTCGGCATCGCCGACGTCGTGCGCGGCTTCCGCGAGGCGGATCTCCATCATCTGGCGCGCGACGTTCCACTCGTACGCGGTCTGCGCGACGTCGAGGCCTTCGTAGCACTGCACGCGCAGGAGCAGCGTCGAGAGCGCGCGCGACAGCGCCTTGGCCAGCTCGGTCTTGCCGACGCCGGGCTCGCCTTCGACGAAGAGCGGCCGGCCGAGCTTGAGGGCGAGGAAGACCGATGTCGCGAGACGGCGATCGGCGACGTAGCTCTCGGTGGCGAGCAGCGCGACGACGTCGTCGACGGAAGATGGACTGTGCATCTCGACATTCTCCCTCTCCCGCTCGCGGGAGAGGGTTGGGGTGAGGGTCTTCTCGACGCCCCACCCTCACCCCGGCTCTCCCGCGCAGCGGGAGAGGGAGATGCTCCTAGCGCGCCAGCGCCGCCTCGACCGCCCTCGACGCGATCACGCTGATCATCGCCGCGCGGTATTCGGCCGAGCCGTGCAGGTCGGCATTGATGTCGGTCGTCGGCATCTTCACCGCTTTCGCGGCCGCCGCGGTGAAGCTCTTGGACAGCGCGGCCTCGACCTCCGTCGCGCGAAAGACGTTGCCCTTCGCCCCCGTGACCGCGACGCGAACGCCGGCCGCCGTCTGCGCGACGAACACGCCGACGAGCGCGAAGCGCGAGGCCTGCTGCTTGTACTTCACGTAGGCCGCCTTCTGCGCCGCCGGAAAGCTCACCGCGGTGATCAGCTCGCCGGGCTGCAGCGCGGTCTCGTAGAGGCCGGTGAAGAAATCGTCGCCCTTGATGGTGCGGCGGTCGGTGTGGATCGTCGCGCCGAGGGCGAGCACGGCCGTCGGGTAGCACGCCGCCGGATCGGCGTTGGCGATCGAGCCGCCGATCGTGCCCATGTTCCTGACCATCGGGTCGCCGATGCCGGCGGCGAGCTCGGCCAGCGCCGGCAGCGTCTTCATCACGTCGGCGTTCGATGCGACCTGCGCGTGTGTCGCCATCGCGCCGATCGTGACGCCACCGTTCTCGGCCTTGATGCCCTTGAGGTCGGCGACCGCGCCGAGGTCGACGAGGCGCTCGGACTGCGACAGGCGCAGCCGCATCGCCTGGATCAGGCTCTGCCCGCCCGCCAGGTAGCGCGTGTCGGCGCCGGTGGCCGCGCTCTTGGCGGCGTCGCGGCTGGTCGGCCGCTGGTAGTCGAATGCGTACATGGTGTGTTCCTTTTTCTTCGCTCAGGCGGGCAGGCCGTTGGCCGCGCGCCAGACGCGCTCCGGCGTCGCCGGCATCGCGAGGTCGACGACGCCGAGCGCGTCGGTGAGCGCGTTGATGTAGGCCGGCGGCGAGCCGATCGCGCCGGCCTCGCCGCAGCCTTTGACGCCGAGCGGGTTGTGGCTGCACGGCGTGTTGGTCGTCGAGATCTGGATGTTCGGGATGTCGACGGCGCGCGGCATCGCATAGTCCATGAACGAGCCCGTGAGCAGCTGGCCCGAAGCGACGTCGTAGTTGCAGCCTTCCATCATGGCCTGGCCGAGACCTTGCGCGACGCCGCCCTGCACTTGGCCCTCGACGATCATCGGGTTGACGATGTTGCCGAAGTCGTCGACCGCGACGAATTGCTCGATCACCACCTTGCCGGTCTCGGGGTCGACCTCGACCTCGCAGATGTAGGTGCCCGAGGGATAGGTGAAGTTGGTCGGGTCGTAGAACGCGTTTTCGTTCAGACCCGGCTCGAGCTTGTCGAGCGGGTAGTTGTGCGGAACGTACGCCGTCAACGACACCGAACCGAACGGCACCTTGCGGTCGGTGCCGGCGACGCTGAACTCGCCGTTCGCGAACTCGATGTCGGTGTCGGCCGCCTCGAGCAGGTGGGCGGCGATCTTCTTGCCCTTGGCGATGATCTTGTCGACCGCCTTGACGATCGCCGTGCCGCCGACCGAGAGCGAGCGGCTGCCGTAGGTGCCCATGCCGAACGGCACGCGCCCGGTGTCGCCGTGGACGATCTCGACGTTGTCGACCGGAATGCCGAGCTTGGCCGCGACCACTTGCGCGAAAGTGGTTTCGTGACCTTGCCCGTGGCTGTGCGAGCCGGTGAAGACCGTCACCGTTCCGGTCGGGTGGACCCGCACCTCGCCGGCCTCGAAAAGACCGGCGCGAGCGCCGAGCGCGCCGGCGATGTTGGAAGGAGCCAGACCGCAGGCCTCGATATAGCAGCTGTAGCCGAGGCCGCGCATCTTGCCCCGGGCGACCGAGGCGGCTTTGCGCGCGGGGTAGCCGGCGACGTCGGCCATCGCGATCGCCTTGTCGAGGTGGGCGGCATAGTCGCCGGTGTCGTAGGTGAGGCCGACCGGCGTGGCGTAGGGAAACTCGGTGATGAAATTCTGGCGCCGGATCGCGACCGGGTCCATGTGCAGGTCGCGCGCGGCCTGCTCGACGATGCGCTCGACCACGTACGTGGCTTCGGGGCGACCCGCGCCCCGGTACGCATCGACGGGCGCGGTGTTGGTGAACACCGCCTTGACCTCGCAATAGATCGCCGGGGTCTTGTACTGTCCGGCCAGCAAGGTCGCATAGAGGATGGTCGGCACGCTCGACGCGAAGGTCGACAGGTAGGCCCCCATGTTGGCGATGGTCTTGACCCGCAGCGCCTGGAACATGCCCTTGCCGTCCATCGCGAGCTCGACCCGGGTGACGTGGTCGCGGCCATGGGCGTCGGTCAGGAACGCCTCGCTGCGGTCGGAGGTCCACTTGATCGGCCGCCCGACGTGCTTGCTGGCCCAGACCAGCGCGGTCTCCTCCGGGTAGAGGAAGATTTTCGAGCCGAAGCCGCCGCCCACATCCGGCGCGATCACCCGGACCTTGGATTCCGGCAGGCCCAGGACGAATGCGCACATCAGCAAGCGCTCGACGTGGGGATTCTGGTTGGCGACATAGAGGGTGTAGCTCTGGTCGTGCAGTGTGTAGCTCGCGTTGCAGGCGCGCGGCTCCATGGCGTTGGGGATCAAGCGGTTGTTGACGATCTCCAGCGTGCTGACGTGCGCGGCGCTCGCGAAGGCAGCGTCGACCGCGTCCTTGCTGCCGTGGCCCCAGTCGTAGCAGACGTTGTCGGCGACCTCGTCGTGCACCGACCCCGGGTGTCCTTCGGCGCGGCTGATGTCGATCACTGCCGGAAGTTCCTCGTAGTCGACCTGGATCAGTTCGGCGGCGTCGCGCGCCTCCATCAAGGATTCCGCGACGACGAGCGCGACCTGGTCACCGACGTGACGCACCTTGCCTTGGGCGAGCACAGGATGGGGCGGCTCCTTCATCGGGGCGCCGTCCTTGCTGTGGATCAACCACCCGCAGGGCAATCCACCGACTTTGGCATCGGCCAGATCCTGACCGGTGAAGATGCGGATCACCCCAGGCGCGGCCAGCGCCGCCGTCAAGTCGATCGACCGGATACGGGCGTGGGCATGGGGCGAGCGCAGGAACGCGGCATAGGTCTGGCCCTTCATCACCACGTCGTCGGTGAACTGCCCGCGGCCGGTCAGGAAGCGCGCGTCTTCGCGGCGCTTGAGGGGCTGGCCGATCGGGCCGGTCAGCGGAGGGACGGACATGTCGGTCATGGCGGGCTCCTTCAGGCCGAGGTGGGTGAGGCGACTTTCGCCCCGGACTGGCAGAACTGGATCGACTTGACGATGTTCTGGTAGCCGGTGCAGCGGCAGATGTTGCCGTCCAGCGCCTCGCGGATCTCGGCCTCGGTGGCGGCCGGCTGGTCGGCCAGCAGTTGCACCGCCGACATCACCATGCCCGGGGTACAAAACCCGCACTGCAGGCCGTGGCACTCGCGGAACGCTTCCTGCATCGGGTGCATGGTGCCGTTTTGCGCCAATCCCTCGATGGTCGTGATGCGGGCGCCCTGCGCCTGCAAGGCCAGCATCGAACAGGATTTCACGGCGCGGCCGTCGAGGTGGACGGTGCAGGCACCGCACTGCGCGGTGTCGCAGCCGACGTGGGTGCCGGTCAGCTGCAAATGCTCCCGCAGCATCTGGACCAACAGGGTCCGGGGCTCGACGCTGAGGTTCACGGCTCGGCCGTTCACGGTCATTGAAATCGGAACATTCACGTTTCGCTCTCCTGGTTGTGCGGTGGACTGCAAGCCGTCCTCGCGAGGAAAACGCGTACGGCCGATGCTCGGTGCATTGTTCGGGCATCCCGGCACGCCGCACAGCGCGGATTTCCCTTACGTCGGTGGCAGACGGGCCGGGGCGCTGCGGGTCGGCCGCCGTGGCCGAGGTCTCGCAGCGGTCAAAAGGCGCGGATCAAACCGCACAGCTGCGAAATCCACAAAAAAGCGCATCGTCTTCGGGGAGCGCGGCGTTGCGCAGCTGTTCGCAACGCAAGCGGCCGGGCGTCGCGAACGAGGCGCCCCGCAGCACCCGCCTCGCATCGTCGGGTGCAAACGCCTGCGTGACCTGACCGGGCGAGGGGCCGGGAAACCCCGGATAGGGCCGCAAGGTGCCGGCGGTCCATTCATGGACGTCGCCCCAGCGCCAACCACGCGCCACGCCCAGCACCGCGGCAGCCTCCCACTCGGCCTCGCCGGGCAGGCGCCGACCCGCCCAGCGGCACCAGGCATCCGCCTCGTGCCAGCTGACATGCAGTGCAGGTTGCGCCAGTGGGACCCGCACGAGGCGCCCGAAGCGCTGCTGCAGCACGCCCTGGCGCATCTGGTCGACGTGGCGTGGGGTTCGGCGGCCGTGGGCCTGGATCCAGGTCCAGCCGGCCTTCGACCAGTGGCGCGGATCGTCGTAGCCGCCGTCTTCGACGAATTCGCCGTATTGGGCCCAGGTCACGGCCTGGGCGTCGATCTCGAACTCCGGCAGGACGACGTCGTGGCGCCATTTCTCGCGGTCCGGCACGAGGCCGCCGGGCGCGCTTCCGAGCGACCCACGGGTCGCCGGGAACCCCATCGGAGGTCGCGCGGCGCGGGTCACGAGCGGGGCCAGCAAGCCGGATTCGAACCCGACCTCCTGGGCCCGCACGGCAAAACGCTCCGCCGCGGCGTCTTCGCGCAGCAGTGCCAGGCGAAAGAAATAGAGGCCGGCATCATCCTCGCTCGCCGCGTCGAGCAAGTCGAGCGTGAGCTCCAGCGTGTCGACCAGGTAGACCCGCAACGTTTGCAGGTCGGGCAAGGGCCGCCGACCCCGGGCGTCGAAAAACGCGTCGGCGTCGGGCAGGATCGACGCCAGCTTCGGACGGCTGCAATCGCAGCGCTCGCCTCGCTGGCGCTCGAGGTTGCGGGCGATCCAGTGCTCCTGGAACCAGGCCACCCGGCCGAGCTCGCGCAGCATCGGCGCGACCCCGGCAGGGCCGGCCTCGAACGCGGCGGCCCACCGCAAACTGCGGTTGCGGGCTTCGATCAGCGCGAGCGACAGCAACTCCTTGCCGGCACGGCGCATCCGCGCGCTGTCCACGTTCGCAGCTTCGACGCCTTGCACTGGCGGCTCCCGGTTGGTTCCGAAAGCGATTGTGCAGGAGCGCCTACACTGTACACAATTACAGCTTTCCCTCACAATTGGCTCATGCCCGACGCCCGGCGCCTGATCGCGCACCTCGACATGGATGCGTTCTACGCCTCGGTCGAACTGCTCCGCTATCCGGACCTGCGCGGGCGTGCGGTGGTGATCGGCGGCGGACGCGACCACCAGCCCCAATGGAACGCCGACGGCACCCGCCGCTATGCCCTGCTGCGCCACTACACCGGGCGCGGCGTCGTGACCACCAGCACCTACGAAGCCCGGGCGCTCGGCGTGTTCTCCGCGATGGGCGTGATGAAGTCGGCCAAACTGGCGCCCGACGCCGTCCTGCTGCCGGTCGATTTCGACGAGTACCGCAAGTATTCGCGGCTCTTCAAAACCGCGGTGCGAACCATCGCCCCGGTGGTGGAAGATCGCGGCGTGGATGAAATCTACATCGACCTGACCCAGGTTCCGGGCGCCCAGGCCGACGCCGGGCTCAGCGTCGCCCGGCGCCTCAAAGACGCCGTTTTCGAAGCGACCGGCGGCCTCACCTGCTCGATCGGCGTGACCCCGAACAAGCTGCTTTCCAAGCTCGCCTCGGAACTCGACAAGCCCAACGGCCTGACCCTGCTCGCGGCCCCCGACATCCCGACCCGGATCTGGCCGCTCGCCGCGCGCAAGGTCAACGGGATCGGACCGAAGGCGAGCGAAAAACTCGCCGCACACGGCCTCCACACGGTCGGAGACATCGCCGCGGCCGACCCGCAGTGGCTGATCGGCCACTTCGGAAAAAGCTACGGCGCCTGGCTGCACGACGCGGCGCACGGCCGCGACGAACGACCGGTCACCATGTTCAGCGAGCCCAAATCGATCAGTCGCGAAACGACCTTCGAGCGCGACTTGCATGCGGTGCGCGACAAAAGCGAACTCGGCACGATCTTGACCCGCCTGTGCGAACACCTCGGCGACGACCTCGAGCGCAAAGGCTACGCGAGCCGCACCATCGGCATCAAGCTTCGCTTCGACGATTTTCGGATCGTGACCCGCGACCTGAGCCTGCCGGCCCACACGCTGGACGCGCGCACCATCCGCCGCGCTGCCGGTGAATGCCTCAAGCGGGTCGACCTGAGCCGGCGCCTGCGTCTCATCGGGGTCCGCGCCGGCGCGCTGGCAGCGCTCAACGAACTGAGTGCGCCGCTGCTGGCGAGCGGCGACGCGCCGCTCGCGCTGCGCGAGCGGGCAGGCCCCTACAACCTGCCGCTGTTCGAGGCTTCCAGCGGGCCTTAGGCAAGCGCTGCCCGGTCTGGTGAAGAATCGGGCGTAGGCCGCACAGGGCGGGCAGTCAAGGCATCTCATGAATCGAACACGCGGCTGGCGCGGCACCGCCGCCTTTTTTCTCGCGGCAGCCATCGGCCTGCCCGCGTGGGCCGAGATGCCAGCGCACGGCGACGGTCAGGGCAAACTTTTGCTCACAGGGGGCACGAGCAGCATCGACGGGGTGGCAGGAGGTGGCTTGACACCCTGGGCCGTCGTCGGAAGCTATGCCGCCGACCGTGAAATCGGTGCGACCGCCTTCGTCACCCGGCTCAAGACCCAGGACTACGGACTGACGACCTGGGGCGCCGCGCTCGGCGTCTACGACCGCGCCGAGATCTCGCTGTCCCAGCAGCGATTCGACGCGTCGGCGGTCGGCTCGAGCCAGCCACTCAGGCTGGACATCGTGGGTCTCAAGCTTCGGGTCGCTGGCGAAGCGGTCCTGGACGCCGACACATGGATCCCCCAGATCGCCCTGGGCGCAGAGTTCAAGCACCTGGATCCCGGGCCGGCGGTCGGATCGGTGCTCGACGCGGTGGGGGCCCACCGTGAGGGGGTCGACCTGTATGCCAGCGCGACCAAGCTGCTGCTGGCCCAGGGCCTGCTGCTCAACGGCACCCTGCGCGCGACCCGTGCGAACCAGAACGGCCTCCTCGGCTTCGGCGCTCGTGGCCACGATGCCTACCGGCTGCGTCCGGAGATGTCGCTGGCATGGCTGCTGCGCAAAGACTTCGCGGCCGGCGTCGAGCTGCGCCTCAAGCCTGACAATCTCGCTTTCGCGGGGGCTGCGTTTCGCGAAGAGGCGTGGAAGGATCTCTTCCTTGCCTGGGCCCCCACCAAGCATTTTTCACTGACGCTGGCGTATGTCGACTTGGGCAACCTGGCCGGCAAGCCGCGTCAATCCGGGGCGTACGTGTCGGTGCAGCTGGCCGACTGACGAGGGAGGAATTTCATGGACGTTGCGCCACGCCTGCAGGGCCGGATCGGCCGCGGGGGCCCGCTGCGCGCGCGCTTTGCCGCCTGCCTCGCGG
>JALYHO010000020.1 GCA_030776545.1 Pseudomonadota bacterium | reverse complement strand
GGAGCAGGATCGTGAAGACGAGGATCGGGATGAGGAACAACGTCGTTCCAGCGGCGACGGCCGGCCAGTCCTGGCCGCCTTCGCCGATGATGAACGGAATGAACGGCGGCATGGTCTGCGCTTCGCCGGAGGTGAGCAGTACCGCAAAGGCGTATTCGTTCCAGGCGAAGATCAGGCAGAAGATCGCCGTCGCGGCGATGCCGGTCGCCGCCTGCGGCAGCACGACCTTGATGAAGGCCTGCAGCCGCGTGTAGCCGTCGATCATCGCGGCTTCCTCGTATTCGCGTGGAATCTCGTCGATGAACCCCTTGAGCAGCCACACCGCCAGCGAGACGTTCACCGCGGTGTAGAGCAGGATCATGCCGAGATGTGTGTCGGAGAGGCCGAGCGCCCGGTACATCAGGTAGATCGGTATCGCCACCGCGATCGGCGGCATCATGCGCGTCGACAGGATGAAGAACAGCAGGTCGTCCTTGAGCGGTACCCGAAAGCGGGAGAAGCCATAGGCCGAAAGCGTGCCGAGCCCGACCGCGAGAACCGTCGAACAGACCGCGATGATGATGGAGTTGACGAAGCGCGGCGAGAACTTCGACGCGGACACGACCACCATGCCATGCTCGCGAGCGATCGTTTCGCAGGTGCCTTCCGGTGCCGGCAAGCTGTTCAGGTAGTCCCGGGTCTGGCGCGAGCGCGTCGTGAACAGGTTGCAATAGCCTTCGAGCGAAGGCTGGAACAGGAATTTCGGCGGATAGCTGATGGCGTCCGACGGGCTCTTGAAGGCGGTCAGCCCGATCCACAGCAGCGGCACCATGGTGACGACCGCGTAGAGGATCACGACGAGGCCGGCCACACGCTTGATCGCCGCGGTGGGCTCGACGACCGAATGGGCCGCTGCTGCGGCATGAGTGGCGCTCATCTGGCCTTCACCCTGTTCAGCACCTTGACGTAGATGTTGGCCAAGCCGAACACCGCGACGAACAAGATGATCGCGAACGCCGACGAGTAGCCGGTGCGCCACTTCTCGAAGGCTTCGCGCTTTAGCGTGATCGAGGCGAGTTCGGTCGCCGAGCCCGGCCCGCCCGAAGTCAGCAGGTTGACCATGTCGAACATCTTGAAGTTCTCGATCCCCCGGAACAGCACCGCAAGCATGATGAAGGGCAGCACCATCGGCAGCGTGATCGACCAGAACTGGCGCCAGGCCGAGGCGCGGTCCACTTCAGCCGCTTCGTAGATGTAGGCCGGAATCGACCTCAGCCCGGCGAGGCAGATCAGCATCACATAGGGCGTCCACATCCACGTGTCGACGATGATGATGGCCCAGGGTGCCAGTTTCACAGAGCCGATCATCTCGAACGACGATGGCGGTACGCCCGTCAGAAACGCGACCGCGTAGTTGAACAGTCCAGTCTGCGGCTGGTACAGGAAAGCCCAAAAGTTGCCGACGACCGCGGGCGACAGCATCATCGGGATCAGGATCAGGGTGGTCCAGAAACCGTGACCGAGGAACTTGCGGTCGATCAGGTACGCGAGCGCAAAACCGATCAGCGTCTGCAGCACGATGGTCCAGAACAGGAAGTGGGCCGTGGCCTGCATCGCGAGCCAGATGTCGGGGTCGGTCAGGACGGAGACGTAGTTGTCGATGCCCACGTCGAAAATTTTCGCGTTCGGCCGGTTCGCGCGGTAGTTGGTGAACGAAAGCTTGACGGTCCAGATCAGCGGAAAGATGTTGATCGCCAGGAGCAACAACATCGTCGGGCCGACGAAGACCCAGGCGATCACGCGGTCCGACAGGCCGCGCACGCGCGTCGCCAGCACGGGGGGTGTCGCCCGCGCGGCACGGTTGACGAGGTTCGAGGGGATCGACATCTGGCGCTGACCCGGAACGGGTTTATTTCGACTTGCCATCGTCCTTGAAGACCTTCTTCCAGTCGGCCACAAGCGCGTCCAGCGCCTCCTTCGCGGTTCCCTTGTCCGCTACCACGTAGTCATGCGTGCGCTTTTGCATCGCCAGCAGCAGCTGCGCATACGAAGGCTCGGCCCAGAAGTCGACCACCATGCCCATCGAGTCGAGGAAGTTTTGCGCGAAGGGCGAGCTGCTCGGGTAGCTCGGGTCGTTCAGCACTGCCTTCGAGGCCGACGATCCGCCGATGGCCTGCCACTTCTTCTGCACCTCGGGACTGGCGAACCACTTGATGTACTGCAAGGACTCGTTCTTGTTCGCCGAGTACGACACCACCGAAATGCCCTGTCCGCCGAGATGCACGCCCCTGCCTTTGTCGGACGGATTCGTGAAGAAGCCGATCTTGTCGCCGCCCACGTTCGGGTCTTTGTAAAGGCCGGGGAAGAACGCGAACCAGTTCATCATCATCGCGACCTGCCCCGACTTGAACGCATCCAGACCTTCACCCATGTACGCGTTCGTCAGCCCCGGCGGGGTGCTGCCCTTGTAGAGCGCCTTGTAGAACTCCAGACCCCTGACGGCGTCGGCCGAATTGACGAAGCCGTCCATCGCATAGGGCTTGTTCGGGTCTTCGTACTTGAACCCCATCGGGTAGAGGACGTTGGTCACGCCCATCGTGATGCCTTCGGAGCCGCGCTCGGTGAAAAGGTAGGCGCCGTAGACCTTCTTGCCGTCGATCATTCGGCCCTGGAAGAATTCGGACACCTGCCTGAACTCGGCCCAGGTCTTGGGCGGCGCGAGATCGCGGTTGAACTTCTTCTTGAACTCGGCTTGGATCTCGGGTTTGGCGAACCAGTCCTTGCGATAGGTCCAGCCGACCGCGTCGGCCATGGCCGGCAGTGCCCAGTAGTTCGGCGTGTTCTTCGGCCACTCCGCGTAGCCGGTCACCGTGGCGGGCATGAAGTCCGTCATCTTGATGCCCTCTTTCGCGAAAAAGTCGTTCAGCTTGACGTAGTGGCCGTTCTCTGCGGCGCCGCCGATCCATTGGCTGTCGCCGATGATCAGATCGCACAGCTTGCCTTTCGAGTTCAGTTCGTTGAGCATGCGGTCGGCGAAATTCGTCCAGGGCACGAACTCGAACTTCATCTTCACGCCGCTCTTCGCGGTGAAGTCCTTCGACAATTCGACGAGTGCGTTCGCCGGGTCCCAGGCGGCCCAGCACAAGGTGATGGTCTTGTCCTGCGCCCGCGCTGCGGTGCTGAACAGTCCAAGGGCGGCGACTGCGGCGAGGGCGACCACCCCCGGCAGCATCTTGGTGATCGATTTCATGAGGCTCTCTCCAACAGGTTGTGGGGCTCAGGGGCACACCGGGCGACCGATCAATGCAGGTTTTCGGCCGTCAGGATCTCGATTCGCGGTTGCACCACGTTGAGCGCGCCGCGGACGTTCTCGCATAACGCGCGAAGGACTCGCGCGGCTGCCAACACGCAGTAGTGAATGTCCTGGTGCAAAACATAGGACAAGGCGTTCGAGCTCAAGAGCGAACGGTGTTCTTCGGTGAAGTGATGCACGACCACCCCGACCTGTGCCGTCAGCCCAGCGTGCTCGAGCGCGCGCGGCACGCCGGCGCTGCCCGAACCGACGTTGTAGACGCCCGCCACTCGAGCCGGGTCGATGTCGCTGTTGAGAAAGCCGTGCAATGCCGCGCAAGCGCCAGAATCGTCGGCCGGCAGGTCCGGGACGCGCACCATGCGCAAGCCCGCAAAGCGCTCCTCGATCACTTGAGCAAATCCGATGCGGCGCTCGATCTCGGCCGACAATCGGGTCGCCTGGGACGTCAGCAGCAGCGTGTCGCGGCCGCCGGTGCCAGCCATGCGTGCGAGCAGCAGCCCAGCGGTGCGTCCGGCGGCGCGGTTGTCGGCCCCGATGCAAGTCTCACGCATCGACCCCGCCAGGTCGGAAAAAAGCGTGACGACGTGCACCCCTGAACGCACGAGTTCGTTGATCGCCAGCTTGATCGGCGGCAGATCGGGCGCGAGCAGCGCGATGCCGTGGCAATCGCCCACCTGCGCCAACTCGGCCGCGAAATGCGCCGGGTCGGTGGCGTCGATGCGGTGCGTGATCTCGGTGATGTGCTGGTGACGAAAGTCGCCCGCGGCTTGCGAGATCTGACGGTCGACCAGGTCGAGAAACGGTGAGTCCTCGGCCGGCAGCACGAACGCGAAGCGAAAGTTCTCGCCGCGGCGCGGCCGACCGGGTTGCTGGGGTGCGCCGACTTCGGAGACGGCATTCATGACCCGCTGGACGGTGTCCGCGTTGACCCCGGGCCGGCGGTTCAGGACCCGGTCCACGGTCGCGGTCCCGACGCCTGCGATGCGGGCGATTTCGGCGATGGTAGGGGGAGACGACATTCGCGAGGCGCGTTGATGTCATCATCTTATTAACATCAATTATTAAATCAATCAGGGTTTGTGAGCAGCCGGCGGGCCTTCGCGCAGCAGGGTCACGCAGCGACTCAGTCAAAGTCGCGTGGGTGACCGGCGAGAAGGCGCTCGCCGCGCCAGGCTTTCGCGCGAAGTCAGGGGGTGCCGTTGCGACCATGCAGGAGGAATGCCGGTCGTTGGCTGAGCCGTTCGAAATAGGCCTGCACTGCAGGCAGGTGTGGGCGTTCAATCGGCGTCATCAGCCATCGATTGGTCGCCAGGCCCAGTCCCACGTCGGCCAGCGTGAAGGTGTCTCCGGCGACGTAGGCACCGGTCTGGGCCAGTTGCGCGTCGAGCATCTGCATGTGGCGATTCCACTCGGCGATCGATGCCGCGAGCGGTTCTGGATCGACACGCATCGAATGTCCGCGGATCCGAGCCCTGAAGGCGTAGCGCCAGGCGTTGTTCAGCTCGGTGGCCTGCCAATCCATCCACTGCTCTATGCGAGCGCGGTCTTGCGTACGCTCCGGCAGCAGATCGTGTCGACCTTGTCGGCTCGCGAGGTATCTGCAGATGGTGTTGGACTCCCACAGCACGACCGCCCCGTCCTGGAGGACCGGCACGAGCGCATTGGGGTTGAGCGCAAGGAACTCCGGGGCCTGGGTCGACCGAAAGCCCGAACCCCATTGCTCGTGCTCGTATGCCAGATCCATCTCGGCACACGTCCAGAGCACCTTGCGTACGTTGATGGACGACGACTTACCGAGAATTTTGAGCATCTCGTTCACCTTCGCGGTCAAGGGATCTGCCGGCCCTCCGAATCGAAGCCGCATTGGCCCTGCTGTGTCATGGCGCCCAAAAGGGCACACGCATGAGGCCGCTGCGGTCCCGGCGCGCGAGCATCGAGATGTCGGGGGCCCACTCGGGCGAACCGGTGGGTGGTGAACGCGTCGAGCTGGAAAACGGGTGTGCGCCCCAAGACGTCCTCAACTGTGAAAAACCTTACGCGCTCGGCTTCTCGGGGGTGCTACTCTTCATGACAACGATCGGCTCCGGTCGTTGCGACAACTCTAAGCCCAGAATGCCGCGCGTTCAGCAAGTTGATGTCGTCCGTTGGCCCGTCGCTGCAGCATTGCTGCTCGCAGTAACCATCCTGACGCTGACGAGTGTCGTCAGCCTCACCTTGCTGTCAGCGGTACGGGCCTATGTCGCCGGTGAAAGCCTTTGGTCCAAAGGTCAAAAGAACGCGTCCATCGGTCTGCTGCGCTACTGCGACACCCGGGCGCCGGCCGATTTCGCGACATTCGAGGTGGGGCTGACGGTCCCTCTCGGTGACCGGACGGCCCGGGAGGCCCTTGACGCCACCGAGCCCGACCGGGCGGCAGCACGTGCGGGCTTCATCCAGGGTGGCAATCACCCCGACGATGCCGATGCCATGGTCGATCTGTTTCTTCGTTTTCGGCATTTCGCGTTCATGTCGGGCGTCATCACGATCTGGCAAGAAGGGGACGCCGAACTGGATCGGCTCATCGCCGTATCGAAAGAATTACAACAGGAGGCGGGCGCCGGCGGCGACGCAGACGTCGCGACGTTGCGGGCGCAGATCCTGGCGACGAACGATCGTTTGACAGGGATCGAAAAACGATTTTCGGATTCCCTGGGCGAGGTCTCCCGCGGCGCCATCCGGATGGTCTCCCTGCTGATCTCGGCGTTGGCTGTTCTGCTTGCGGTGACGGGGGCGCTCGTGACCCGGGCGGTCTTCAAGCGCATTGCAGCGGTTCAACAGTCCTTGCGAGACAGCGATGCGCGATGGGGGATCGCCGCCCACGCCGCCAAGGCGGACCTGTTCGAGTGGGACTTGGCAAGCGATCGCGTCGCGCTGTTTCGCGCCGGCATGACGGAGGTGATCGACGGCACCGACTTCCTCGCCCCGTTGTCCCCGGCGGATCGAGCCCGATTGAACGCGGCGATCAAAAGCTGCCAGGGTTCGGATGGGCATTTTTCCATCGATGCGCCTTTGCAGGCCGCAGGTCCCGAAGGTGCTGCCCCCGTGCAGTGGACCACCCTGATGGGTCAGTGTGCGTTCGGCCCTGACGGCGAACCATCGCGCGTGCTGGGCGCGCGCGTCGATATCAGCGAGCCCAGGCGTATCCGGGAGGCCTGGACCGAAAGCGAGCAACGCTTGCGAATGCTTTGGGAGACGGCCCCCGATGCGGTGGTCGTTCTCGACGAATCCGGTCGCATCGACTACGCCAATGCGTCGGTGAGTTCGACATTCGGATGGGACAGCCAGGCGTTGGTGGGCCGAAACATCGACGTGCTCCAGCCCGAGCGGCTGCGCCAGGCGCATCGCGCAGGCATGGCGCGCTACATGAAGACCGGAAACCGAACCATGGATTGGCGGGCCACGGAAACGGTGGGGCTGCATCGTGACGGCCACGAATTCGCACTCGAGGTGTCTTTCAGCCACGCCTGGGTCCATGGCAAGCCGGTCTTCGCGGGGTTCCTGCGCGACGTGGAAACCCGCAAGCGGGCCGAAGCCGAGAGCGCCCGACTGGCGGACTTCGTCGAAAAAAGCGTGATCGAAACCCTGATTTTCGACCCCGAATCGCTCCGGCTCGAATACGCCAATGCCGCCGCGCGCGCCAATCTGGGCCGTTCGGCGATCGAGCTCTACACCCTGACCGCCGCCGACCTCGCGCCCGATCTCGGTTTCGAGAGCTATCTCGCCTTGCTGGACCCACTGAGGAGCGGCACCGAAAAGTTGGTCACCTTCGAGACCCGGCTTTCGCGCGCAAACGGGACGACTTATCCCGCGCAAATCAACGTCCAGGTCGTGGGTGAGCGCAATCGCAGGGTGTTGCTTGCGACCGGGCTCGACATCACCGAACGGGTCGCCGGCGACACGGCGCGCCAACTCCTGCTGGAGCAACTGCGGCAATCGCAAAAAATGGAGTCCCTCGGAACCCTCTCCGGAGGCATCGCGCACGACTTCAACAACATCGTGGGGGCCATGCTCGGCAACGTCGCGCTTGCCTATCACGACATCGGGCCGGATCATCCGGCCCGCACCAGCATCGATCAGATCAACAAGGCCGCGCTGCGAGCCCGCGAGCTCGTGAGCCAGATCCTGGCCTTCAGCCGCCAGCAACGGCCCCATTTCGTCGATCAGGCCTTGCAACCCATCGTCTCCGAAACGGTCGACCTGTTGCGTGCGTCGCTGCCGGCGAGAGTGGCGTTGCGACTCGACATGCCTTCCGAACCGGTTTTCGTGCGCGCGGATGCGACCCAGGTCGAGCAAGTCTTGATGAATCTGTGCACGAACGCGTGGCATGCCTCCAAGGAAGGCGAGCCGCAGGTCTGGATCGGGGTCGACCAACGGGCGATGGCTCGTGACGACCAGCACTTCACCGACGGGCTCCCGCCGGGCGACTATGCCCACTTGTGGGTGACAGACAACGGTGTCGGCATGGACGCGGCAACCCAGGCGCGGATCTTCGAGCCCTTCTTCACGACGCGTCCGGTAGGCGAGGGCACGGGTCTGGGGCTGTCCGTGGTGCACGGGATCGTCGCTGCCCACCGCGGCGCCATCGTTGTCGATACTGTCGCGGGGCGTGGCACCACGGTCCACGTCTACCTGCCCCTGCAGAAATCCGGCATGCAGACCGGGTCGGACGCGCCAGCCGCGCTCCCGAGTACCTATGGAGAAAACAGCGGACAGTTGCTCTACATCGATGACGATGAACTGATGCTTCTGATGGTGGAGCGCTTGCTGCAGAGGGCGGGCTACCAGGTCAGTGCGATCCAGGACGCCTATGCGGCGCTCGAATGGGTCCGCCGTGAACCCTATCGCTTCGACCTCGTGCTTTCGGATTTCAACATGCCCCGCATGTCGGGCCTGCAGGTGGCCAGGGCAGTGGCCCAGATTCGGGCGGACCTCCCGGTCGTGATCATTTCCGGCGATGGTTCGGCGCAACTCAGCGAGGACGCGACCCTGGCCGGCGTTGCGGCGCTCGTCCCCAAGCAGCATGTGCTCGACGTTCTGCCGGGCGTCATCCGGCGCGTGCTGGGGAGCCGAGCCGAACCCTCCGAGCAGGGACCTGACACCGAAGAGAGGGCTCGCAAGGGAGCGCTGATGCCGATGCCACTCGAAGAGGACCGCCGGCTGGAACGCCTGCGCGAGCTTGCGGTCCTGGACACCCCGCCCGAGCCGGTCTTCGATGCCATCGCCCGATTGGCTTCCGAGATCTGCGACACGCCGATCGCACTCGTGAGCCTGGTGGATCAGCACCGCCAGTGGTTCAAGGCCAATGTGGGCTTGACCGGGACCAGCGAGACGGCGCGTGATGTGTCGTTCTGCGCCCACGCGATCATGGACGACGCGGTGCTGGTCGTCCCCGACGCCACCCGCGACGTGCGTTTCGCCGCGAACCCCCTGGTCAACGGACCGCTCAACATCCGGTCCTATGCCGGCGCGCCCTTGATCCTGCCGGGCGGCGAGCGGGTCGGGACGCTTTGCGTCATCGACCGGCAGGAACGCACCTTGAGCGCCGTTCAACTCAAGCAGCTCGACGCTCTGGCGGGTATCGCCTCACAAGCCATGCTGATGCGAAAAGACCTCATGCGCAGGTCCGCTTCCCGAGCGGCGGAGGAGGGGACCCCCGCCTGACGCCAGAGGCGCAACGGACAGATAGCCCGCGATCACCCGCCAATTTCAGCGCTTCCCACGGGGCCGCGTGGCTAACATGAGCGCGAACTGCAACCGCTCGCGCCTTGACTATCCTGCCCTTTCAACGACTCGGGACTCGGCCCGTCGGCACCCGGCCCGACCTGCGGCGGGTTCCCCTTTGGCGCTGGCTATCGTGCGGATTGGCCTTGTTCGGCGGGTCCCTGATCGGCCGATGGATCTTCCAGTGGGAAGGCTACACCCGCCTTCTTGCCGGGTCGCCCGGCATGGGACTGGTGGCGCCACTGGAAATTTGCCTGGCCGGTTTGTGCCTCCTCATCCACCCGCGCACCGCGAGAACGGGGCCGCAAAATCCCTTCGGATGGCTCGCAACGCCTGCGAACTCACTCGTGCTGTTGTTCTCCGCCGCGATGTTGGTGGAGCATGTCACCGGTCAACCCCTGGGGGTCGACCTCAGGCATGCCGACGCCATGCCGAGCGAGGTCAACCCGAACCCCGGCCGGATGTCGCCCAACGCGTGTCTCGCCTTTTTTCTGGCCGGCATCGCCTTGTGGCAACTTCGCCTTCGACGCCGGCCTTGGCTGGTCTTGATGGCAAGCGGCGCGTGCGCGGGCATCGGCGCCGCCGCTCTGCTCGGATACTTCCTGCACCTCGAAGTGCTGTATCAACTGGCCAACGTCAATCGGCTCTTCGCACCCACGGCGCTGGCCATCGCGACGCTCGGCAGCGCCATCTGGATGGCTCAGCGCGACCACCTGAACCGCGTCGCGCCGGCCGTTTTGCCGTCGGGCCAGCGCATCGTCTGGCGCGCGCTGGCGGTCGTCGCTCTGGTCGCGACCGTGAGCGGCGTGTTCGGGTTCTCGATCATGCGCGACACCTTCGAAAGCGCGCTTCTGAAAGACCTGGAGTTGGTCACCTCGACCAACGCCGCCTCGCTCGACAACAGCCTGGACAGCGCGCTCTGGTTTCCCAAGACGCTCGCAACGCGGCCTTCGGTCAGCAAGAGCCTGGAGACACTCGATGCGAACCCGGACGATGCCGATGCCAAAGCGTTTCTCGGTGAAGTCGGCCGGAGTTTCTTCAGCGCCGGCCTGACGGCCGCGCGCTTCTACAACGCGCGCGACGTCCTGGTGGTGCAAGTCGGCAGCGCGGTTCAGCCGCTCGTGATCCTGAAACTCAAGGCCGACGCCCAGGAGGCCGAACTGATCTGGAAAGATGGCTTCCTCCTGCGGACCTCCAACACGGTCACCCTCGGGTCGGGGGCGACGTTGGGTCGGGTCGTCACCGAGCAGCCCTTGCCGGCCTTCGACAGCCTGCTCACGCGCGTGCGCGACGCCAACGACTCCTCGGACGCGCTCCTTTGCGGCCGTGACGGGGACGACGCCAACTGTGCGCCCACCCGCTTTTACGGTGCGCCCTTCAGGATACCGATGCGCAAGCCCGACGGCTCGCTGAACCTGCCCATCAATCGGGCGCTCGAGGGCCAGTCGGGGGTCGAGATCGCCACCGACCTGCGTGGTACTCCGGTCATCGCCGGGTATTCGCCCATCGACAGCTACGGTATCGGACTGGTGATCAAAACCAATCTCCAGACCGCATACGCGCCGCTGCGCAGTCGTGCCGATGCGCTGCTGCTCGGACTGCTGGGGTTGATCGCGATCGGAACCTTGGCGATACGCGGGCAGGTGTACCCCCTGGTCGCCAGGCTCTCGAACGAGCAGCGCCGCTCCGCCATCATCCTGGAAAATTCCAGCGACGCCTTCATCGCGATCGACGGGCACGGCGTGGTGACCGATTGGAGTGCACGGGCCCAAATGCTCTTCGAGTGGTCGTCGAGCGAGGCATTGGGCCGTTCGGTGACCGACCTTCTGATCGCCGGCAACGCGCAAGCGGGTCCGCGCAGCACGCTCGCCGGCCTCCTGCAGGCCGCCGGCGGGCCCGCTCAGATCGGCATGCTCGAGCTCAGCGCGGTCTCGAAAAGCGGCCGCGTCTTCCCGATCGAGCTTTCCGTCGCGACGTTCCACGACGGCGAGAGCGATGTCGCC
Organism: Pseudomonadota bacterium; assembly: GCA_030776545.1. GTDB lineage: Bacteria > Pseudomonadota > Gammaproteobacteria > Burkholderiales > Burkholderiaceae_C > LMDS01. Next base: position 9,442 of record JALYHO010000020.1, on the reverse strand, counting down.
ACGTTGCTGGCGCGTGACATCAGCGCTCGCAGTGCCGCGGCGAATCAGCTCGCGGCGAGCGAAAAGCGCTTGCGGGCGATCACCGACAATCTCCCGGTGGTCATTTTCTACATCGATCGTGACCACATCGTCCGGTTCGCCAACCAGACGGTCCGGGTGTGGATGGGCATCGATCCCGAGTTCGCTTTGGGAAAAACCCTGGGTGCCTTGCTGAGTCCCGACCTCTACGCCCACCGAAGGCCATTTCTGGATCGCGCGCTCGCTGGCGAGCACGTCGAATTCGAGTCGGTGTCGGTCTTCGGCGACGACAGCCGCCACATCCAGACCACCTACATCCCCGATGGCGAACGGGGCCCGGACGGCCGCGTGAACGGGGTCTACGCTCTCGCTTCGGACGTCTCGGCATTGAAAGCGGTCGAGAAACATCTGGAAGCGGTGGCTCGTCTCGACCCACTGACCGGCCTGGCGAATCGGCGCCATTTCGAAGAGAAGTTTCCGGAGGCGGTCGCCCGCAGCCAGCGGTGGAAGCGCCCGATCGCCGTGATGCTGCTCGACATCGATCATTTCAAACGCATCAACGATACCCACGGCCACGCGGTAGGGGACGCTGTTCTGCGTGAATTCTCGGCCCGCTTGCGGTCGGCGGTGCGGGCCGTGGACACGGTCGCGCGCCTGGGCGGGGACGAGTTCGTGGTCATCCTCGAAGGCCTGAATCACCGCAAGGAAGCGGCCCTGGTGGCGGAAAAGATCGGCGCGCGCCTGGGCGAACAGTTCCTGGTCGGGAAGATGTCGCTACAGGTAAGTGCGAGCATCGGCGTGGCCTTCGTCGACGACGGCGACCGGGATGTCGGCGTGCTCCTTGAGAAGGCCGACCTGGCCCTCTACCGGGCCAAGGACGCGGGCCGCAATACCTTCGCCCTGACGACGGTCTAGTCGTCAGGACACTGTTCGGACCTCGCTCAAGAAACGCGCGGGGCAGGCCGAAAACGAAACGTCTTCATCTTCCGGCACATGCACTCCCATTTTCTTCCCCATGGGCTGAAACGCCCCGCGCTTTCGCTCCGGTCGAGGCTCAGCATCGGCGTGGTGGCGACGGTGCTGGTCGCAACCTTCGTGGTCGCGACCGTGGCGTTGCACCTGGTGAGGGAAAAGCTGAGGGCGTCCATACAAGACGAACAGTTCCAGCGCCTCGCTGCGATCGGCGATGTCATCGACCAGAAGTTTCTCGGTCGTCGCATCCTGCTCCAGACCTTCGCCCGCGGTGTCGAGGCGGCGCGCCTGCGCGATTCCGGTGCGCTTCAGGGCTATTTGGACCTGCACCAGCCGCTCGCCCAGGCCTTCGACAAGGTGTCCTTCATCGACAGGGAAGGCAAGCTCGTCGCCAACCTGAATGCGGCCCAACAGAACGGGCGCGTCGATATCAAGGACCGCCCTTATTTCATCGACACGGTCGCGACCAAGGCCGGGGTGATCTCTCAGCCGGTACGCAATCGGTTGAGCGGTCAACCCCAGGTCGTGATGACCCAGCCCGTGTTCGATGCGAAGGGCGATGTGGTCTACGTCCTCACCGCCGCCATCAATCTCCAGGAAAAGAACTTCCTCGGCGAATTCGCCGACGTCAAATTCGGCCGGACCGGCTACATGTTCATCCTCAACACCGACGGCATCGTGGTCGATCATCCGCGCAAGTCGCGGATCCTCAAACGAGAGGACGCCGATGGCATCCGCAACCCGGCATCCGTGCTCGCGCTGAGCGGCTTCGAGGGAACCACCGAGACGACCAACCGGTACGGCGTGCACGGCCTCTACTCGTTCAAGCGCATCCGGCAGACCAATTGGATCCTGGGCTCGATCTATCCTGTCGACGAGGCCTTCGAACCCATCGAGCGGGTCGAATTCATGGCCTGGATCGGGGCCGGGTTCCTCGCGCTGCTCGGTGGCGGGATGACGCTACTGGTGCTGCGCGTGAACCTGGAACCCTTGGAGCGGCTGGGCGCGCACATGCGCCACGTTCGGGATGCTCAGACTTACGTCCCTCCCGAGCTGACTTTCGGCAACGATGAGATCGGCCAGCTCGCCGCGACGTTCAGCGACCTCATGAAGCAGCGCCAGTTGGCCCAGAACGCTCTCGAGGCCAGCCACAACCACTTCAGGGCGGTGCTGACGCATGCAGCCGACGCCTTCATCAGTCTGGATCGAAGCGGCAAGATCACCGAGTGGAACCGGCAAGCCGAGCTCACCTTCGGATGGTCGCGCGAGGAGGCACTCGGCCAGTCGCTCCCGGAGCTGATCATCCCGTCGCACCTGCGAGCCGCCCACCACAACGGCATGCAGTCTTTCGAACGAAGCGGGCGCGGACCGGTCGTCAACGCGCGCGTCGAGGTCACCGCGCTGACCCGCACCGGGCATCTGATCCCGATCGAATTGTCGGTCGCCGCCGTCGACATGGGCGACCACTTCACCGCCAACGCGTTTTTGCGCGACATCTCGGAACGCAAGCGAGTCGACGACAAGCTCGCGCAGAGCGAGCGGCGTCTGCGGACACTTGCGGACAACATGCCGGCGCTCGTTTCCCACATCGATCTCGAGTTTCGCTACACCTACGTGAACCTCCCGTACCTGCGCTGGTTTTCGCTCGACGACGACACCCTCGTCGGCAAGACCGTTCGCGAGGTCTTCGGAGACGCGGCCTTCGAGTCGGTGCGGCCGCACATGGAAAAAGCCATGGGTGGAAAAGAGGTCAGCTTCGAGATGCCAAGCATGGTCAGGGGCTTGTCGTCCTACATGCTGGTGCACTATGTCCCGGATCGCAACGCGGACGGTCGCGTCGTCGGCATCTACGGGATGGTCCTGGACATGACGGAACGCTATGAAGCGCGTGCGCTCCTGGGCGCCGGCGCGGCGCGCCCCGGTGACGACGATGGGCGTCGCAAGCAACGCGCCAGCCTGGCTGCCGATATCACCTGATTCGAGCCGGGGGAGGGGGCGCGCAGAGCTTTCGAGTCGTTGCTACACTGCGCGATCCTATGGCCCCAAGACCCGCGATGCCGGCGAAATCGACGATCGATCACGCGTGGCACGAGCCGCACCATGGAAGCTGATTCGAACGTCCCGCGGCCCGACGAGCGAGGCGCATCACACGGGGCCCGCTTTCTCGATTCGCTGCCCGAAACGAGCAGCGGCGACATGGCGACGCTCATCCGCGCCTACGACTGGGCCGACAACCCGCTGGGTCCGCCCGCCGATTGGCCGCCGAGCTTGCGAGCCATGGTTCGCATGGCACTCTCGACGCGCCACCCGGTCTTCATTTTCTGGGGCCCGGACCACATCTGCCTCTACAACGACGCCTACAAGGCGTCGCTCGGGCCGGAGAAACATCCAGCCATTCTTGGCATGCGAGGTGAATTTGCCTGGCCGGAAAGCTGGTCCGTGATCGGTCCGCAAGTCAGGCAGGTGATCGAAGGCCACGGCGCCACCTGGCATGAGAACCAACTTCTGCCGATCTTGCGGAACGGGGCCTTGCAAGACGGCTACTGGACCTACTCCTTTGGCCCCATCGACGACGAGCGCGCCCCGAGCGGGGTCGGCGGCGTGCTCGTGCTGGTCACCGAGACGACACAACAAGTCCGGACCGAAAAGCACCAGGCCGCGGAGCGCAACCGGCTCGCGCAGTTGTTCGAGCAGGCACCGACCTACATGGCCCTGGTCGAAGGGCCGGACCACATCTGTCGATTGGTCAATCCGAGCTACCAACGGCTGGTCGGCCAACGCGCCGTGGTGGGCCGTCCGATCCGGGAGGCCCTTCCGGAGTTGGTCGAGCAGGGCCATGTCGCGCTCCTCGACACGGTCTTGCGAACCGGCGAAACGATCACCGTCCCCCAGTCCAAGTTCAATCTGGCTCCCGGCAACGCGTCCGGCGAACGCCATGTGGACTTCGTTCTGCAACCCATCCTGGACGGGCAGGGCCGTGTCACCGGCGTATTCATCATCGGTGCCGACATCACCGAGCGCAGGCTCGCCGAGCAAGCCCTCCTGCTGAGCGAGGAGCAATTGCGCCTGGCCACCGAGGCCGCCGAGATCGGTCTCTGGGACGTCGACCTCGTCGCCGACCGCCTCTATTGGCCAGCCCGGGTCAAGGCGATGTTCGGCATCTCCGAGCACGAGCCCGTGTCGATGGCCGACTACTACAACGGGCTCCATCCGCTCGACCGCGAGGCGACCACCGAGGCGTTCGCGCGCGCGATCGACCCCGAAGCCCGCGCGCTCTACGACGTCGAGTACCGGACCGTCGGCAAGGAAGACGGCCGGGTGCGATGGGTCGCGGCCAAAGGGCGCGGCATCTTCAACGAACGGGGCCAGTGCGTCCGGGTCATCGGCACGGCCATCGACATCAGTTCGCGCAAGGCCGCCGAGGAACATTTGCGCGAGCTCAACGAAACGCTGGAGCGGCGAGTGGCCGAGTCTCTGGCCGAGCGCCGCCTGTTGGCCGAGGTGGTGGAGGGCACCAACGCCTTCGTGCAGGTCGTGGGCCTGGATTTTCGATGGCTGGCCATCAACAAGGCGAGCGCGGACGAGTTTTTTCGCATCTTCGGCATCCGCCCGAAAGTCGGCGACAACATGCTCGAGCTGCTGGCGCACAAGCCCGAGCAGCAAGACGCCGTGCGGGCCATCTGGAACCGGGCGTTGGCGGGCGAAAATTTCATCACCATCCAGGAGTTCGGTGATCCGCTCCTCGACCGGCGCCACTACGAAATGCACTTCAGTTCGCTGCGCGACCGCAGCGGCGCGCTCATCGGTGCCTATCAGTTCGTCTATGACGTGACCGACCGCTTGCGCGAGCAGGCCAAGCTCGCATCGGTCGAAGCGGCCTTGCGGCAGGCCCAGAAGATGCAAGCGGTCGGACAACTCACCGGCGGCATCGCGCACGACTTCAACAACCTGCTGCAAGCGATGCGTGGCTCCTTCGAACTGGTGCGTCGTCACGCCAGCGCTTCCGACGCCATCCGGAGCCTGGCCGCAAAGGGGCTCGCGGTGTCGGACCGGGCGGCCAAGCTGACCGCGCAACTTCTGACCTTCTCCCGCGAACAGTCCTTCGAGATCCGGCCTTTCTCGGCGCGACGCCAGATCGAGTCGATGCAGCACATGCTGCGGTCGACCGTCGGACCCACGATGCGACTGACCGTCGACCTCGACGACGACGAGTTTTGGGTGAGCGCCGACGCCACGCAGTTCGAGATGGCCATCCTCAACCTGGCGATCAACGCTCGCGACGTGATGGACGGCGACGGCGAAATCAGCATCGGGTTGCGCCGAGTCGATTTGACGCACGACCCCGAACTGCCGTCGGGCGAGTACGTGCAGCTGAGCGTCACCGACACCGGCCCCGGCATGTCGCCGGAAGTCGCGGCCAGGGCGTTCGACCCTTTTTTCACCACCAAGGCGGTCGGCAAGGGCAGCGGGCTGGGCCTCAGTCAGGTGTATGGCATGGCCCAACGAGTCGGCGGCTCGGCCCGCATCGACACCCAACAGGGCCGCGGAACCACGGTGCGCCTGTATTTTCGCTGCGCCCCCGCCGAGGCCGCCGAGGGCCGCCGCCATGACGACGAACCGGGCCCGAGCAGCGACACCCTCAAGCTGCTCGTGGTGGACGATGACGACGATGTCCGCAGCGTGCTGGTGGCGTCCCTGAAAACCTTGGGCCACGCCGTGATCGAGGCACCCGACGGCCGCGCCGGACTGCAGGCACTCGCGCATCATGTGGTCGATGTCCTGGTCGTCGATTTCGCCATGTCCGAGATGAACGGCGCAGAAGTCGCCAAGCTCGCGCGCCAGCACCGACCGGACCTGCCGGTGCTCTTCGTCAGCGGGTATTCGGAAACCGCCGCCATCGTCGGCGCGGGAGGCATCGACATTCCGATGCTGCGCAAGCCATTCGACATGCCGTCCCTGGCAGCCGCCCTGCGCGACGCGGTAGCGGCGCAGAGAAGTCCCCCACCCCGGTTCGCACGGAACTTGTCGAGCGGCCCGTGACGGGGTCCCACCCCCGTTCGAATGGCCGGTGATTGAGCACGGGCGGCTTCGACACGCTCAGCCCGAAAACGTCTGGTAGCCCCCCCGTTCGCCCTGTGCTTGTCGAAGGGCCCATGACCGGGCACGCGAGACTCCGACAAGCTCAGACATGCCTCGATCTGCCGCTACCAACCGGACGCTGCGCTCGACCTCCCGATCCCAAGCAACCCCAACGCCAAACCATGGGTACGGGACCCAGGCTCCGCCAACTCCTGCAGCACATCCATGTGATGACGCCGCGCCACGCATTCCGACGCCACGACCGTGCCGGATCCCCACGCTGCCGCGATCAGCGCCGATTGGCGCAGAAACTCCTCGCTCTCGTCCGCGCCAACGACCGTCGCCAACGATCCGCGCGGCGCGGGCATCCGGGCCGGGCTCAGGCGCCGCGCCGACGCCTTGGTGAGACGGAGGTCTGGCGCCAGGAACGGGGCCAGGCGCAGCGGTTCGAGGTCGTAGATGCCCGAGATCGAAAGCGCCGACTTCACCAGGTCGGCCGGCAGATCGGGCGCCACGGCTTGCCAGTCGCAGGCGAGCATCATGGTCGCGAGGTGGCCGCCCGCGGAGTGTCCTGCCACGACGATGCGCTGGGGGTCGCCGCCGTACCGCGCCGCGTGGCGGTAGACCCACACCAAGGCCTGCACCATCTGCAGCACGATCTGTTCGACGGTGACCGCGGGACAAAGATCGTAGTCGGGCAGGAGCACGAGCGCACCCGCAGAGACGAAAGGTGGGGCGACGAAACTTTGGTCTCGCTTGTCGAGTGCGCGCCAATAGCCGCCGTGCAGATAAACCATCACGGGTGACCGCGGCGACGTCGCCGGAAAGACGTCGAGGCGCTCGCGCGGTCCAGGTCCGTAGACCTTCTCGACCAGGTCGGGGTGATCCGCGCGGGCTTTCGCAGAGGCAGCCGACCACTGATCGAGGATCGAGCGGTGCTCGGGAATTCGGGCGCGGTTGTTGTATTGCTCGTCCCACCAGGCGGGCGATGGCCGTGACATCGGGCTTCCTCCGTGAATGATGCGGCTCAACGGCTGCGTGGCGCCACGACCCGCTTCGCACTCGCATGACCGTTGCCTGCGGAATTGGCGGCACGACGACCTGTGGTCGGACCGGGCTCGCGCAACGCGGCGTCGATCAGCGCGTCGGCCATCCAAAGCGCCGTGCGCTCCACTTCGCGATCGGGCAGGCCCCAGATGTCCTTGAGGATCACGTAGGGCTCGATGCCGTAGACGACGGACAGTGCCCGGTGCAGGCGATCACGCACCGCGGGCCTCATGAGGGGCGCGAGCGGTTCGATCGCGTGCTGCAGGATGCGCACCCGGTGGCCGCGGCGGTAAGGTTCCTCCTCGAGCAGACCGGCGCGCTCCAGCGCCCACTGCTCGAGCGCCAGTTGGGCCGCGGCACGCAGCTGCGGCTCGAACTCCTTGAAGCGGGGGAAGGTCTGGAGGAACAACTCGTGGACGCGCTCGCGGCCACTGGGATTGTCCGAGGCGAGGGTTCGCACCGGACCGAGCGAGCTGTCGATGACGGCGGTGACGAGCGCGCTGCGACTCGTGAAGTAGCGATAGGCCGTCGCGCGCGACACGTTGGACCGCACCGCCACTTCGGCGACCGAGGGAATGTGCCCGCTCTTTTGGATGATGGCATTCGCCGTGTCGAGCAGGAGACGGAAGGTCGCGGCCTTGACGCCGCGGGCGGGGGGGATCGGGGGTTCCGTAAGCTTGTGTTTCAAGCGCGCCATGGGGGTTTGTCCGTAGCCAGCGAGGCCCGGCTTCACTTGTGAGGGTCAGTTGTCGGCAGGTATGATGCACTCATCCTGATTTGAGACGAGCGTCTCAATTTCGAAATCGAGAGCATACCTCTCGGGTGGCCATACTGACCTCGAGGCGACGGGCGCACACCCGGACGAACCCGGGGCAACGACGGAGACGGCTCGATGCGCATGGCCAGTTGGCAATGGGGTGGACGGGACCACGTGGGCACCATCTCGCCCGATGGACGAGAGGCGACCCCGCTGGCCGTGGCCGACGCGTCGCGCGGCGTGCTCGGGTTGATCCAGATGCTCGCGCGCGGCGAATCCCTGCCAGCGCCCTCGGGCGCACGGCTCCCGGTCGAGGTCGTCACCTTGCGCGCCCCTTTGCCGCGGCCGCTGCGCAGTCTCTTTTGCGTCGGTCGCAACTACCGCGCGCACGCCGCCGAGCTCGCCACCACCGTCTTCAGCACGACCCTGCCGAAGGACGACGCGTGGCCCATCGTCTTCGGCAAGCTCCCGGAGTGCGTGATCGGCCCGTTCGACGCGGTGCAGCTGCCGGCGCCGGCGGCGTCGATCCAGATCGACTACGAGTCCGAGCTCGCCGTGGTGATCGGCCGGGGCGGGCGCGACATCCCGCGCTCGCGGGCCATGGACCACGTGTGCGGCTACACCATCGTCAACGACGTCACCGCGCGCGACGTGCAAATGCGCCACCAGCAGTGGGACCTCGGCAAGAGTTTCGACACCTTCTGCCCGATGGGACCGTGGATCGTCACGGCCGACGAGCTCGACGCTCGCACGACACGCGTGCGGGGCTGGGTCAACGGCGCGTTGCGCCAGGATGGGCAGGTCAAGGACATGATTCACGACATCCCCACCCTGATCGAAACCTGCTCGCGCGGCATCACGCTCTATCCCGGTGACGTGATCGCCACCGGCACGCCGGCGGGCGTCGGCATGGGCCTCAATCCGCCGCAGTGGCTGAAACGCGGTGACGTGGTGCGCATCGAGATCGATGGCATCGGCGTCATCGAGAACCGGTTCGAGTAAACCATGAGCTTTCATTTGATCGACCGCGTGGCGGTGGAAGAAGAGGGCGACGGCCCGGTGGTGGTGTGCGTGCACGGCCTGGGCGGCAGCTCGAACACCTGGACGCCGCTGATGCCGGCGCTGGCGCGCCACCGCGTGGTCCGCGTGGACCTGCCCGGCAGCGGCCGCTCGCAGCGTGCCGAGGGCGCGCTCACCATCGAGCGCTACGTGGAGGTCGTGCTGGGCGTCTGCGCCCGGTTGAACATCGCGCGCGCACACTGGCTCGGCCATTCGATGGGAACCATCGTCGTGCAGCACATTGCGGCGACGCATCCCGAGATGACCGCGAGCGTGTCCCTCTTCGGTCCGCTGATCGCGCCCCCCGACGCGGCACGCGCGGCGATGACGGCGCGCGCCGCCAAGGCACGCGAAGGTGCGGGCGGAATGCACGAGATCACCCAGGCGCTGCTCAACGCGGCGATCTCGGCCGATACCCGTCAACGATTGCCGGCGGCGGTCGCGTTCGTCCGCGAGAGCCTGATGCGGCAGGACGGCGACAGCTACGCGCGCAGCTGCGAGGCCTTGGCC
>JALYHO010000019.1 GCA_030776545.1 Pseudomonadota bacterium | reverse complement strand
TGAAGTCGGCGGCGACGCGCTTGAGGCGGCAGATCGCCACGGGTTCGGGCTTGGCTGCCTGGGCCTCCTCGACCCGACCGCGGCGGCAGGCCGGCTCGCAGGGCCGGTCGCAGGTTCGCCCCAGGATCCCGGGAAACACGTTCGAGGCCCAGTTGACGAGGTAGGCGTCCGTGTAGCGTCCTGCCGCGATCAAGCGGATGTACTCGGGCACCGGGGTATGGGCAGGACAGGCCCACTGGCAGTCCACGACCTTGTGGAAGTAGTCGGGATTGCGAACGTCGGTGGCTTGCAACGAATCTCTTTCCGCGCCTGGACGGGGTGGCTGCCCCACGCCAGGCCAGCGCGCTGTGCGCAGATGCGATGAGACGATGCTAGGGCCGGGTCGCGCCGCTGTCAGCGGGGGTTTGCGCGAGGTGCCGCAACTTTGCCGCGGCCCCCGCGGCACCGGGTCAGAGCAACGCGGCCGTGCGAAATCCGAAGAGCCCCACCAACAGCAGGGTCGGAAACTGCCGCACCGCGCGGTTGTACTCGGACACCGCTTCGTCGAACTGTTGCCGTGCGAACGCCAGCATGGCGTCGCTGGCCTGCAGGCGCGCGCCGAGCAGGGCCAGGTCGCTCCCCGGGGCGCTTTGCACGGGCAGCTTGGCGCGGGCTTCGGCGAGGATGCTGTCGGCCAGCCGCAGGCTGGTGATGGCCCCGCTCGCACCGGGTCGTTGGCGAGCGTGCGCACAGGCCGCTTCGACCTGCAGGCAAGCGGCGCGCAGCGCCTCGATGCGGGGGCCGGCATGGTTGAGCAGCGTCCCCAGGGTGTCGACCAGTTCGATCAGCAGCGCGTGCCGAAGCCGAAACTGCTCGTCCACCGGGACGAAGCGGCGCACGATCGCGCCGCGCAGCCGGACCAGGCGGTTGTAGGCTCCGACCGCCCAGAACAGGAGGACCGCCGCGATCACGGCGTCGATGATCTGGGAACTGGTCATGGGATGCCGCTGCTCACTCTCGGCGATCGACGGGCGGGACTCGATGCCTCATCCATTGAAGATAGCCCGCGCGTCGCAGTTCGCACGCCGGGCAGTCGCCGCAGCCATGGCCCCAGGCATGCCGATGCGAGCGGTCGCCGAGGTAGCAGGTGTGGGTCTGCTCGACCACCAATTCGACCAGCGCTGCGCCGCCGAGTTGCTCCGCCAGGGCCCAGGTGCGGGCCTTGTCCAGCCACATCAGCGGGGTATCGATGGTCATCGGCGCGTCCAGACCGAGGCTGGTGGCGACCTGCAGGGCCCGCAAGGTGTTGTCCCGGCAATCGGGATAGCCTGAGTAGTCGGTCTCGCACATGCCGCCGACCAACACCGAGAGGCCTCGCCGGTACGCCACGGCAGCGGCGAAATTGAAAAAGAGCAGGTTGCGTCCGGGCACGAACGTGTTGGGCAGGCCCTGCGCGGTGAACTCGATGGCTCGCGCGTCGGTCATCGCGGTGTCGGAGATCTGCCCGAGGACGCTCAGGTCCAGCAGGTGGTCGATCCCGAGCGCGGCGGTGGCGTCTGGGAACTGCTCGCGCAAGGCGGCCAGGATCCCGACCCGGCAGTCGAGTTCGACGCGGTGGCGCTGCCCATAGTCGAAGCCGATGGTCTCCACGTGCGCGTAGCGTTGCAAGGCCCAGGCCAGACACGTGGTGGAATCCTGGCCGCCGGAGAAGAGGACGAGCGCGCGGCGGGGATCGCCCGCGTCCGCGCGCGAAAGTTGGCGGGGGCCCGGTATCTCGGACCGGCGGGCGAGCGCGGGATCAGGCACGCACTTCCCCCTGCCCCAGGACGATCCACTTCAAGGACGTGAGACCCTCGAGACCGACGGGACCCCGGGCGTGGAATTTGTCGGTGCTGATGCCGATTTCGGCACCCAGCCCATATTCGTAACCGTCGGCAAAGCGCGTCGAGGCGTTCACCATCACGCTGGCGGAATCGACCTCGCGCAAAAAGCGCTGCGCATTCGAATGCGATTCGGTCAGGATGGCATCGGTGTGGTGCGATCCGTAGCGGTTGATGTGCGCGATCGCCGCGTCGATTCCCGGGACGACCTTGATGCTGATGACCGGTGCCAGATATTCCTGCGACCAGTCGGCCTCGGTCGCCGCCACGAGTCGGGCTCCGCGCACCTCGCCCAAGGCGGCGAGCGCGGCCGCGTCGCCGCGCATCTCGACCCCTTTGGCGGCGAACACGGCGCCGATGCGGGGCAGGAAGGCCGGGGCGATGGCGCTGTGCACGAGCAGCGATTCGGCTGTGTTGCAGGGGCTGTATTTCTGCGTCTTGGCGTTGTCGGTCACCCGCAGCGCCGACTCGAGGTCGGCGCTCGCGTCGACATAGACGTGGCAGTTGCCGTCCAGGTGTTTGATCACCGGGACCTTCGCCTCGAGCGAAACGCGTTCGATCAGGCCCCTGCCGCCGCGCGGAATGATCAGGTCCACCGCCTCGGGGGAGGCGATCAGGTGACCGACCGCGGCGCGGTCGGTGGTCTGCACGAGCTGGACGGCGTCGGGTGGCAGGCCGGCCTCGTCAAGGGCGGCCTGGACCAGGCGCCACAGGGCGAGGTTCGAATGGATCGCCTCGGAGCCACCGCGCAAGATCGCGGCGTTGCCACTCTTGATGGCGAGGGCCGCCGCCTCGATCGTCACGTTCGGGCGGCTTTCGTAGATCATCCCGAAGACGCCGATCGGGACCCGCATCCGACCGACGCGAATGCCGCTCGGGCGCTGCGCCAGGCCGCTGATCTCGCCGATGGGGTCGGCCATGGCGGCAATCTGCTCGCACCCCATGGCGACCGTTTCGATGACCTGCGGCGTGAGCTTGAGGCGGTCGACCAGGGGCGTGGCCATTGCGGCCTGGCGCGCGGCCTGGAGGTCGCGTTCGTTCGCCGCGGCGAGCTCGGCGGGGGCTTCGCGCAGGTGCCGGGCGAGTGCGCGCAAGGCCGCGTCCTTGGCGGCTGTCGGTGCGGCTGCCATGCGGCTGGCCGCCGCACGGGCGGCGACGCCCATGCGGGCGATCTCGGTTTGCAACGGGGTCGATGTCATGGGCGGATTGTCGCAAATCGACACCTCTCCCACGGCGTGGCATCAATTGATCTGGTCGTCCAAACGCAGTCGGACGCATTGCGGATGCGTGGTCCATTTCGCCGCCTGGCACTGCTGGACCATGCAGCGGTAAAGCGCGAATTCGGTCTTGCCGGTGCAGGCACTGCGGGGGTCAGCGGTCGCGCGTGCCACCGCTGGCGCCGCCGCGAGACGCGGCGCTCTCGGCGGCCTGCGGGCGCTCGGCGGACGGGAGTCGGATGGGGCCGCCGGGGCCGCGGCGACCGGCGACGAGGGTTCCTGGGTGGCAGGCCCGTCCTGGGCAGCGGCGTCCGGCGCGACCGTGGTGTCG
>JALYHO010000018.1 GCA_030776545.1 Pseudomonadota bacterium | reverse complement strand
GCGGTGCTGGGCGCCGCCACGTTGGCCCTGGCGGGCTCGAACGGCGTGCTGCGGGCCGGCCTGGCCGCCGGCCTGGTGCTCGCCACAGGGCTGGCCTTCCTGGTCGCCGGCGTGGCGCGCCTGGGATCGATCAGCAACTTCATTTCCAAGCCCGTGCTGCGCGGCTTTTCGTTCGGCCTGGCGCTGACCATCGTCATTCGGCAACTGCCCAACATCGTCGGCGTGCATCCCGCGGCCACCGGGCTGGCCGAATTCACGTGGCAGCTGGCGCAGGCCCTGCCCCACTGGAACTGGCTGGGCGTCGCGTTCGGGGTTGGTGCATGGGCGAGTCTGCGGCTGCTGGCAAGGTTCGGCCGGATTCCAGGCGCCCTCTTCGTGATCGCCGCGGGCATCGGCCTGGGCGCCTGGCTGGACGCCGGCGGCCACGGGGTCGGACAGGTCGGCCGGATCGCGCTCGGGCTGCCCGCGCTCGACTGGCCCTCGCTCACGCGGGGCCAGTGGTCCAACGTCGGCGAATTGGCGCTCGGGATGATGCTGCTGCTGTTCGCCGAGAGCTACGGCGCGATTCGCGGCATGGCGATCAAGCACGGCGACGCGGTCGCCCCGGACCGGGACCTGATCGCGCTCGGAGCCGCCAACGTGCTGTCGGGCCTGTTCCAGGGCCTGCCGGTCGGCGCCGGCTTTTCCGCCACCTCGGCCAACGAGGCGGCGGGCGCACGCAGCGGCCGAGCGGCCTGGGCCGCCGCCGCCGTGGTGTTGCTGCTGGTGGTCGTGTGCCTGCCCTGGATCGAGCGCCTGCCCGAACCGGTGTTGGCAGCGGTGGTGCTGCACGCCGTCTCCCATACGCTCACGCTCGACGTGTTCCGGCCCTACTTTCGCTGGCGGCGCGACCGCCTGGTGGTGGTCGCCGCGGCGGCGGCCGTGATGGTGCTGGGTGTCCTCAACGGCCTGCTGGCCGGCGTCGCGATCAGCCTGGTGATGACGCTGCGTGGGCTCTCCACGCCGCTGGTGACCGAGCTCGGTCGGCGCGGTGACGGTCACGACTTTTTGAGCCTGCGCGGGCACCCCGAGGTCCGCCGGGTACCGGGCCTTTTGCTGCTGCGACCCGAGGCGCCGCTCTTTTTTGCCAACGTCGAACGGGTGCTGGCCGAGCTGCGCGAGCGCGTCGGCCAGACCGAGGGTCGCCATTTGATCGTGAGCCTGGAGGAAACGCCGGATCTCGACGGCACGACCGTGGAGGCTTTGGCCGGGTTCGCCACCGAGATGGCACACGCCGGCGTGAGCCTGTGCCTGGCGCGGCTCAAGGACCCCGTCCTGGCGCTGCTGACGACGACGCTCGGCGCCACCGCCGCGCGCCTCGAGGGGGGCAGCGTCGACGATGCGGTGGTGGGTCTCTTCGGAACGCTCGGCGCGCCGAACCCCGGGGGGCCGAGAGGACCCGACTCGCCCGGGGCGGACGGTTAGTTCAACCGTCCTGGTGCTACTTCACCGTGTCGAAGAACGCTTTGGCTTGCGCGTGGCAGAGCGGCGGCTCATAGGTGCCGTGGTAGTTGCCGTAGTACGTCGCGAACGCCGCCGAGGTCGGGTCGGTGGGTGCCGCACCGTTGATGCCGTACAACGCTCGCACGGTGGCATCCACGTCGACCGACGTCACGTTGGTGACACCACGCGCGTCGAAGTCTGCTTTCAGGACGTCGCGATGGACGGTCGGCGGCACGGTCGGGTCCCCGAGGCCGCCGCACAGCAGCACCTTGGCTTTGGGCGTCCAGCCGAACAGGTCGTTCTTCTTCGCGTCCAGGTAGAGCGGGTTGTTGTTGTTGGTCCGGACGTCGGTCAGGAACGCCGCCTGGAACAGCTCGTCGCGCGCCTGGTCGGGCGTCTCGCCGTGGGCGCCGGGCAGGGCGCCGGTCGTCACGAGGGTCGTATAGGTCAGGGTCGGGCTCGGCAACAGGTTTTCGATCGTGGCGGCGTAGGGGGCCTTGAACACCGTGTTCACGTCGGAATAGATGTCGCCGTAGACCTTTTGCCAGGAGGTCACGAGGTAAGGAACGAAGAATTGATAGCCTGCGATCGCCTCGGTCAGCTTGAACGAGCCCGACAAGTTGTAGGGCCCTGCCAGGTGCGCCCCGGCGACGATGTTGAGTTCGCCCGCTTCATCGCGTTCGCCGTTGCGCTGCGCGGCCATCGACGAATGCCCGCCCTGCGAGTAGCCCGTGATCATGACCTTGCCCGACAGCGCCGCGCCCACCAGAGGCGAGGCGATTCGTGCGGCGCGTATCGAGTCGATCACCGACGACGCTTCCGAATCGGCATGCAGGTAGGGGTGATAGGGGTAGGCGGATTTGGCGAAGCCGAGGTAGTCGGTCGCGACCACGGCGTAGCCTTGCGCGGCGTACATCGCGATCAGCAAGAAGGTTTCGCCATCCTGCGGGTTGGCCAGTGTGCGCGGCTTCTGCACGTCGGTGCCCTTGGCGTAGGCGACCAGCGGCGCGGCAGCGGTGCAGGTTCCGGTCGGGACCAGCATCACCCCGGACGAGTTGGTGCTCTCGGCGGCCGGGCCGATGGTGTTGTAGTTGAGCGCGATCACCTTGACGTCGCACTGGGCTTTGCCGCTGAGGGCCTGGAGGCCCGAACTCGCCGTGGCGGCGTCGATCTGGGCGGCGGTCAAGGTGGTCACGGTGGCCGGGGTATCCACCAGCGAGCCGCGCGGATGGGAGTTCGAGTCGTCGCCCCCGCCGCAGGCGCTCAGCAGCAGCAACGAAGCGACGCTCAAGGGAGCAAGCAGGAATTTTTTCATGCGGGGTCGAAGAGTTGGGTGTTCCCGGATCGTGACCAATTGCCTATGGAAAGGCTATTGGTAATTTTGCGGGTGCGGAAAGCCCCATCGCCATCGGTCAGGAAGCCGCGGTCAAGGCGCTGACCTCTTGACATGCACGACGCCGGTCATCATCGGATGCACCGTACAAAAATAAGGGTAGTCCCCCTCCGTCGTGAAAACAAAGCCGTAGCGGTCGTCGGTGTCCAGCCCCGGGGACGTCAAGACCTTGCGACCCGCGGCACTGGTCACCGTGTGCGGCGTCTCGTCGTGGTTGGTCCATGTGACGCGGGTGCCGGGCTCGACCGTGAGGT
>JALYHO010000017.1 GCA_030776545.1 Pseudomonadota bacterium | reverse complement strand
CCGAATCGAACACCTGCCCCGGAAACCGCTGATTGAACACGAAGGGTCCGAAGCCGTTTGGATCCTGGTCGGCCGGCGACGCGCCGAACGCTTCAGCCAAGTCCCAGCGCCAGACGATGGCCTGGTCGCTGGCGCGGGTGATGACGCGTGGCGTGTCGAGGTGATCGGCGTAGACGTTGTAGACCACCCCTTGCTTGATCACCGCCACGGGCGTGTGACCTAGGTACACGGTCTCGTACGCTGCTTGCAAGCTGGCGTCGTACTCGCCCAGCAGGTGTCCGGATTCGTCGTAGAGGTAGTAGGCAGCGGCGGTCGGGACGAGGCTCGCGGGTCCGGTCTTGGACGTGCGCTGCTCAAGCCCGTTGTAGAGATAACTCACCGTGCCGCCCGCGAGAGTCGCGCTGGCCAGGCGTCCGCGGCTGGAGTAGGCGTATTGGGCCTGCCCGTCGCTCAAGGTGTTGCCCGCCGGGTCGTAGCCGAAGCTGCCGCCATGGGGCGTTTCCGATTTCAGGATGCGGTTGCTCGCGGGGTCGAGGGTGTTCATGTAAGTCGTTGCGCCGATGGTCTGGGCGACCCGGTTTCCGCTCGCGTCGTACCCGTATCCGTGGCTGGCGGATGGCTGGCGTGCCGCCTGCAGTTGCCCGAGGGCATCGTAGTCGAAGCTTTGATCGCGTTCGGGCTGCGCCTGGCCGCCGCCGGTGTGCGTGAGACGGGTGATGCGTCCCGCGTTGTCGTAGCCGAGCGTGCGCCAAAGGCCCGCTGCCGGGCCAACCCCGGCCGGGTTGCCCAGAGGGTAGCCGGCGAGCCGGCCAAAGGCGTCGAACGTTCTTTGGTAGGCCGAGCCATCTGCCCAGATCCACCCCTGGGGCTGCTGGGCGGCGTTGTAGGTGAGTTGACCCAGCACCTGGACCGTGGCGCCGTCGGCGGTGCGAACGGTGATCGCCGCGACCCGGCCCGTGGCGTCGTAGAGGTAGTCGGCCCGTGCGCCGCTGGGATAGGTCACGGCCGTGAGACTGCCCGTGGCCCCCGCGGCGGCGGCGTCTCCCCAGGCGTAGGCCACGGTCAGCGTCTTGTCCGCGACGGTCTGGGTCTTGGCAACGACATGGCCGAGCGCGTCGTGAGCGTACGCCGTCGATCCGGACTCGTCGACGACCCGGGTCAGGTGACCGATGCTGTGGGCCGCGGGCTGGGCGCCCCCGTCGTACTCGAACACTGTCGGGGCGCCGCTCGAATAGCTGGCGCGAACGAGACGATCGAGGGCGTCGTAGGTGTAGGTGGTCGTTTGCCCACGGCTGTCGGTGCGACGCACCACGTTGCCCGCATCGTCGTAGCCGGCCAGGCTCGTCCCAGTGTCCGGGCTCAGTTGGACCGTGACGTTTTGCAGGCCGTCGATGTCGTAGCGGGTCGGCAGGCCCCGCGGGTCTGTCACAAGGACCAGGTTGCCTTGGGCGTCGTAAGCCAGACTCACGGCGGTGGGCGAACCCGAACCGGTCGGCGCCGGGCGCACGACCTGCGTCGGACGGTCGAGCCGGTCGCGGCTCCGGGTCGTTTGCCCCCCCTCGGGGTCGACCTCGAGCGAGGAATTGCCCTCGGCGTCGTAACCGTATTGCCAGGTCATCGCGCCAGGTGCGTTTTGCGCGTCGGCCGCGCCGCAAAGGGTGAGCGTGCCGAGGCCGCCCAGCAAGTGAGCGACCGCGCTGATGCGGGTCGAAATTCGGAAAGGAGGATAGGCCGTCATCATGGGGTGGTGAGTCATCGGGGTCGACGCGCCGCTCATTTCGGCGCGCCGGTGACGCTTTGCAGCCGGTTGAGGGCGTCGAAGGAGCGCTTGATGGTTCGCAGCGGTGTGCCGCCGGAGTCCTGGAGCTGCTCCCCAATGCGGTTGCCCGCCGCGTCCAGGGTGTAGGTCAGCTTGTTTCCGACGGCATCCTCGACCTGGACCAGGCGCTGGGCCGGGTCGTAGGTGTTGGTGATGGCGGCGCCGTTGGGGAGCGTGGTGGTGGTCAGCTGGCCGGCGGCGTTGTACGCGTAGCGGGTGGTCTGACCGGCGGCCGTGCGGCTTGCCAGCCGCTGCCTGGCGTCGTACGCGAGGGTGGTCATGACGCCGTTGGGATCCGTGCGCTGTTCCACCTGGCCATGCGCGTTGAATCGATCGAAGGTCGTGGTTTGACCGGCCGGATTGGTCGTCGACTGGAGATCGCCTCGGGTCGCGTCCGCCCCGCTGCGGGCGTGGTACGCATGGCGGGTGCTGCGCCCGAGCGGGTCGGTCGCGGTCAGGACCTGTCCGTCCTGGTCGTAGGTCCAGCTCCGGCCGCGCGGAGCGAGGTCGTTTTTGGGCGCCGCCGCGAGGCCCAGATGACCGTCCACATCCGTCGTGGCCTGCTCGACCCGGCGGCACAGCACGGCGATCGGTTTTCCGTCGGGAAGTAGCGCCGTTGGTGGCGCGCATACAGCGATGGCGTCGCGCGCGTAGGGGTCGGGCTGGCCGTTGTACACGTCGGTCGTCAGGCGCCCGGGCTCGGCCACCCGGACCCGCAGCCGCCAATCCGGGTGCCACGCGGTGGTGAGCTTGCGGCTGCCTGCCGGGAGCGTCGCCTCGGCGGGGGCCGTCATTGCACTGCAATCGGCGTCCTTGTGCAGGCCTTCGATCGAAGCGACTCACGGTTGCGCGCGTCGTACGCCATGCAGCTGCGGTGCTCGTTGAAGTCGTCGCGCCGGGAGACGTTGCCACGCGCGTCGTACGCAACGTGCGAGCTCGAAGCCGCGCAGCCCGAACCTCCCGGCTGCGACACGCCGGTCCCCCGAGTCACGCCCAGCACCTGCGCGAACGTGTGGACGCGGCGAGTGCCCAAGGGATCGATGACCGTCGACTGGCCAGAGGCGTGGGTCGCCCCTGACCCTTCGTCATAGCCCGTGTACCGGTCATAGACGATCTGATAGTTGTCGACGGGCGTGCCGGCGTCGGCCAAGCGAAGCTCACCGGTCGCACGACCTTGCGCGTAGGAATAGCTGGCGACGCGCCCATGGGTGCTGTCGGCGATTCCGGTCAGGGCGCCTGGAAGGTGCTCGCCGCCGGTCTGCGTCGATTCGTTGTACGAGTAGGTTTTGTGATGACCATCGGGAGTGCTCACCGCCGCCAGGTTGGCGTTCGCGTCGTAGGCGTAGCCATAGGCGTGGCCGCTGGCATCGACGGCTGCGCGCAGCCGTTTCGAGTCGTCGTAGTAGAACCGCAGGGCGCGACCGAAGGGGTCGGTGACCGCGATCAAATAGTCGGCGCCCGGGGCGATCTCGGCAGGCGTGTCGGCTGTGCTGTAGGTCAACGTCAGCGAGCGGCCGTCGTGGCGGGTCAGGCGGGTCAGACGACCAGCGGTGTCGTACGCTTCGACCCGCCCGGCGGACATGTCCACATAGTGCCAACCACCGGGAGTGCCGGACACTCGCACCAGCGTGTCGTTGACGTCGCCGTCGGCGACGTAAGCCGACCCCCGCCCGGAAAAATGAAAGATGCGGCCATCCGGCCGGTAGACGCTCGCGCCTTCGCTCGACGCGACGACTTTGGATTCGAAACCGGAACGCCATGCGCCACCCAGCATCTCGCCCTGACCGGCCGCCTCCGAGCTGTTGTAGAAGCGCTTGAGGCTCAACAAGCCGTCCGCGCCTTCCAGGTCGGTTTCAGCAAGGGACTTGTTGGCCGTTCCGATGGCGATCGGGTGCGGGGTCGATTCGCAGGCGCCGAGATTCTTGGGCACGGTGCTGCAATATCGTTCGATGCGGGATACGCCGCTCGAACTCGTACAGAAGTAAGTCGCCATCCCGCCCTTGGCGGTCGACGCGGTCAGCGGACAGGATTGGGTTCCCGGAACCGCTCCCGCCTCGCGGTAACGGGGGAAGCACACTGCGTCACCGGATGCCGCAAGGGACACATTTGGAATGGTCCCGGCCAAGGTGCACAAAAGCGTCGCGAGCGCATCAATCGTCCGGAACCGATGAAACGAAAACTTGCGCTCGGGCAGTCCTTTGACTCTGGTTTTTTCGGTCCTCGCTACGAAATAATTTTTCTGTGCGAATTTATTTGTAGATAACTCAATGACAAAGTGCGTCACAAATGCCTGCGGTGCGATTTCAATCCGAGAAATCTATCCCGGTTTCCGCGACGGTGTTGAAGCAATAGGAAACGAGGACCAGTGTTTCCTCATTGGATTCAACGCCCAAGTTGAATGACTTCTTCAGACAAGAGAACGTTTTTGCCGCGCATAGCCACGACGGCTGCCGCGGCGATTTCGCGGTCAACTCGCGTTTTTGGTCCCATCGATGCGACGTTGAATGGCCTTGGCGCGCTCCGCCGCGGCCGGATGCGAGCTCAGCATCGAACTCTTGCCGCCGTCGAGCTTTGCAAGTTTCTGAAACGCGGTCACCAGCGCTTCGCGATCGAGCCGGCGTTGCGTGAGCAGGTCGAACGAATAGTCGTCGGCAGCGAGTTCCTGACTCTGCGAGAACTGGGCATGCACCAACTTCTCCGCGAAATCGCCGATGCCGGACCGCGACACGGCGGCAACGCCACCTCCTGCCGCGCCCGCCAGGCCACGTGCCGCCGCCGCCGCGTAAGCGGTCTGCAAGGCCCTGCGGGTGTGTCCGAGCGCCACATGCCCTTCCTCGTGGCCGATGACGCCGCGCAATTCAGCGTCGTTCATCAGGTCCATCAGGCCACTGTAGATTCGCACGCAGCCGTTGGCCATGGCCCAGGCGTTGACCGTGTCGGACATGTAGACCTTCGAGTCGATCGTTCTGGCGCCGATGCGGGTCGGCATCGCTTGCATCAGCGTGGCCAGCCGCTTGGCGTAGGTGCTCTGCGGACCCGCCACGCGAGAGGAGCCGTCCATCCGGGCGCAGGCGCGATCGCTCAGTTCCTGGACATCGGCGTCACTCAGATTGACCGCCTTGAGCGCGTTCTGGCCGCTGCCCAGGACACCGTTCAAGTCGAAAGCCGAAGCCGGCAGGCTCATGCAAAGGGAAAGGGCGACGACGCTGGCACGGATCATGAGGGCTCCACAGACTGACCTTCGACTGTAGAGGTGCCGGCCGGGAGACTGCCGTCGGCAGCGTAGAACTCTGCGACACGAGATGTGAAATATGTTTGCGGATTTCGCCCGGGGTCCGGTCACCCGCGCACGAACGCGGTGACCAGGGGCTCGTCGCCGAGTTGGCGGCTGGCGTGACCGTGCCAGGACGGGTCGAACGGGGTGTCCGGGGGCAACGTGTCGGCGCTGTAGAAATGCTCGCCCGGACCGAACACGCGCGCGCTGCCGTCCTGCAGTCTGATTTCCATCCGGCCGCGCAGAATGAACACCCACTGCGGCGCCCCGGTGACGTGAAAGTCGCTTTGAAACCCGACCGGACTGATGCGCAACTGCAGCCCGCCGCTCGGCATCAACGCCGTGAGGCGGGAGGCCGGCGTTCCTTGGTCGAGCGGCAGGTCGCGTTGGCCGAAGCGCGCCCGGCCGTCGCTGTCGGTGAACAGGATCACCTGCTCGAATCGGGCCAGGCCGGCAGCGTCGCTCACAGGGTGGCCGTCACGCCGCCGTCGACGTACAGGATATGGCCGTTGACAAAGCGCGACGCGTCGCTCGCAAGAAACACCGCGGCCCCGGCGAGCTCCTCGACTTCGCCCCAGCGGCGGCTCGGGGTCCGATTGACGAGCCAGGTCGAGAAATCGGGGTCGGCCACCAGTCCGGCATTCAGTTCGGTCTTGAAATACCCGGGTCCGATCCCGTTGACATTGATGCCATGCGGGCCGAGGTCGATGGCCATGCCCTTGGTCAGCATCTTCAGCGCCCCTTTGCTGGCCGCATAGGGCGCGATGCCGGGCCGGCCGACTTCGCTTTGCACCGAACAGATGTTGATGATTCGACCGCGCCGGCGCTCGACCATGTGGCGTGCCACTGCCTGTCCGACATGGAAGACGCTGTCGACGTTGGCACGCATCAGCTCGGTCCAGTCGCTGGCCGCGAACAAATGAAACGGTGCGCGGCGCTGAATCCCGGCGTTGTTGATCAGGATGTCGATGGGCCCGAGGCCGGACTCGATCTCGGTCACCGCCGCATCGACGGCAGCGCGGTCGGTCACATCGAAGGCACGCGCCTGGACCGCCAGTCCTTCGCCACGCAGCTCGCCTTCGCAGCGCGCCAGCTTGGCGACGTCGCGACCGTTGAGCACCACCCGGGCACCCGCTTGCGCCAGGCCACGCGCCAGCGCCAGGCCGATGCCGCCGGAGGAGCCGGTGATCAGTGCCAGGCGCCCATCGAGCCGAAACGTGGTGGCCGTGATCATTTGCGCCGGCCGTTGTCGGGTTTGGACGCGGTCAGCCAGGCGGCGGCCTGGGTCGCGAGCTCGGTCGGGGGCAGACCCGCGTCCAGGGTGAGCGCGCGTTCGTCCGCACCCGGTGGTTCGAGTATTTGCATCTGCACCTGCAAGGGCGGGTCCGGCACCGTGTGGCGCGAGGGCAGGCGCATGCCCAACAGCGGCGCCGGTGCGGTGAGGTGGACGAAAGCGAGCGTGCTCGCACCGGTGCGCAGCCGGTCGCGGTCGGCCCGCCGCAGGGCCGGACACGACACCACCAGCGCGTGCCGCCCAGCGGTCGCGTCGGCCAGTTGTTGTGCGATCTCGAGCAGCCAGTCGCGGCGGTCGTTGTCGGTGAGGGGGATGCCGGCAGCCATGCGCTCCTGGTTGCGGGCCGGGTGCAGGTGCTCGCCTTCGAGGAATTCGGCGTTGAGCTGGCGTGCCAGGAGCGGGCCCAGCGTGGTCTTGCCGGCGCCGCTGACACCCATGACGACGACCAGGGGGGCCGTGGAAAAACTCATGTCTCGTCTTTCTCCGAGTTGTTGAGCAAGGTCACGATATAATTTTTGTCAATAGTCTTACTATATTAACGGACCCTTGCGTCAACGGATCACGTCACGCGACCCGATCACGCCTGCGATGACGCGCCCGGCGTGCCTCTCTCGCCCAGTCACGATACCAAGAATGAAACCTTATCGCGTTGTACCGTCCAGGGAGGCCCGGCCCACCGCTTCCCCTGCTGGAGCCCTGCGGTGATCGCCGTCGACTGGGGAACCTCGTCGCTGCGCGCGGCCCGGCTCGGGCCCTCGGGCGACGTGCTCGAAGAACGCGCCTTCGGGCGCGGCATCCTGACGGTGCCCGCGGGGGGCTTCCCCGGCGTCTTCGACGAGTGCTTCGGCGACTGGATGCGTAGCGAGTCCCTGTGCCTGATCGCAGGCATGGCGGGCAGCCGCCAGGGCTGGGTCGAGGCGCCCTATTGCGAGTGCCCGGCGGGTGCGGCCGACCTCGCCGCTCGACTCGCCTGGGTCGTGCCCGGGCGTATCGGTATCGTTCCCGGGATGAGCTGCGAATCGGCGGGCGTTCCCGACGTGATGCGCGGCGAAGAAACCCAGGTCTTCGGCGCGCTCGCCTTGACGAACGCCAGCCACGGCACCTTCGTCCTCCCGGGAACGCACAGCAAGTGGGTCAAGGTCGAGGACGGACGCGTTCTTGAATTCGCGACCTACATGACCGGTGAGTTCTTCGCGCTGCTGCGTCAGCACTCGATCCTCGCCCGAAGTCTGCCGGACGGCGATCCCGGCTGGGCCGCCGATGCCTTCGACGCGGGCGTCCGGCATTCGATGGCCGGCGCGGGTTTGCTGCACGCCGCGTTCGGTGTGCGCACGCTCACCCTCTTCGAGCGCTTGCCGCCGGGCGAGCGCTCGAGTTTCCTGTCCGGCGTGGTGATCGGCGAAGAGTTGCGATCGCGCGTCCTCCGACCCGACCCGTCGGTGACCCTGATCGGCGCGCCCGCGCTGACCCAACGTTATGCACGAGCGCTCGGTGCGCTCGGCGTGCCCACCTCCGAGCTCGGGGATGCGGCGTCCTGGCGCGGCCTGCATGGCATCGCGCGTACCATCACACCCAAGCCATGAACTCGACCGTCCCCCACGACCCCGCGCACCGGTTGCGCCACGCCCTCGATCTGCTGCCCCTGGTGGCCATCCTGCGCGGCTTGCCTGCCGCCGATGCCATGGGGATCGGCCACGCCCTGGTCGACGAAGGCTGGCGATTGATCGAGGTGCCGCTCAATTCGCCCGAACCCCTGCGCAGCATCGAAACGCTGGCCGCGGCATTCCCGAAGGCGCTGGTCGGCGCCGGCACCGTGCTCAAGCCATCGCAGGTCCGCGAGGTTTACGCCGCGGGGGGCCGCCTGGTGGTCTCGCCCAATGTCGACCGCGACGTGGTCGTGGCCGCGGTCGATCTCGGCATGGTGTGTCTGCCCGGGGTGGTCACCCCCACCGAGGCGTTCGCCGCGCTCGCGGCGGGCGCTCACGGCATCAAGCTGTTTCCCGCCGAGATGTTTTCTCCAGCGGTCCTGAAGGCGCTGCGCGCCGTGCTGCCGGCGGACACCGTCGTGCTCCCGGTCGGCGGCATCTCCCCCACGGGCATGGCGCCTTACCGCGCGGCCGGCGCCAACGGCTTCGGACTCGGCTCGGCGCTCTATCGGCCGGGCATGGATGCGCCCACGGTGGGCGCCAATGCGCGCGCTTTCATCCAGGCCTGGAACGGTTTGCGTGAGGCCTGAGGAGGGTTGAACGCCCTTCTGGCGCCGACCCCTCTCACCGGTCGGCAAGCCCGCCGGCGAACGCCGCGGTGAGTCCGAGCCCGATGTAGATCGCTCCCGTCACGGCGCGCCCGACAGCGCGCCAGCGCGATCCGATCCCGAGGGCGCGGCCGACCGTGGACGCGGCCAGCACATAGCCGGTGTCCGAGCACGCCGCGATCGAGACGAAGCCGATCCCCAGCAGAACGATCTGCAGCGGTGGCGCGTTCGGGTCGGCGAAGCGCGGCAAGAAGGCGGCGAAAAAGAGCGCCGTCTTCGGGTTGAGGATCGCCACGGCGAAGCCGTCGCGAAAAATGCGCCTGTGCTGCGCAGCGTCCGGCGTCGCCACGGGGCCGGGAACGCTCGGCGCGCGCCAGGCCTGCACTCCCAGAAGGATGAGGTAGGCGGCGCCGGCCCAGATCGCGACCCGGTAGGCCTGGGGCGAGATGCCACGCAGCAATGCCAGCGCGAGCGAACCGAGCAAGGCGTTGCCCAGGTTGCCCAGCGCGACGCCGCCCACCGACGCCAGGCCTGCCCCACGCCCCTGGGCCAGCGTGCGAGTGACGATGTAGATCACTCCCGGACCCGGGGCGGCGGCCAGAGCCAGGCTGGCCAGTCCGAAGGCCGCCCAGCCGGGCCCGGCGCCACCGGTCATGTCGGCGCCGGTTTCAATACATCAACCGATCGGGCCGCAGGTCGCGCAAGATGGTGGTGGCGATCTCTTCGATCGATTTGTGCGTGGACGAGAGCCAGGCGATCCCTTCACGGCGCATCATCTGTTCGGCCTCGCGCACCTCGTAGCGACAGTTCTCCAGCGCCGCGTACTTGCTGCCCGGGCGGCGTTCGTTGCGAATGTGGCTGAGGCGTTCCGGGTCGATCGTCAAGCCGAAGCACTTTTTCTTGTAGGGCGCGAGATTCGACGGGATCGCCCCGCGTTCGAAGTCCTCCGGGATGAGCGGGTAGTTCGCGGCCTTGATGCCGTGCTGCATCGCCAGATAGAGCGAGGTGGGCGTCTTGCCGCTGCGACTCACGCCCACCAGAATGACGTCGGCGCTCGCCAGGTTCTTGGCCGACTGGCCGTCGTCGTGGGCGAGCGAGAAGTTGATCGCCTCGATCCGGTCGGTGTATTCCTGACTTTTGGAGACGTCGGCGAACCGGCCCACGCGATGGTTCGACGTCATGCCGAGTTCGGCCTCGAGCGGCTCGATGAAGGTGTTGAACATGTCCAGCACCAGGCCGCGTTGCACGGGGCCGTCGTCGCTGCCCTTGAGTATCGTGAGGATCTCCGGATTCACCAGGGTGATGAAGACGATCGGCTTGCAGCCTTCGGCGTCCGCCGTGTGGTTGATCTCGCGCAGCACCTGATGGGCCTTGTCGGGCGTGTCGATGAAGGGCCGGCGCACGTGCCGCGACTTGACCGCGAACTGCGACATGATGGAATTGCCGAAGGTCTCGGCGGTGATGCCGGTGCCGTCCGAGACGAAAAACACGGTGCGATGGGCCATGACGGGCGTCCTCGATGGGCGGGGCAGGGGATAGGCTGCGATGATAGGCAAATGGCCGGACGGTGGTCCGCCGCGTAAACTCGCCCCAGTGTCTTCGTCCGGCCCCTCCGTGCACCGTCTTGCCTGCTGCGCTCGATCCGCTCCCTGGATCGCGAGCGCGCGCGACGCTCGCGTGGACCCGCCGCGGCGACGTGGTGCCCGAATTTTTCAACCTCCTGGAGCTTCCCCATGTCAGACCACCTGGCTGCGACCGCATTGGTCGCCCCGTTCGAGCAACTGAGAATGACCGATGTCGAGGCGGTCGGCGGCAAGAACGCCTCCCTCGGCGAAATGATCAGCCAGCTCAAGTCATCGGGCGTGCGCGTGCCCGGTGGATTTGCAACCACTGCCCACGCCTTCCGCGAGTTTCTCCAGCACGAGGGCCTGGCGGCCAGGATCGAGGCGCGCCTGGCCACGCTCGACACGGACGACGTCCGCGCCCTGGCCAACGCCGGCGCCGAGATTCGCCGCTGGATCGAATCGACCCCGTTTCCGCCAGCACTCGAAGCGGCGATCGCAACGGAATTCGCCAAGCTCACGGCGGATTACCCCGGGGCCTCTTTCGCGGTGCGTTCGTCGGCGACGGCAGAAGATCTTCCGGACGCCTCCTTCGCCGGTCAGCAGGAAACCTTTCTCAATGTCGTCGGCCTCGAGGACGTGCTCGCGAAGATGAAAGAGGTTTTCGCAAGCCTCTACAACGACCGCGCGATCAGCTACCGGGTGCACAAGGGCTACGCCCACCACGACGTCGCCTTGTCGGCCGGCGTCCAACGCATGGTGCGTTCCGATCTGGGCGCGGCCGGCGTCGTGTTCACCATCGACACCGAGAGCGGCTTCAGCGACGTGGTGTTCATCACCTCCAGCTATGGCCTGGGTGAAACGGTGGTGCAGGGCGCCGTGAACCCGGACGAGTTCTACGTTCACAAACCCGCGCTGCGAGCCGGCAAGCGCGCGGTGATCCGCCGCAACCTCGGTTCCAAGCTGATCAAGATGGAGTTCGCCACGCCGGAGGATAAAGCGAGCAGCGGTCGGTTGGTCAAGACGGTCGAGACCCTGCCTGAGCATCGCAACCGCTATTCGCTCTCCGACGAAGACGTCGCCGAACTCGCCGGTTACGCGCTGACGATCGAGACCCACTACGGCCGCCCGATGGACATCGAGTGGGGCAAGGACGGCGTCGACGGCAAGCTCTACATCCTGCAGGCGCGGCCCGAAACCGTGAAGAGCCAGCAGCAGGGCAAGGTCGAGCAGCGCTACAAGCTCAAAGGCGACCGCTCGAAAAGCACGGTCCTGGCCGAGGGCCGGGCCATCGGCCAGAAAATCGGCACGGGTCCGGTCCGGATCGTCCACAGCATCGCCGACATGGACCAGGTCCAGGCCGGTGACGTGCTGGTCACCGACATGACCGACCCCAACTGGGAGCCTGTGATGAAGCGCGCCAGCGCGATCGTCACCAACCGCGGTGGTCGCACCTGCCACGCCGCGATCATCGCGCGCGAACTGGGCATCCCCGCGGTCGTCGGCTGCGGCGACGCGACCGAGACCCTGACCGAAGGCGCACTCGTGACCGTGGCCTGTTCCGAAGGCGACACCGGCTACATCTACGACGGCCTGCTCGAAACCGAAGTGACCGACATCCAACGCAGCGCGCTGCCGCCGTGCCCGGTCAAGATCATGATGAACGTCGGCAACCCGCAGCTGGCGTTCGACTTCGCCCAGATGCCCAACAGCGGCGTCGGGCTGGCGCGGCTCGAATTCATCATCAACAACAACATCGGCGTGCATCCGAAGGCCATCCTCGACTATCCCAACATCGACAGCGACCTGAAAAAGGCCGTCGAAAGCGTGGCCCGGGGGCACGCCTCGCCGCGTGCGTTCTATGTCGACAAACTCGCCGAGGGCATCGCGACCATCGCTGCCGCGTTCTGGCCCAAGCCGGTGATCGTTCGACTTTCCGATTTCAAAAGCAACGAGTACCGAAAATTGATCGGCGGGTCGCGCTACGAGCCCGAAGAAGAAAATCCCATGCTCGGTTTCCGCGGCGCGTCGCGCTATGTGAGCGAGGCCTTCGGCGAAGCCTTCGCGATGGAATGCGAAGCGCTCACGCGGGTCCGCGTCGACATGGGCCTGAGCAATGTCGAGATCATGGTGCCGTTCGTGCGCACGCTCAATCAGGCCGAGGCCGTCGTCGGCATGCTTGCCGATCGCGGACTCAAGCGCGCCTCGCAAGGCGGTACCGATGGCCTGCGCGTGATCATGATGTGCGAGGTCCCGAGCAACGCGATCCTCGCCGAGCAATTCCTGGAGCATTTCGACGGCATGTCGATCGGCTCGAACGACCTGACCCAGCTCACTCTCGGGCTCGATCGGGACTCCGGCATGGAACTTCTGGCCAAGGACTTCGATGAACGCGATCCCGCCGTCAAGGCGTTGATCTCCAAGGCCATCGCGGCCTGCCTTGCGGCCGGCAAATATGTCGGAATCTGCGGCCAGGGGCCGAGCGACCACCCGGACTTCGCCGATTGGCTCGCGAGCGAGGGGATCGCCTCGATTTCGCTCAACCCCGACTCGGTGATCGAGACTTGGCGGCGGCTGGCGGCGGGGTGACCCCACTCCGCTTTCTCGACGCTTGCCGAAGGGGGCGGTGAC
>JALYHO010000016.1 GCA_030776545.1 Pseudomonadota bacterium | reverse complement strand
CCGCCAGCGCCCGGTCGGCGCACGTGGCTGCCCTCGTCATGGCCGCGCCCGCGGACTTGATCGTCACCCCCGAGACCGCCTTGCGCGAGCCGCTAGCCCGCCTGTCGGGGGACACGCTGTCGAGCTTGCGCGCGTTCAGCGAGCAGACCGGCAGCGACTTGTTCCTGGGGGTGGCCATCCAGACCACCGGCGCGGGCGGGACCAACAGCATGCTGCACCTCGACCCGGCGCGCCGCGGCGGCGGTTTCGGTCGCTACGACAAGATGCGCTTGATGCCTTTCGGCGAATACGCGCCGATCGGTCTCGCCTGGTTCACGGACGCCTTGCCCATTCCGGGCAAGTCGCTCACTGCCGGCGCCAACGACCAGGCCCCGTTTCGACTCGTCAAGCGCGGTCGGGGCGTCGCCATCGGGACCCTGATCTGTATCGAGGACATGATCGGACGCGATGCCGTGCATTGGGCCCCGAGGGTCGGCCTGCTGCTCAATCCGACCGACCTCTCCTGGTTCGACGACGAGCGCGCGATCTCGCAACGACTGCGCATCGCGCGCCTGCGCGCACTCGAGGTCGCGCGGCCCCTGCTGCGGGTGGCCAATACCGGCATCACGGCACAGATCGGCACGCGCGGCGAGATCGTGGCCGACGTACCGACGCATCGCGAGGCGGTTCTGGAAGGGATGGTGCAGCCCGTGCAGGGGCTGACCCCTTACGCGCGGTGGGGTGAGATGCCGGTGCTGGCGTGTTGCGCGCTCGGTTTGGGTTGGCTCGCCCGCAGCGGCCTTCGCCGGCGCCGGGACTCGGGCGCCCCTAGAAATCGCATGGGCTGGCCAAAGCGGGCTCCGCGACGGTGACGCTGTCCCAGCGCGCGACGCCCTCGGTCCTGAAGCGCTCGACGCGGGACTCGACGTCGGCGCTCGAGAGCACCACATCGCGGACGTGAAAGACCCAGTCGACGTCCTCTTCCCAGGTACGGGTCGCGTGCACACCGGGAATGTCGCCGCCCGGAGAAAACCACTGGCTGAAGCTGATCGCCATCGGCACGACCGGATAGTTGCGCCCGCCGTGGACGGCCTGCTGTTCGCCATCGATGAACAGGGTCGTGCGCCCCCCCGCGACCTGCATCAGGAGAACATGCCAGCCGCCCATCGGGCGCACCGCCTCGTGGGCCTGGTTGAGCGCCCACCACGGCTCCAGGCGCACGGTCTGCCAGCTCACGCCGTAGAGACGGGTGCGCGGATCGCCCCAGCCACCGTTGGGCAGGTATTCCCAATCGAGCTCGCTGTAGAGCGGATCCAGGTCGAAGCGCAGCGGCGCGACGGCGTAGAAGGTCTGAACGACGACGTCGCCGTTCGGCCCGCTGACCGGCGCATCGCTGAACCGGACGCGGGCAGCGTAGGTGCCCTCCAGGTATTTGCGGGCATGACAGACCTGCGCCTGCGACGTCCCCGCCGCGGTGCCGTCGGTACGGGCTCGCAGGCGCAGCAAGCGATTGCCGGAACGCGCCGGGTCGTCGACCAGCGACACCGACGCCGCGCCCCAAGCCGCGCCGGGTATCCCCGGGTGTCCGGGTGCCGCGCGCACGGTCCAGCCAGCGTCGCCGAGGGCCGCCAGGTCGGGCTCGCTGAAATCGTCGAAGAAGATGGCGGGGTCGGCGCGTGACGTGCTCGCGCAACCGGTCAGGCAAACCCAGGCGAGGACGGCTGCGAGCGCCGCGTGCCGGCGTCGCATCGTCAGGCTCCGGCCGGCAGCGCCTGCGGCTCGGCGCCTCGCCCCTCGATCTTCAGAAAGCGCAGCAGCACCAGCACGGGCAGCGCGGAGACCAGCACCCAGACGAAGAAGTGTCGATATCCGAGCGCGGTCTCGATGTCGCCGCTGATCATCTTGAAGAACACGAAGCCGAGTTGCATCACCCCGGTGCCCAGCGCGTAGTGGGCGGTCTGGTATTTGCCGACCGCGACGACCTGCATGATGAAGAGGATCACGCCGACGAAACCGAAGCCGTAGCCGAACATCTCGAGGCTGAGCGCCGCCGCGATGACCGACAGTTGGGTCGGAAGCGTGGTGGCGAGGAAATAGAACGCCAGATTGGGCAGGTTCATGGCCAGGATCAGGACCACCATCGCCCGGCGCAGCCCGATCCAGGACGTGAAATAGCCGCCGCAAATGCTGCCGATCAGGAAGGCGACGGTACCCGCCGTGCCGTAGACCCAGCCGACCTGGTCGGTCGAGAGCCCGAGCCCGCCCAGGGCGCGCGCATCGCGCAGGAAGAGCGGACCGATGGTCTGGATTTGACCCTCGCCGGCTCTGAAGAGGACGATGAAGACGATCGCCACCCAGATCCCCGGCTTGCGAAAGAAGTCGGCGATGACCCCGAAGAGCGTTGCCCAGATCCCCCGCGCCCCGCGCTCGCGCGGGGCGTTGCGAGCCGCCGGCAGGGCCCAGAGGTGATAGAACGCGAGCGCTGCCATGGTCGCCCCCGCGATCGCGAAAATGACGGTCCATGCCTGCGCGACCGGGAGGCGTTTCTCGAGTTGACCCGCGAGGATCACCAGACCGCCCAGCGACATGAACTTGGCCGCGTTGAAGAACGCCCCCTGCCAACCCGCGTAAGCGGCCTGCTGCTTCGCACTGAGGCTGGCGATGTAGAGGCCGTCGGCGGCGATGTCGTGGGTGGCTGCCGCGAGGGCGGCCACCGCCAGCACCGCGACACTGACCGCGAACCAGGCCGGCCACTGCAGCGAGACCGCGACGGCGCCGAGCGCCAGGGCGCCGCTGAACTGGAACAGGACCACCATCGCCTTCTTGCTCGGCGCGGCTTCGAGCAGCGGGCTCCAGAGCGGCTTGAACACCCACGCCAGGCCGATCAACCCGGTCCAGCGCGCGATCGAGTCGTTGCCGACACCCATGCTTTTGTACATCAACCCCGCGATCAGGGCGACCGAGTAGAAGGGCAGGCCTTCGGCGAAGTAGAGGGTGGGCACCCACGTCATCGGGGAGCGCAAGACGGTCGGTTCGGTGTCCATCGGATCTCCGCGGCGTGGGGGTTCAGGAGAGAGGCACGGGAGACCGGCCGGGCAGCCCGGCCGCGCCGTCGAGCCATGCCCGCAGCGCGTCGAGGGCGCCTTCGGCATAGCCCCAGCTCACCACCGCCGGCGCCGGCACGTCGAGCGCCTGGAAGGGGTTCCAGAGCACCAGATGCAAGTCCGGGCGCCAGGCCGGGCGGTCGGCTGGATAGCGGTCGCGGTGGTTCGAGGCCAGCACCGTGTAGCGCTCGTTGCGCGGCAGCGTCGCGGGGTCGAAACGGTCGAGGTTCGCGACCTCGACCACCTCGCAATCGAGATAGCCCTTGAACAGCGCGGCCACCTGAGCGCCGGAGGGGCCGGCCTCGGAGACCCCGTCGCTGGGCACGCTGCGCTGGGTGATCACGCGAACGGGCTGGTCCCGGGTCGGGGCGTGCGGACTGCCGATCGCGGTGAGGCCCCCGGACCAGGCTCGCCGCATCAGGCCGTCGTCGGCACTGCGAAAGGCGGGCAAATAGGCGGGCCACGCGACCGGGAAGCGCGCGGCCAGCGCATCGAGTCGGGCGCGGGCTCGGCCGAGCGCATCCTGCGTCAAGGCCCCGCTCGCGCTTGCCGCAGCGATGGCGTCGAGGGCCGCGAGCTGTTCGGCCTGGGTGCCGAGTGCCATCACCATGTCGGCGCCGGCTTGCAGCGCCAACACCGCCGCGCGGTCGTGGCCGTAACGCTCGTGGATCGCCTTCATCACCAGCGAATCGGTGATGACGACGCCCTCGTAGCCCCACTCGCCGCGCAGCAGGTCGCCCAGCACCCTGCGGGACAAGGTGGCGGGATGCTCGGGGTCGAGTTGCGGGTAGACGATGTGCGCGGTCATCATCGCTGGCGCTTCGTGCCGCAGCGCGTGAAACGGCCGCAGCTCGAGGGCTTCGAGCGCGGCCCGCGGCTTGTCGACCACCGGCAGGTCGAGGTGGGAGTCGACATGGGTGTCGCCGTGTCCCGGAAAATGCTTCACGCAACAGGCGACACCGGCCCGCAATGCGCCACGCATCCAGGCGCCGGCCAGGCGCGCGACGACTTCGGGGTCGGCCGAAAAGCTGCGCTCGGCGATCACCGGGTTGGCCGGGTTGTTGTTGACGTCGAGGACCGGGGCGAAGTCCCAATTGAAGCCGAGGCTGCGGATGCCGCGTCCGACGGCCTCGCCGACCGCTTCGGCGAGTGCGGCGTCGTTGCAGGCTCCGAGCGCCATCGCCGCGGGCGGCTGGGGCAGGAAGGTCGCGCGCACCACCGAGCCGCCTTCCTGGTCGATGCCGATCAAGGCGTGTTCGCCCATGGCGGCGCGCAGGTCCCGGGTCAGCTGCCGGACTTCGGCTTCGGTGCCCAGGTTGCTTCGAAACAGGCAGACGGCGCGGATCGCGTGCGTGCTGAGAAACTGCGCCTGCGCTGCATCGAGACGCGTTCCCGAGACATTGACCATCACGAGGTGGCCCGGTCGGAAGTCGGTGGACGAGCTCATCGCGTCAATGCGTGCGAGTGACCTTGGCCAGATGCGGCGGGCGGTCGGGGTCGAAACCCCGGGCCCGGGCCAGCGCCTCGACCATCGGATAGAAGCTCTGCACCACCGACACCGGATCGAGGTCGATCGCCGCCGTCTCGATGATGGGCAACTCGGCTCCGGGCGTCCCCGCGGGCGCTGCGAGCAGGACGCGGGCACCCCGCTGGCGCATGTCTTCGGCCAGCGCGAGCAAGCCCGGCTGTGCGGGCCCGCGCGGTGCGAAGACCAGGAGGGGGTAGCCCTCGTCGATCAGGGCCATCGGTCCGTGCCGCACCTCGGCACCGGAGAACGCCTCGGCCTGGATCGAGCAGGTCTCCTTGAACTTCAGCGCCGCCTCCTGCGCGACCGCCAGTCCGGTTCCCCTGCCGATCACATACAGCCGGTCGACGCCTTCGAGCGCCTCGACGGCCGGGGTCCAGTCCGCCTGGGCCGCACGCTCAAGGATGGCCGGCAGTCCGGCGATGGCGTGGCGCAGCGGGTCGTCGTCCTGCCAGGCCGCGACCAGCCGGGCGCCCGCCACCAGTTGCGCGATGAAGCTTTTGGTCGCGGCGACACTGGACTCGCGGCCGGCATGCAATGGAAAGACCCAGCGCGACGCCAGCGCCAAAGGAGAAACCGGGTCGTTGACGAACGCCGCGGTGGCGGCGCCGCCCGAGGCGAAGAAGTTCATCGGCGCGACCAGGTCCGGGCTCTGGCCCGACTGCGAAAACGCCAGCGCGACCAACCCGTCGCACATGATGTGCGATTGATAGAGGGTGACCAGCGACATCGGCAACGAAGTCACCAGGCGCCCGAGCCGGGCCATGATCAAGTAGGCCATGAAATGCGCCGCATGGTCCGAGCTGCCTCGCGCCACGGTGAGCAGCGAGCGCGGATCGCTGCGCCTGAGCAAGGCGCCGAAATCGCCGTAGGCATGGTCGCCCGCGGCGAGCTGGCGGGCGATGGCGGCGGGCGCTTCGCGCGCCTCGTCAAGCATGTGGGTCAACAGCAGCTCCTTCGATGATCACTTCGTGCAAGTTCAGGTCCCGGTCGACCAGGACCATGTCGGCCCAGGCGCCGGTCTGCAGCCGCCCTCGATCGGACAGGCCGATGTGGTCGGCTGCGAAGGTGGAGACCCGGCGCGACGCGTCCGCCAGGTCGAGGCCGAGCGCGCCGACCAGGTTGCGCAGCGCCTGGTCCATGGTGAGCGTCGAACCGGCGAGCGTGCCGTCGGCCAGCCGCACCCCGCCGAGGCACTTGGTGACGGTGAGCCGACCGAGTTTGTAGTCACCGTCCGGCATGCCGGCGGCGGCGGTCGAATCGGTGACGCAGTAGAGGCACGGGATGGCGCGCAGCGCCGCCTTGATCGCCCCGGGGTGCACGTGCAGCAGGTCGGGAATGATTTCGGCGTGCACCGCGTGAGCGAGCGCGGCGCCGACCATCCCGGGCTGACGGTGATGCATCCCGGTCATGGCGTTGAAGAGGTGAGTGAACCCACCCGCGCCGAGCGCCAGGGCACGAACGCCCTCTTCGTAGCTGCCCAGGGTATGGCCGATCTGCACCTGGAAGCCGGCGGCGCGCAGCGGCGCGATGGCCGCCATGTTGTCGTCGGCTTCGGGCGCGAGGGTGATGAGGCGGATGGGCGCGAGCGCATGCAGGCGGGCGATCTCGTCGACCAGCACGGGTCGCGTGTAGTCGGGTTGCGCGCCCAGCTTGCCCGCGTTGATGTAGGGACCTTCCAGATGCACCCCGAGGACGCGGGCCGCGCCCGGCGCACGCTCGGCCACTGCGGCGGCCAGCCCCCGGAACGCGAATGTGAGGTCGGACACCGGGGCGGTCATGGTGGTGGCGAGCATCGAGGTGGTGCCGTGGCGGGCATGCAACCCGGCAATGCGCTGGGTCGCGCCGTCGCCTTCCATCGTGTCGAAGCCGCCGCCGCCGTGCACGTGCAGGTCGACGAAGCCGGGCAAAACCAGCGGCCCGGCGTGGTCCCTCGCCGCCGCTGCGGCGACCGGCGTCCCCTCGATGTTCGTGATGCGACCCGAGCCGTCCCAGGTGACGCGTCCGTCGATGAATCCGCGGGGCGTCAGGATGCGCCCGATGCGATGGTTGGAGGGGATCATCCGTCCCGCCTCATTTCAGCCACGAAGTCGTAATAGTCGCTCCGGCAATAGGAATGCGTCAGTTCCACCGCCTGTCCCCCTTCGAGGTAGCCGATGCGGGTGATGAACAAGACCGCCTGGCCCAACGGCACCCCGAGCTGTCCGGCCAGGTGCGGCTCGGCGTTGAGCGCCCGGATGTGCTGCAGGGCGCGCGCCGGCGCTTGTCCCAGTCCCGTCAGATGCTGGTAGAGCGAACCTTCGACCGCTTCCGGCTCGGGCAGCGTGCTCTCCGGCAGCACGCTGATCTCATAGGCCATCACGACATCGTCGGCCAGGCGCAGGCGCTCGAGGCGGGCGACCCGGGCGCCGGGCGAGAGCCCGAGGCTGAGTTGCTCGTCGGGAACCGCCGCGGTGATCGCCCGCCGCAACCAGCGCGAGGACGGCGTGTACCCGCGCTGCTCGAGCTCTTCCGAAAAGCTGGTGAGGCGCGACAGCGGTTGTTCGATCCGGGGGGCGATGTAGTTGCCGGAGCCGCGACGCCGCACGATCAGGCCCTGCTCGGCGAGTTGGTCGATCGCCTTGCGTGCGGTGACGCGGGACACGTGGATGGCCTCGGACAACACGCGCTCGGAGGGCAAGGCCTCGTCGGCCTCGAAACGGCCATCGCGGATCGCCTGGCCGAGCTTGCGGGACAGTTGCAGGTAGAGCGGCGAGCTGTCGCGCGCGTCGGGGCGGAGGTCGAGCAAGGTGTTCTTCTTCACGAGCAGGTCGCGCGGTCGAGGGTACGACGGATCAGCGTCAGCGCCCCCACATCCGCGCCGTCGGCAGGCTCGGTACGGCGCGTCTGCAAGGCCGCGGCCAGGCGCGGCGCGAGCCGCTGCCCGATGCTGCCGGCCAGCGCCAGGGGCAAGTCACCCGCGGGGTCGAGGGCGTGGGCCATGTCTTCCAGCGCGCAAATCGAACGCCCGACCAGGTGGGCCGCGGCGGGGTCGTCGGCCTCAGCCTCGAACACGGCCGGAGCGAGTCGCCCGTAGGCGGTCTGGCTGGCGGCGGCGCACCAGGTGAGCAAGGCCTCTCGGTTCGCACCGCCGCAATGGTCCCATACCTTGCGTGCCAACGCCCCCGCAGGCGCGCGCCCGTCCAGGGCCGCCTGCGCGACAGCCATGGCACGCAGCCCCAGCCAGGCGCCGCTGCCTTCGTCGCCGGCCGGAAATCCCCAGCCGCTGGCAACCGCCCGGGTGCCGTCGGCACGCAGCACCTCGGCCACGCTGCCGGTGCCGGCGATGACGATCGAACCGGGCCGCCCGGCGTGGGCACCGAGCAGCATCGTGAAGGCGTCGGTGTCGACGGCCAACGCCGCGAAGCCCGGCTGCGCGTCGATGAAGGCGTCTTTCCAGGGCTGGTGGTGGACGCCCGAGAGGCCCGCGCCGAGGGCGCAGCGGGAGAGGTCGTCCGGCGCACGATGCCCGGCCGCCGCGAAGGCTGCCCACACGGCGATTCGTATTTCGCGCCACGCGCCGGCGATGCCCTGGGACAAGGCCGAGGGCCCGGCTTGGCCGCGCCCGAGCCGCGTGCCATCCGGCGCTGCGAGCAGGGCCCGGGTCCCGGTACCGCCGCCGTCCACTCCAACCAGAAACTCGATCATGAACCCGCCCTTGGGCGCTTGGGGTTGCAAGCGGGCCTCTGCCCACCGATAAAACCAGTTTAGTACCAGTAATACCAATCTGTCAATCGGTCGCCAGGGTCTCGTTGCGAGAGACGCCCACCAGCGGGCATCCGAAATAATACCAATTCGTTGCCACTCGCCCGGGGAGACAGGTCACCAGTCGATCACGCGGCGCTCTGGCCAGTGCGTTGCAAAAAATGCGTTGGCGGCACTGAAATGGCGGCAACCGATGAACGGCAGGGGCGGTCGCAACGCCGCCAACGGGGAAGGATGGTTCGCGCTCAAGACGCAATGGGCCGCGCCGGCCGTGCCCTCGATCAGCGCACGCTTGCGCTGCGCCGCGGCCCCCCAGAGCATGAAAACGGTCGGCGTGTCCTGCGCGGCGACGTGCGCGAGGAGCGCGTCGGTCAGCCGTTCCCAGCCTCGCCCGGCGTGGCTCTGCGGGGCGCCGTCCTCGACCGTGAGGACGCTGTTGAGGAGCAGGACGCCTTGGTCGGCCCAGGGGCCCAGGTCGTCCCGGCAGATCGATGGCCGACCGGTGTCGGCGGCGACTTCGCGCAGGATGTTGCGCAGACTCGGCGGCAGCTGGCGTTGTCCGGCAGCGACCGAAAACGCGAGACCCTGCGCCTGCCCCGGGCGGTGGTAAGGGTCCTGTCCCAGAATCACCACCCGAACCGCGGCGGGCGCGGTCCGTTCGAGGGCATGGAACACCTGGCGCGGATAGACCGTCGCCCCGTCCTGCACGCGTTGATCGACGAACGACACCAAGGCGCGCCCCTCGGGGCTGGCCAGAAACCTCGCGGTGACCGGGGACCACACGCCCGGCACCCGCGAGAACGCGGACGCGAGCGGCTCGCGCAGCCGGTTGTCGACGGGCCCATCCGCTGGCCGGGCCGCAGCGGCGTCCACGCCTCAGGAAAACAGCTCGGCCAGGGCGCGGCCGGGGTCGGGGGCGCGCATGAAGGCCTCGCCGACGAGGAAGGCGTGGACGCCCGCCTCTCGCATGCGATCGACGGCGCCGCGATCCAAGATACCGCTTTCCGTGACGGGGATGCGGTCGCTCGGCACCCGTCGCTTCAGGTCGAGGGTGGTTTGCAGGTTCACCTCGAAGGTCCGGAGATCGCGGTTGTTGATGCCGACCCACGGGGTGTCGAGACGCAGCGCCCGGTCGAGCTCGGCGGCGTCGTGAACCTCGACCAGCACCGCCATGCCGAGTTCGCGCGCTTGAGCCTCGAGGTCGATCATCAGCGCGTCGTCGAGGCAGGCGGCAATGAGCAAAATGCAGTCGGCACCCATCTCTCGGGCTTCGTACACCTGGTAGGGGTCGACCATGAAGTCCTTGCGCAGCACCGGCAGCGCGCAGGCTGCGCGAGCCTGGCGCAGGAAGTCGGCACTGCCTTGAAAGAAGGTGGCATCGGTCAGGACGCTCAAGGTCGTCGCGCCGTGTTCGGCGTAGCTCTCCGCGATCGCTGCCGGAACGAACTTGTCTCGCAGCACGCCCTTGCTGGGGCTGGCCTTCTTGACCTCGGCAATGACCCCGGCCTTCCCGGCCGCGATCCGTGCACGCAAGGCGCCGTCGAAGTCTCGCACGCCCCCGAGCGTCTCCGCGTCGCGGCGCAACGAGCGCAGGTCGCGGTGCCGGCGGGCCAGCGAAATCTCGTCGCGTTTGACGGCAACGATCTTGTCCAGGATGTCGCTCATGGGGCGCTCGGAGCCAGTTCGCGCGCGCGAGCCAGGAACTGCTCGAGTTTCGCCGCGGCCCGGCCGCTGGCCAGCGCCTCGCGCGCCTGGGCGACGCCCTCGGCCATCGTCGC
Organism: Pseudomonadota bacterium; assembly: GCA_030776545.1. Taxonomy (GTDB): domain Bacteria; phylum Pseudomonadota; class Gammaproteobacteria; order Burkholderiales; family Burkholderiaceae_C; genus LMDS01. The sequence continues at coordinate 4,166 of JALYHO010000016.1, read as the reverse complement.
GGCCACATCCGCGGCATACAGGGCGACGCCGGCGTTGAGGATCACGATGTCGCGTGCGGCACCGGGTTCGTTGGCGAGCACCGAGCGCAGCAGCGCGAGCGACTGGGCCGGGGTCTCGACCCTGAAGGCGCGGCTGCTCGCCATCGTCAGACCGAAATCCTCGGGATGGATGTCGTACTCGTCGATGCCGCCATGGCGGTATTCCCCCACCATGGTCGCCGCGCCCAGCGACACCTCGTCCATGCCGTCCCGCCCATAGACCACCACCGCGTGCTCCGCGCCGAGGCGTTGCAAGGCCCGAACCTGAATACCGACCAGGTCGGGGTGGAACACGCCCATCAGGATATGCGGGGCGCCTGCCGGGTTGGTGAGGGGCCCGAGAATGTTGAAGAGGGTTCGCACGCCGAGTTCGCGCCGTATCGGCGCCACGTTCTTCATGGCCGGGTGGTGGTTGGGCGCATACATGAACCCGATGCCGGTGTCGGCGATGCACCGAGCGATCGCTGCGGGGCTCAGGGTCAGCGGCATGCCCATGGCCTCGAGCACGTCGGCGCTGCCCGACTTGCTGCTGACGCTGCGGTTGCCGTGCTTGCTCACCCGAGCGCCGGCAGCGGCCGCGACGAACATGCTGCAGGTCGAAATATTGAAGGTGTGCGAGCCGTCGCCGCCGGTGCCGACGATGTCGACGAGATGGCGCCGGTCGGCGACCTCGACCCGGGTCGAGAATTCGCGCATCACCTGGGCCGCGGCGGTGATCTCGCCGATGGTCTCCTTCTTGACGCGCAGTCCGATCAGGAGCGCGGCCATCATCACCGGCGACATCTCCCCGCTCATGATCCGGCGCATCAGGGCGAGCATCTCGTCGTGGAAGATCTCGCGGTGCTCGATGGTCCGCGTGAGCGCGTCGTGGTCGTCGATCATGGCTCCGCCTTTCAGGCCCGCAGGTCGAGAAAATTCTTCAGCATCGCATGCCCGTGTTCGGTCAGGATGGACTCGGGGTGGAACTGCACCCCTTCGAGCGGCGTCGCCGTGCCGGCCAGGTCGCGATGCCGCACCCCCATGATCTCGCCGTCGGACGAGGTCGAGGTGATGTCGAGCACCGAAGGCAAGCTGGCGCGCTCGATCACCAGCGAGTGGTAGCGGATGACGTTGAAGCGCTTGGGCAAGGCCGTGTAGAGGCCCCGTTCGTCGGTCGCGATGACGTCGGCCTTGCCGTGCATCAGGCGGGTCGCGCGTATCACCTTGCCCCCGAGCGCGGCGCCGATCGCCTGATGACCCAGGCAGACACCGAGTATCGGCAACCTGCCCGTGAATGCCTCGACGGCGGCGACACACACCCCCGCTTCGGCCGGCGAACACGGACCGGGCGAAAGCACCAGCCGATCGGGGGCGAGCGCGCCGATGCCGGCGACATCGATCTCGTCGTTGCGCAGCACGCGCACGTCTTCGCCGAGCTCGGCGAAATACTGCACCAGGTTGTAGGTGAAGGAATCGTAGTTGTCGATCATCAGGAGCATGTCAAAACCCCTCCTCGACCAACTCCGCGGCGCGGATCATCGCGCGCGCCTTGGCTTCGGTTTCTTTCCATTCGAGTTCCGGCACGGAGTCGGCGACCACGCCGGCGGCGGCCTGGACGTAGAGCACCTGGTCCTTGACGATGCCGGTGCGGATCGCGATGGCCACATCCATGTCGCCGGCAAAGCTCAGGTACCCGCACGCCCCGCCGTAGAGGCCGCGCTGCACCGGCTCGAGCTCGTCGATGATCTCCATCGCCCGGACCTTGGGCGCGCCGGTCAGCGTGCCGGCGGGAAACGTCGCGCGCAACACGTCGAGATTGGTCATGCCGTCCTTGAGGAGACCTTCGACGTTGCTGACGATGTGCATGACGTGCGAGTAGCGCTCGACGGTGAACGCCTCGGTGACCTTGACGCTGCCGGTCTTGGCGATGCGGCCGATGTCGTTGCGGGCGAGATCGATCAGCATCAGGTGTTCGGCCCGTTCCTTGGGATCCGAACCGAGTTCGGCTTCGAGGGCCAGGTCGAGTTCGGGCGTGGCCCCGCGCGGGCGGGTTCCGGCGAGCGGGCGGATGGTGATCTTGTCGCCCGCCGGGGTGTGCTCGTGGCGCACCAGGATTTCGGGCGAGGCACCGACGATCTGGAAGTCGCCCATGTCGTAGAAGTACATGTAGGGCGAGGGATTGAGCGAACGCAGCGCACGGTAGAGGCTCAGGGGCGACTCGGTATAGCGTTTGCGCAGCCGCTGCCCGACCTGGACCTGCATCATGTCGCCGGCGGCGATGTAGTCCTTGGCGCGCAGGACCGCCGCGATGTAGTCGGCCTTGGCGAACTCGCGTTCGACGTCGTGCGCGGGCCCGCGCTTGACCGCCGGCGCGGTCACGCTGTATTTGAGCTTGTCGCCGAGCTCGGCGAGCCGCCGCTTGGCGCGGTGGAACGCTTCCGGCTGGGCCGGGTCGGCATAGACGATCAGGTAGAGGCGCCCCGAGAGGTTGTCGATGACGGCGAGTTCCTCGCACTGCAAGAGCAGGATGTCGGGGGTTCCGAGGCCACCCGTCTTCTGGGTCCGGGCGAGCCGGGGCTCGATGCTTCGCACGGCGTCGTAGCCGAAGTAGCCCGCGAGGCCGCCGCAAAAACGCGGCAGGCCGGGACGCAGCGCGACCTTGAAGCGCTTTTGGTAGGTCGCGATGAAATCGAGCGGGTTGCCCTGGTGGGTTTCGACCACCTCGTCGTCCGTGACGATCTCGGTGCACGTGCCGGTGGCGCGCAGCAGGGTGCGCGCCGGCAGGCCGATGAACGAGTAACGCCCGAAACGCTCGCCCCCGACGACCGACTCGAGAAGGAAGCTGCGCCGCCCCCCGCCACCGGCGGTGTAGGCCAGCTTCAGATAGAGCGACAACGGGGTTTCGAGGTCCGCGAACGCTTCGGCGATCAGGGGAATGCGGTTGTAGCCTTGACTGGCCAGGCTTTTGAATTCGAGTTCGGTGATCATGTTCTTCGACGCTCCACGGGCCCGAGGGCGTCTCGGCCTCCCGGCGGTATGACTAAGGAGAGCGTTCCGGGCCAGCGCCGATTCGGCAGGCCGCGGACCGCAGCAGGCGAGGGCGCGTCAAGCGCCCCGAACGGGGCTCCGCCAGGGCCAGGCTCCCCGGTCGTGAGACCCTGTCCGACACGTCGGCGTGCTGCTGCGCAAGATGAACATGGGAAAAGTGTAGCAGGGCGCCGCGGCGCCGCACCTAAAGCTGGTCGAGGCGATCGACGACGCCATCGGCGTCGACCCGCGCCACCGGCTCGCCGTGGTTGTAGCCGTAGCTCACCAGGACCACCGGACAGCCGGCGCTCCGCGCGGCACGCGCATCGTTGCTCGAGTCGCCGATCATCAGGGTGCGCGACGCCGGGGTACCGAGCGCATCGCACGTCTCGAGCACAGGCAGGGGATCGGGCTTCTTGCGCGCGAACGCGTCCCCACCGAACACATGATCGAAGAAGTCGATCAGGCCTTTCTGACGCAGCAGCGCCACCGCGAAGGCGGTCGGCTTGTTGGTCAGGCAGGCCAGTTTCCAGCCGCGCGCAGCCAGCCGCGTCAAGCCTTCGTGCACGCCCGGATAGACCGTGGCGTGCTGGCCGTTGACCTGCAGGTAGTGCGCCTGGTAGAGGACCCAGGCCCGCTCGTACAGCGCAGGGTCGGCGCCGACTTCATGCAAGGTGCTGCGGATCAGATGTTCCGAGCCCTTGCCGACCGTGCGTGCGACGAATTCACGGTTCACGCCCGGCAACGCCAACGCGCGCAGCACCCCGTCGAGCACCGCGACGAAATCGCCGAGTGTGTCCACCAGCGTCCCGTCCAGATCGACGATGGCCGCGCCGATCCGGGACCGCTGCAGCGAGAATGCCGGCCGCCTCACGCTCGACACGCCGCATCGCCAGGGACCACGGACGGCGCCAGGGTTGCACCGCGGACCGCGCGCACTAGGGCGCCCGCTTGGTGTCGGCTTCCTCGGCCCGGCGCTTGCCCGCTTCCTTCTCCGACGCTTTGGCCTTTTGCTCCCGGGCCGCGCGAGCGCGCGGATCTTCCACCGGCCGCGGCAGCACGACGGGACGAGCAGCCTGCGGCGTCTGGGCCGCGGCGCGCTCATGGGCGACGGCCTCCTT
>JALYHO010000015.1 GCA_030776545.1 Pseudomonadota bacterium | reverse complement strand
CGCCATCTTCGGCGCCGATCCGGTCGCCAGCGGCGAGGTCCGCCTGGCCGGGGATGTGCAGCGCTACGCCCAGCCCGCCGACGCGATCGCGCAGGGCGTCGCCTACCTCTCGGAAGACCGCAAGATCGAGGGCATCTTCGCCGATCTCTCGGTCCGCGAGAACCTCACGATCGCGATGCTGCCCCGCCTGGCCCGCGCCGGCGTGGTCGATCGGCGCGCCCAGCAGCTGATCGTCGACCGCTTCATCGAGCGCCTGGCGATCAAGACGAGCGGGCCGGAGCAGGCGATCCGCGAACTCTCCGGAGGCAATCAGCAAAAAGTGCTGTTGGCACGTTGGATCGCATTGCAGCCCCGGTTGCTGATGCTCGACGAACCGACGCGGGGGATCGACGTCGGTGCGAAGGCCGACGTCGCCAGGCTGATCCAGGAACTCGCCGCCGCCGGCATGGCCTTGTTGCTGACCACCTCCGAACTCGAGGAACTGGTGGCGATGTGCGACAGCGCGGTCGTGGTCCGCGACGGCCGCACGGTCGCGAGCTTCGAAGGCGCCGCCATCGACGAAACCGTGCTCATGGCGGCGATGGCCGACGCGCATTCGGGGGCGTCGAGCGCGCCCCCCGCGCCATGACGGCGCCGCCCTTGCAGACCGCGCCGACCGACTCGGTCTGGCACCGGGTTCGCCTCGCCGGCGCGATGACCCACGCCGGCACCTTGCTCGCGCTCGTGTTGTTGCTGGGGTTCAACGTCGCGCTCACCCGCAATTTCCTCTCGCTCCAAACGCTCAACGTCAACCTGGCGCAGGTGACGACCATCGTGATCGTCGGCGTCGGCCTGACGCTGGTGATCGCGACCGGGGGCATCGACCTCTCGGTCGGCTCGCTCATGGCCATCGCCGGCACGCTCGCGCCCTTGATCTTCGGCAAGTGGCCGGGCGCGACCGGGCTCGTCCTGGCGATCACGCTGCCGATCGCCGCGGCCTGGTGCTGCGGTTACTTCAATGGCTGGTTGATCACGCGTTTCAAGGTCCAGCCGATCGTCGCCACCTTGGTGCTCTTCATCGCCGGCCGTGGCATCGCCCAGGTACTCACCGGCGGCCAGTTGCAGGCTTTCGCCAACCCGGGCTTCGGCGTGCTGGGAACGGGCAAGCTCGGTGGCGTGCCGGTCCAGGTCTGGTTGATGCTGGTGATCGTCGCCCTCGCCTCCTGGATACTCCATCGCACCGTGTTCGGGCGCTACGTCGTCGCAACCGGCGGCAGCGAACGGGCCGCGCGGCTCGCCGGCATACCGGCGGCCCGCATCAAGCGCCACGTGTATGCACTGGGCGGCGCGCTGGCGGGCCTCGCCGGGCTCATCACGGTGTCCATCAATTCCTCGTCGGACGCGAACCTCAACGGCCTGGGCATGGAGCTCGACGCGATCGCCGCCGTCGCCGTCGGAGGCACGTTGCTGTCGGGCGGGCGCGCCACGGTGCTCGGGACGCTGCTGGGGGCGCTCATCATCCAGTTGTTGCGCTATACGCTGCTCGCCCACGGGGTTCCCGACGCGGCCGCTCTCGTCGTCAAGGCCGGCATCATCATCGCGGCGGTGTGGGTCCAGAGGCGGCATCGATCATGAACCAGCAACGCAAGCAATTGATCGGCGTGGCGATCGCGGTGGCGCTGTTGCTGGGTTTCGGCGCGCTGCGCTACGAACATTTCGCGAGCGCCTACAACGCCCTCGAGTTCGGCCGCTACAACGCCATGTTCGCGCTGATCTCGATCGGCATGGCCTTCGTGATCATGTCCGGGGGCATCGACCTTTCGGTGGGCAGCGTCGCCGCGCTCGCCTCGGTCGTGTCCGCGCTGGTGTCCGGACACAGCCCGCTCGGCGCGGTCGCTGCGGGCATCCTGGCGGGTGCGACCTGCGGCCTGGTCAACGGCCTCGTGGTGTCCCGCCTGAGAATCCAGCCCTTTATCGCGACGCTCGCGATGACGCTGGCAGCGCACGGCCTGGCCCTGCTGCTCGCCGACAACCAGCCGGTCGCGGTCTCCTACGACAGCGGCTTCACCGACTTCGGCCAAGGCGACTGGCTCGGCCTGCCGGTGCCCGTGTGGGTCGCCGCGGTGGCCTTCGGCGTCGCGGTCGTGGTGCACCGCTCGACCGCGTTCGGTCGGCACAGCCTCGCGCTCGGCGGACACGAGGAGGCCGCGCGACTGATGGGGCTCAATGTGGAAGCACGTCAGCTCGGCGTCTACGTGCTCTCCGGGGCGCTGGCGGGGCTGGCCGGCGTGTTGCTCGCGGCCCAGGGTTCGGGGCAGCCGAACGAGGGCTTGGGCTGGGACCTGTTCGCGATCTCGGCGGTCGTGGTCGGGGGCACGCTCCTGAGCGGGGGCGTGGGGTCGATCACCGCCACCATGCTCGGCGTTGTGCTGCTCGGCTTGGTGTTCAACCTGCTCAATTTCGAGAACGGCCTGGGCCAGATCACCTTGTCGTCTTATTGGCAATCGGTGGTGCGTGGCTTGTTCTTGCTGATCGTCGTCATGCTGCAGGCACGGCTGACGATGCGCAAGAGGGGCCGCTGAACGCCCGTCTACGACCGCCGGGTGGCGCAAGCGCCGTCGCGTCGACTCACGACAGAAAGAACCAGAGCATCGCCACGCCCGACAGCAAGCTGCACAGGCCGACGAAACGGATCTGCCCGTCGCTCATGCGCATGACGCGCTCGAAGAAGGCGCGCCAGCGTGGCGGACTGATGAAGGGCAGCAAGCCCTCGACGACGAGCATCAGCGCGAAGGCGCCGGTGAGCAGGTCGGAAAACGCCGGCCCGGAGTCCACTCGCTACTTCTTGGCCGGTGTCGACGAAACGCCCGGTCCTCCGGAACGCATCGACTGGAAGAACTCGCTGCCGGGGTCGACCACCAGGAGGTCCGATCTGCTGCGGAACACCGAGCGGTAGGCTTCGAGGCTGCGGTAGAACTTCGCGAACTGCGGATCGCGTCCGAACGCTTCGGCGAAGATGGCCGCGGCCTTGGCGTCGCCCTCGCCCTTGAGCTTTTGCGCGTCGCGGAAGGCGTCGGCGATGATGACTTCGCGCTGCCGGTCGGCGTCTGCCTTGATTTGCTCACCCTCCGCGCTGCCGGTGGCACGCAACTGGTTGGCCACCTGCTTGCGCTCGGAGGTCATGCGGGCGTAGATCGAGTCGGTGATGGTGCTGACGAAATCGACCCGCTTGATGCGGACGTCGAGAATTTCGATGCCGAACGACTTCGCTTCGTCGGCCAGGCGCGCGCGCACGTCCTGCATGACCTTGTCGCGGGCGCTCGAGAGCACTTCGCCGACGGTCCGCTTGGTCACCTCTTCGTTGAAAGCGGCGTGGACGATCGGACTCAGTCGCGTCTCGAGGCCGCGCATGTCGGGCCCGTTGTTGAGGATGAACTGCTTCGGATCGGTGATGCGCCACTTGATCAGCCAGTCGATCACGAGGCTCTTTTTTTCCGCGGTGAAGATGGGCCGGCTCTCGGCGTTGTCCATGGTCTGGATGCGGCGGTCCAGGAAGATCACGTTCTGGAACGGCGGCGGCATCTTGAAATGCAGGCCGGGTTCGACGATCACTTCCTTGATCTCGCCGAGCGCGTAGACCACGGCCACTTCACGCTGGTCGACCACGAAGAGGGTCGACTTCAACAACACCAGGGCCACCAGCAGGGCGGCCACGATCATCACGATGCGATTCATCTTATTGTTCTCCTGGCCGCCTTCAACGCGTGTCGCGGTCACGCCCGCGCTGGTTGTCGCGCGACCGGGCGTCGGCGCTGCCACCGGCTGGCGTCGCCGCATCGACGGGGGCCTGGGT
>JALYHO010000014.1 GCA_030776545.1 Pseudomonadota bacterium | reverse complement strand
CTCCGGCATAGGCGACACCCAACCCCAGGTCGGGCCAGCGCAACGAGCCGACGGCCACCAGCGCCGCGACCGTCAGCATCATCGCGAACCATCCGGCCGACCAGCGTCGCGCGGCGCGCTCGCCAGGTTGCTCCATCCAGCGTCGAAACAGCAGCGGTGCGGCGTAGTTGATGGGGGTGAGCGGCACCTGGACCAGGGTCATCGCCATCGTGAACTGGCCGAGCGCGGCCCGGCCCACCGCGACCTCGACCCAGCGCTGCATGGCCACGATCGCTGCGGTGGCGAGCGCCGCGGTCAGCCAGGCTCCCAGGCCGTAGTGGGCCAGGCGTCGCCAACCCACCCGTGATGGACAGGGCAGTGCGCGCGTTTCGTGCAACCGACGCCAGGCGGCCATCGCCGGTAGCGCGCTCGCGAGGGCGAAGACCGCGAACCAGCGCGCCGGCTCCGGGGTCGCGCCGGTCGCGATCACCACCGCCACCCCCAGCAATACGAGGATTTGCGGCGTTGCCGTCATCGCGTTGAACCACACCGTGCGCTCGCCCCCCAACAGCAAGCCGCGCAGCTGCCCGTGGGCCACGCCGGCAGCGATCGCCAGGGTGAGCGCGAAGATCGCCCAGAGGCCCAAACCCGCGTGGGCCAGCACCGCATAGCCGAGCCCGATCGGAATCGCCACTGCCGCGCTGCCGAGCGCCCAATCCAGGGCTGCGCCCGGACTCATCGCCCCTGACTTCAGGTGATAGAACAACGCCTGCGGGAGTCCGAACATCGAGAACGCCACCACGAATTCGATCTCGGACTTGACGCGGCTGAACCCACCCTGGACCTGTGGCCCGAGGCGGGCGCCCAGCCAGAGGGTCGCCAGCAAGACCGCCGCGGCGCCGGCGCCCTGGACCGTGAACGACACGGCGAGCTGGCGTCGCAGGCTCACGGGACGCTCATCGAACGAGGGCCGAACGGAGGGCGGCGACGACCTGGTCCTGTTGCGAGTGCGTGAGATCGGCGCTCATCGGCAGGCTCAGGACGCGCGACGCGGCCTCCTGGCTGTTCGGGCAATCGCTCGACGCGGCGTAGCGCGCGTAGGCAGGCTGGTGGTGCACGGGGCGCGGGTAGTGGACGGCGGTGGGAACGCCGAGGGTCTTCAAGTGGGCCGCGACGGACTCGCGTTGCTCGACGAAGACGGTGTATTGGGCCCAGACGCAGTCCCGGTCGGGTCGCACGGCCAGGAGCTCGAGGCCGGGCAGGTCGACCAGCCGTTCGCGGTAGCGGGCGCCGAGCGTGGCGCGCTGGTCCAGCTCCCAGTCGAAGCGGTCGAGCTTGGCCAGGACGACTGCGCACTGCAGGGTGTCCATCCGGCCGCCCACGCCGACCCGCGTGTGGGTGTAGCGGGCACTCTGGCCGTGGACGCGCAGTTCACGGGCCGCCTGGGCGAGCGCGGCGTCGTCGGTGAAGAGTGCGCCGCCGTCCCCGTAGCAACCCAGTGGCTTGCTCGGGAAGAAGCTGGTGCAGCCGATGGTGGAGAGGTGTCCGCTGCGCCGACCGCGGTAGCTGGCGCCGAAACTCTGGGCCGCATCCTCGATGACGGGGATCCCATGGCGTGCGGCGATGGCGTTGAGCTCGTCCATGTCGGCGGCCTGGCCGTAGAGGCTCACCGGCATGATCGCGCGGGTGCGGGGACCGATCGCGGCTTCGACCTGGCCCGGGTCGAGGTTGCAGGTGTCGGACTGGATGTCGGCGAACACCGGGACGCCGCCCAGCAACACGATGGCTTCGGCAGTGGCGGCGAAGGTGAAGGGGGTGGTGACGACCTCGTCCCCGGGTCGGAGATCGAGCGCCATGAGCGCGATCAGCAACGCCTCGGTGCCGCTGGCGACCGTCACGCAGTGGCGGGCGCCCGTGAACGCGGCCAGGCGGCCCTCGAGTTCCCCGACCTCGGGGCCCATGATGTATTGGCCATGGTCGAGGACGCGCTGCATGCGTTCGGCGATGGCAGGCTTGAGCGCGGCGTATTGGGTCTTGAGGTCGATGAAGTCTAGAGGCATGCTGGGGCCTGCGCGCGGCGCGATGATGGGGCAAGCCGACCCGGCTCGCCCCGAGCTTGTCGAAGCGCCGGTGAGGGGGCACGCGGGGCGTCGACAAGCTCAGCCCGGACGGGATGCATGCAATTTATATATTCACCCCGAACCGGACCCCCCGGACCGGCCCGCATCACCGCACGTCCTCGGCGACACAAACCCCGTCCTGCAGCCGATACCGCTCCCCGGTCCCGGGACAACTCGCCTGCCCCGCGTCGTCGAACACCAACCGGTCGCCATGGCGACTGACCCAGCCGATGCGGCGGGCCGGCACGCCCACCACCAGCTCGAAGTCGCCCACGTCGCGGCTCACGACCGCCCCGGCGCCCACGAATGCATGCGCACCGATCGTCGTTCCACACACCACCGTGCAGTTCGCGCCCAGGGTCGCGCCGCGTCTCACGTGGGTCGGCCGGTAGGCATCCTTGCGCGGTACCGAAGCGCGCGGGTTGTGGACGTTGGTGAACACCATGCTCGGGCCGCAGAACACGTCGTCTTCGAGTGTCACGGCGTCGACCACCGAGACGTTGTTCTGGATCTTGACCCGGTTGCCGATCCGCACGTCGTTGCCCACGTAGACCCCCTGCCCCAGGGAACAATCGCGGCCGATGCGGGCGCCGCTGCAGACGTGCGTGAAATGCCAGACCCGGGTGCCTTCGCCCAACTCGGCGCCGGCGTCGACGATGGCCGATGCGTGCACCTGCATCAGAACACCAGGGGCAGGCCGACCCGAACGCCGTCCCGGGCCGAGCGGTAGGCGGCGATCAACACCTCGAGCGACCGGAGCCCTTCGTACCCGTCGACTGCCGCGTTGGCTTCGCCGCGCATGGTGTTGATGACGTTGTCGTAGTAGAGCGGGTGCCCCGGCCCGTAGACGCTCTCGACCCCGTAGTTGGCACTCGCGGCGCGCGCGTCGTCCGGTTCGGGTGTGTCGAATTCCCAATGCTCGATCCGGTTGACCGCCACCCCGCCGACGCGCACGGTCCCGCGTTCGCCCAGCAAGGTGATGCTGCCCTCGAAATTCTTGCCATGGGTCAGCATCGTCACGTTGACCGATGCGAGCGCCCCACTGCGCAGGCGCAAGCTCATCACGCCCGTGTCCTCGGCTTCGATGTCGCGCGCCAGGGTCGCGGTGTAGGCGTGGACGTTGTCGACCGGGCCGACCAGCCAGTCGACCATGTCGACATAGTGGCTGGCCTGGTTCATGAAGGCGCCCCCGTCCATGTCCCACCGGCCGCGCCAGGGGGCGGCGTCGTAGTAGGCCTGCGGGCGGGTCCAGAAGACGTTCACGTTGACCAACGCCAGGCGCCCGAATCGGCCGGCCTCGACCGCGCGCTTGACGAGCTGCAGGGTGGGATTGAGGCGATTTTGCTTGACCACGAACAGCTTCACGCCGGCGTCGCGGCAGGCCCGGACCATCGCCACGCCCTCCTCCCACTTGGTGGCCATGGGTTTTTCGCTGACGACATGGCGGCCCGCCGCGGCGACCCGGATCGCCTGGCGCGGATGCAGGCCGCTCGGGGTCGCGAGCACGACGATGTCGGCGTCGCTGCCGGCAAGCAGCGCGTCGAGCGTGGCATAGCCC
>JALYHO010000013.1 GCA_030776545.1 Pseudomonadota bacterium | reverse complement strand
GCCGGCTCATGGCGCGCAGCATGCGTTCCGAAAGCGAGCGCCGGGCCGCCGAACACCTCGGCGTCGATGCCGATGTCGACGCCGCGACGGCCCTGCGGTGGATGGCGTTGGCCGCTGCCGACGTCATGGTCCACGGGCACACCCACCGACCCGGCACCGATGCCCTCGCGCCGGGCCAGGTCCGCCATGTGCTGAGCGATTGGCACCTCGATCCGGAGGGGGCGACACGGGCCGAGGTGCTGCGTCGGGACGCGCACGGCTGGACTCGCCTGCGCCCCGCCGAGGCCGCCCGACCCGTGGCCTGAGAAGGTCCGAACATGCGCGAATGGTGGCGGCGCTGGCGCGCCGACCGAACGCTCGAGCGCCGCCCGATTCCGGAGGCCTTGTGGCAACTGACCTTGGCGCGCTTCCCGTTTCTCGGCTGGCGTGGCGCGGACGATCTCGCGACGCTGCGCGAGCTCACGACGCTCTTTCTGGCCGACAAGGAATTCACGGGCACGCGCGGCCTCGTGGTGACCGACGAGATGGCCGTCGCGATCGCCGCGCAGGCCTGCCTGCCCGCCCTCAGGCTGGGGCTGGGCTGGTATGCAGGCTTCAAGGGCATCGTCGTTCACGCCGATGCCGTGGTCGCCCAGCGCGAGATCATGGACGAGGACGGCGTCGTCCATGCCTACGAGGAAGCGCTCGCCGGGGAGGCGATGCAGGGGGGGCCGGTGATGCTCGCCTGGCATGACGTCGACACCGCCGCCGAGTCGGCGGATGCCGGCTACAACGTGGTGATCCACGAGTTCGTGCACGTGATGGACATGCACGATGGCCAAGCCGACGGCGTGCCGCCGCTGCCCGATCGCGAGGCGATCGACGCGTGGACCCGCGTGCTCGACGCCGAGTACGACGCCTTTTGCGAACGCGTGGACCGCGGCGAGGACACCTTCCTCGATCCTTACGCCGCCGAGGCGCCGGAAGAATTCTTCGCGGTCACGAGCGAAATGTTCTTCGTCGCGCCGGCCGATCTGCAGCTCGAACTCCCCCGCATGTACACCTTGCTGGCGGGTTTTTTCTTGCAAGATCCGATGTCTTGCCACGAAGCGGTGGCCAGGCGCTGACGCTCCCGACCCGGCCGCAGGCAGACCTGCTCACCCCGGGAACCCCCGGGGTGCGCAGGGTCAGGCCGTCGCCGCTTCGGCCTTGGGTTTGTCGATGCGCTTGGCCGGCTGGATGTCGAGCACCGGCTTGCCGTCCGCATCCACGTCGACCGTGAGGCGGCCGCCGTCCACCAGCCGGCCGAACAGCAGTTCATCGGCCAAGGCGCGCCGGATGGTGTCCTGGATCAGGCGCTGCATCGGTCGGGCGCCCATGAGCGGGTCGAAGCCCTTCTTGGCGAGCTGCTTGCGCAGCGCGTCGGTGAACGTGACCTCGACCTTCTTCTCGCCGAGCTGGCTCTCGAGTTGAAGCAGGAACTTGTCGACGACGCGCAGGATGATCTCTTCGTCCAGGGCCTTGAAGCTGATGGTGGCGTCCAGCCGGTTGCGGAACTCGGGGGTGAACAAGCGCTTGATGTCGGCCATCTCGTCGCCCGCCTCACGTGAATTCGTGAATCCGATGGTCGCCTTGTTCATCGTTTCGGCGCCGGCATTGGTGGTCATGATGATGATCACACTGCGGAAATCGGCCTTGCGTCCGTTGTTGTCGGTCAGCGTGCCATGGTCCATGACCTGCAGCAGCACGTTGAACACGTCGGGGTGGGCTTTCTCGATTTCGTCGAGCAAGAGCACGGCGTGCGGTTTTTTCGAGACGGCTTCGGTCAGCAGGCCGCCCTGGTCGAAACCGACGTAGCCGGGGGGCGCACCGATCAGGCGACTGACCGCATGGCGCTCCATGTACTCGCTCATGTCGAAGCGGATCAGTTCGACCCCGAGGATGTAGGCGAGTTGCTTGGCCACCTCGGTCTTGCCCACACCCGTCGGCCCGCTGAACAGGAACGAGCCGATCGGCTTGTCGGGCCGGCCGAGGCCCGAACGCGCCATCTTGATGGCCGCGGCGATGGCTTCGACCGCAGGCTCCTGGCCGAACACCACGCTGTTGAGGTCGCGGTCGAGCGTCTTGAGCTTGGAGCGGTCGTCGTTGGACACGGCGGCCGGCGGAATGCGCGCGATCTTGGCGACGATCTCTTCGACCTCGTTGCGGGTGATGGTTTTTTTCTGCTTGCTCTTGGGCAGGATGCGCTGGGCCGCGCCCGCCTCGTCGATCACGTCGATGGCCTTGTCGGGCAGATGACGGTCGTTGATGAACTTGGCCGACAACTCGGCCGCCGCCTGGAGCGCGCCGACCGCGTACTTGACGCTGTGATGCTCCTCGAACCGGGACTTCAGGCCCTTCAGGATCTCGACGGTCTGCTCGACCGACGGCTCGACCACGTCGACCTTCTGGAAGCGACGCGACAGGGCGGCGTCCTTTTCGAAGATGCCGCGGTATTCCGTGAACGTCGTCGCACCGATGCATTTCATCGCACCGGAGCTGAGCGCGGGCTTGAGCAGGTTGCTCGCGTCCAAGGTCCCGCCGGACGCCGCGCCAGCCCCGATGAGCGTGTGGATCTCGTCGATGAAGAGGATGGCGTGCGGCTGGTCCTTGAGCTGCTTGAGCACTCCCTTGAGGCGCTGCTCGAAATCACCCCGGTACTTCGTGCCGGCCAGCAGCGCGCCCATGTCGAGCGAATAGACGACCGAATCCGCAAGGACTTCAGGGACGTCCTTTTGGGTGATGCGCCATGCCAGCCCCTCGGCGATGGCGGTCTTGCCGACCCCGGCCTCGCCCACCAGCAGGGGGTTGTTCTTGCGGCGGCGGCACAGGATCTGGATCACCCGCTCGACTTCGTGCTCGCGCCCGATGAGCGGGTCGATCTTGCCGTCCCGGGCCAACTGGTTGAGATTCTGGGTGAACTGGTCGAGCGGCGAGCCCTTGCCGTCGCCCTCGTCCTTCTCGCCTTCGGTGCTGCCCGAGCTGCCCTCGGCGGGCTTGGACGGTTCCGGGGGATCGCTCTTGCGGATGCCGTGAGCGATGAAATTGACCACGTCGAGCCGCGTCACGCCTTGCTGGTGGAGGTAGTAGACGGCGTGCGAATCCTTCTCGCCGAAGATCGCGACCAGCACGTTCGCGCCGGTCACCTCCTTCTTGCCGCTGCCGGTGGACTGGACGTGCATGATGGCGCGCTGGATCACGCGCTGGAAGCCCAGCGTGGGCTGCGTGTCCACCTCGTCCGCACCCCCGACGGTGGGGGTGTTCTCCTTGATGAAACCGACCAGGCTCTTGCGCAAGTCCTCGGCGTTGGCCGAGCAGGCCCGCAGCACGTCGGCGGCAGACGGGTTGTCCAGCAGCGCCATCAGGAGGTGCTCGACCGTGATGAACTCGTGGCGCTGCTGGCGCGCCTCGACGAACGCCATGTGCAGGCTGACTTCAAGTTCTTGGGCAATCATGCGGCCTCCATAATGCATTGCAACGGATGGCCACCGCGCCGTGCGGCGGCCAACACCAATTCAACCTTTGTCGCTGCGACGTCCTTGGTGTAGACGCCGCAGACGCCGCGCCCGTCATGGTGAATCTTCAGCATGATCTGGGTCGCGGTTTCGAGGTCGCGTTTGAAATACTCCTGCAGCACCATGACGACGAACTCCATCGGGGTGTAGTCGTCATTGAGCAGCACGACTTGGTACATGCGGGGCGGTTCCGTTTTTGCAACCT
>JALYHO010000012.1 GCA_030776545.1 Pseudomonadota bacterium | reverse complement strand
GGACGCCTCGGCGCGGACATCGCGCGCAGCGAGGCCGTGGTCGCTCAGCTTCAAAGACCGTGAAACTGTGGACTGCCCGACTGGCGAAAGCGCGGATCGAGCCGCACTGTCAATGCCAGAGCCACGGTCGGTGGTGGCAGCCGGATGTGTGCGCCATTGGCACCCGAAATGCCGGGGTTCGACAGACATCCTGCTCGGCGCCCACCGCAGCCGTCACCCGGACGGTCGTTTCTGCTCACATCAAGACGCTGATTTGCCAGGGAACAAATTCGTCCTGACCGTATCCATGCGACTCGCTTCTGGAACGATGACCGGACGCGGTGTCCAGCATGAGCTGGAAGAGCGACTCCGCGAGCGCTCCGATGGTGATGACCCCGTCCAGCACCGCGCCGCAGTTCAGGTCCATGTCGTCGACCTGGCGCGCCATCAACACGCTGTTGCTCGCCAGCTTGAGGGAAGGCGTCGGAGCGCAGCCAAAGGCCGATCCACGACCCGTCGTGAAGCAAATCAGATTGGCACCGCCCGCCACCTGACCGGTGGCAGAGACCGGGTCGTACCCCGGTGTGTCCATGAACACGAAGCCACGCGCCTTCACGGGCTGCGCGTACTCGTAGACTTCGTTCAGGTTCGTCGAACCGGCCTTCGCGATGCCGCCCAGCGACTTTTCGAGGACGTTGGTCAGACCACCGGCCTTGTTCCCCGGCGAAGGGTTGTTGTTCATTTGCGCCCCACCGCGTGCGCAATGTGCCTCCCACCATGCGATGCGCGCGATCAGCTTGCGTCCGATCTCGGGCGTCGCGGCCCTGCGCGTCAAGAGATGTTCCGCACCGTAGATCTCGGGCGTCTCGGAAAGGATCGCGGTGCCGCCTTGCTGGACCAGAAGATCAACCGCTGCGCCGAGCACCGGATTGGCGGAGATGCCCGAGTAGCCGTCCGAACCGCCGCACTGCAATCCCACGATGAGATGACTTGCGCTCACCGGCGCGCGCCTGATGTCGTTCGCCGGCGCCAGCATCTGCTTGACGAGCTCGATGCCACGCGCGATGCTTTTCGTCGTGCCGCCAGCATCCTGAATGGCAAAGCTGCGCAGCTCGGAGCGATCCGTCAGTCCCTGCGTTGCGAGAAGGTCGCGAATCTGGTTCGTTTCGCACCCCAGCCCCACCAGGAGGACCGCAGCAAAGTTCGGATGGCAGGCGTAGCCGCCGAGAGTGCGTTGCAGGATGGCAAGCCCCTCGCCATTGGCGTCGACTCCGCATCCCGAACCGTGCGTCAAGGCGATGACACCATCGACGTTTGGAAATTCGGCAAGCGCTTGCGGATGGACATCCCGCCGAAAATGATCCGCGATCGCGCGCGCCACCGTCGCGGAACAATTCACGGTCGTCAGTATTCCGATGTAGTTGCGCGTGGCCACGCGCCCGTCGGCGCGAACGATGCCTTGAAAGGTCGCTTGCACGGCAGCCGGCGGCGTGGGTTTGGACTCCGTGCAAAACGCGTATTCTCGGGCGAAATTCCCCATCGCGAGGTTGTGGGTGTGAACGTGCTGGCCCGCGCGTATGGGACGACTGGCAAAACCGATGACCTGGCCGTATCGCCGGACGGCGCTGCCAGGTTCGATCGCCCGCGTGGCCATCTTGTGGCCGGGCGGGATCAGCCCCGCCACAGTCACCTGTTCACTTTCGATGTGCGTGCCCGACACCAGTTGGACCAGCGAAACGACGACGTCGTCGTCCTTGTGCAGCCGGATGATCATGGGGCGGGGCGCAAAATAGCCACTGTCTCGCTCACTGGGTTTGTTCGCAAGATGGATCTCCTCTTCGGGCAACAGTCGATCATTCGGTGCAACGCACTCGCCAGCCGATGACGCGGCGCGCCGTCTCGCGTTGCGGGCGTCGTCGTGGACGGTCATGGACCGGCCTCGTCGGCGCGGGCCAACGCCGCCTTGAGACGAGCCTGGGGCAGGCCCAGCCCCATCGCGGTGGCGCGCTCGACGACGGGGGCAAAGCGCCGACGTTTTTTCTCGTCGTGGCCTTGTGCGATGTCCGCAAGACGATGCAGCAGGAACGGATTGAGCAATCGTTCTCGTACTTCCGCGAGGTAAGCGCGGGCCACGTCGCCTTCGTCATTCGCGTCGAAGACCGGAAGCACTTCCTCCTGCCATATCGCTTCGACTTCCCCCCGCGCACTGGGCTGGTTCATCGCGTCGAACACCGTTTGCCCGTCCGGACTTCCCGCGGCAAGCCATCGATCCGCCAGCACGCTGTGGCCGAGATTGAGCAACATCAGCTTGAGACGCTCGCGGCACGCGAGTTGTTCCGTGACGACGATCGCAGGATGCCGGCAGGGCAAGACCAGCCCCGCCTGTTGCTCGACCGCCCACAGTGCGTAGGGTTCGGTCACGGCACCGATGGGTTCGAGCGCTTCCGAGACGATGCGATCGACCAGCGAATTGACCCACACGCATCGCTCGCGCAGATACCCGATGAAGTTCTCCGTCGCGCCCCAGGCTCGCGCAAGGTCGAGCACGATGCCCCGCAGGGTGTCGCCGTTGCGGTAAATCAATTCGCAAGGGCAGATGGACAAGTCTGCCTCGGGGAGACGTAGCCAGCGGTGGTGCAGCAACACCAGCAATTTGGCAGGGAAACTGCGTGGCACGTCATTCGAGCTCGAAAGCAGCCGGGGGGAATCGTGCGGCGAAAGAACATAACCCCGATCGGCAGTGTTGGAAACGATCACGCGGACAGGCCCGGCCACCGATGCCATCACTTGCGGCCAATCGGTGTCGGCATCGAGCGCAAGACGAATCGAATCAACTTGCACCGTCTCCTCGACGATCCGACCGCCGATCCGGCCCCGAATCTCGACGCGGTAGCCGAGCCCGGCCGCGAACGCCGCGATGCGCGCGCGGCTTGGTGCATTGCCGCTCGTTTGCACGACGGTGATTCCGCCGATGGCCTCGCCGCGAACCGACGCCTGCGAGACGAACAGATCGACATGAGCCTGCAAGAAGCGGCCGGTGCCGAACTGAAGAATCGGCTGGGTCATGCGGCAGGGCCCCGCGTCGAAGTCAGCATTCGACGATCGCCTTGACCACGCACATGCGAGGGTCCAGCAGCGAGGCGAACTCGTCTGGAACACGTTCGAGCGCCATGCGATGCGTATTGAGCGCGGTGTCGGGGATCTGGCCGGCGCGCATGGCCTTGAGCACGGTTTCGAAATCCTCCATCGTCGCATTGCGACTGCCGAGCAACGTCGTCTCTTTTTTGTGGAAATCAGGATCGGTAAAGCTGATGTTGTCGCGCACGACCGAGATGAGCACGTACTTGCCGCCGTGGGCGACGAATTGAAAGCCGCGCTCCATCGCACGAGCGTTGCCGGTCGCATCGAACACCACATCGAAGAAATCACCCCCGGTCTGTTCGGAGAGCTGGTGCTCATCGTCACTGCCGATGACCGTGCCGTGGCGTACACCCAGGTGACGGAGGCAAAACGCCACACGTTCGGGCCGAGCGTCGAGCGCGGTCACGGTGGCACCCCGCAACGTCGCGAAAATGATGGCGGCCATGCCGATCGGCCCGGTTCCGACAACCAGCACTCGCTGCTCGGGGCGTACCTCCGCGCGCCTCACGGCATGCGCCCCTATCGCTAGAAATTCGACCATTGCGGCCTGGTCCAGGGTCACGCCTTCGGCTTTGTGGACGAACTGCTCGGGCACGCTCAGGTATTCGGTGAACGCACCATCGCGGTGTACGCCCAGGACTTCGATCCGAATGCAGCAGTTGGTCTTGCCCTGCTTGCAGGCGACGCACTTACCGCACGACAGGTAAGGCATCACGAAGACCGGGTCACCCCGAGAGAGCAGGCTGTCGGGAGGCGGCTCCGCGACGTGACCCGAGAATTCGTGGCCCATCACGCGGGGATAGTCCAAAAAGGGCTGATCGCCGGTGAAAATATGGAGATCTGTTCCACAGACTCCGACACGCCTCACACGCAAGAGGACCTCGCCGTCTCCGCGCTGGGGTCTGGGACGCTGCTCGGCGCTCAGTACGCCAGGGGTTTTGCAGATCACGCTCAACATGGGTGTCCTTGTAAGTTGCGGGCTGCGCTCGGTTGCCATGAGAGCCTGCTTCCGATCGAGGCCCGGTGTTCACGTGAGGCCTCGGTTCATTGATCCTGGGCCGCCTCGGGCCGTGGGGAGCGGCGCGCGCTCATCCTCGAGCGCGCGAAAACCCCCTCCCTTCGTCAGCCGTTGCCAGTAGGAGGCGTTCCGATCGCCGCGCGTCGCCGCGCCGATGTCGCGTCAGGCCGTGGCAGGTCGCGGCATCGAAAAAAGCGCATGCCGCGCTGCCACGCGCTTTCGAGCAGCGGTGCGGCCGGTTCGTCATCCATCGCACGATACAAGCCGCCGAGCTGACGCCACGGCGTCGGGCCGACTCAGTACAGAACGTTCTTGGCTTCTGCCGTGTCGATGTTCTTCTTCGTCACCATCACGACCCCGGTGTCGAGGAACTTCGGCACCGTCTTGCCTTGCGATACTTCTACTGCGGTCTTCACGCCGAGGTTGCCCATTTGATAGGCGCTCTGTACGGCGATCGCCTCGAGCGTACCGTCCTTGATGAAACCCTGCAGGTCGGCGTTTCCGTCGAACCCGATCGCAACGACCTTTCCGCCCTTGCCGCCCTGGACGATGGCCCGGCCCATGCCGATGGCGGTGGGCTCGTTCGCGCCGAAGATCCCTTTCAGGTCGGCGTTCGCGGAGAGCACGTCGGTGGTTTGATTGAGCGCAGTGCCCATTTGCGAGTTCGAATAGAACGGACCGACGATCGTCAGCTTCGAGTGAGACTCGATGTACTTCTTGAACCCTCCAACCCGGCCGATCTCGGAGCCCGAGCCGGCGGTGTAGGACATGATCGCGATCTTGCCGGTCGTGCCCACCTTGTCGATCAATGCCTGTGCGCAGAGCTCACCCGCCTTCTGGTTGTCGGTCGCCAGAAAGGACTGGTAGTAGACCTTGCCCGAGTCAGCGGCAGCCGAGTCAATGAGGATCACCGGAATCTTGGCCTCCCACGCCTTCTTCATGGCGGGGATCAGCGCATCCGGGTCTGATGGCGCGAGCACGATGCCAGCCACCTTGCGGTTGACGGCGTTCTCGACCAGCGCGACTTGCCCCGCCAGATCGGTGTCCGACTTGCCGCCCTGAAAGGTCGCCTTGTACCCGCTCATCGTCGCGGCCGCAGCCTCGGCACCCTTTCTCACGTTCTGCCAGAAGTCGGAGTCGGCTGTCTTGACGATGACAGCGATCTCCTTGTCAGCGGCCCGGGCCATGCCGGCTGCAAGTCCCAGTGTCGATGCGAATAGTGTGATCAGAAGTTTGTTCATGTCGTTCCTCTTGGTGGTCAGGGTTGTCTCGCGGGGTCGTTTCCGGCCGGCCTGGCCGGTAGGGTCATCGTCGATGGCGCATCTGGTCGATCCACACCGTGAGCAGGATGACCAGCCCGATGATGATTTGCTGGATGAAGGCGGAGACTCCACCCATGTTCAAACCGTTGCGCAGGATGCCTATCACGAATGCGCCGATGACGGTGCCGGAAATGGTTCCGATGCCGCCTGAAAGCGAGGTCCCCCCGATGACCGCCGCGGCGATCGCATCGAGCTCGTACATGAGGCCCTCGCTCGGTTGCGCGGTCACGAGGCGAGACATCAGAACGCAACCGGCGAGTCCGGCGAGGATTCCCGAAAGCACGTAGGCGAACAGCGTCACACCGCGCACATTCACGCCCGAGAGCCGGGCTGCTTCGCGATTGGAGCCGACCGCGTACAAATGCCGGCCCAAGGTCGTCAGGCGCAGCAGGATCGAGACCGCGACGGCGAGCACGACCATCAGCAGCACCGGATATGGGAGGCCCGGAAAGACCACGTCGGGAAATCCGCCGGAATCCAGCTTCGCGATTCGCCAGAGCGACCCGTTGCCCAGTTCCGCGAAACTGTCGCCGAGCCCGCCGATCGCTCTTGCGTCGGTGATCTGCAGCGCGACGCCGCGTGCGACCAGCATCATGCCCAGCGTCGCGATGAACGGTGGCAGACGCAGGACCGTGACGCACAGACCGTTGACGAGACCGCACAGCGAGCCGGTGAGCAGGCCACCCACCATCCCGAGCGGCACCGGCGCACCGGCCTTCACCGCCATCGCCGCGACCACCCCTGAGAGCGCGAGGATCGCACCCACCGACAGATCGATGCCGCCGGTGATGATCACGCAAGTCGCACCGATGCCGAGATAGGCGATCGAAGTCACCTGCAGCGCGACCGTCAACCCGTTGCCGACGGTGAAGAAGGAGGGGCTCACGAGGGAGAAGACGAAAGTGAGCGCAAGCAGGCTGCCGAGCGCAGCGAACTTCTGGAACAGGTCCTTTTGCGTGTCGGTCATGGCGCGTTGGCGGTCGCAGCGGCCTGGCCCGAGGCGTGCCGCATGATTTCTTCCTGCGATGTCTTGCGGGTCTCGAGGACGGCTTTGATGCGGCCGTTGTGAAACACGCAGACGCGATCGGTCATGCCGAGAATCTCGGGCAGCTCCGAGCTGATGAGCACCACGCCGATGCCGGCCGCCGCGAGTGCATCGACCAGCGTGTAGATTGCATATTTCGCGCCGACGTCGATGCCGCGCGTTGGCTCGTCGAAGATCAGCACGCGCGAATCTCGAAACAACCATTTGGCGATCACGATCTTTTGCTGGTTGCCGCCCGACAGCAACTGCACGATCTGGCGGGTCGATGGCGTGCGGATGTCGAGCGACGCTACGAAGCGTCTCGCAACGGCGTGCTCTTCGTCGAAACGGATGAATCCCATCGCGTTGGAGACCGCCGCGGGATTGGCGAGGCTCACGTTTTCGGCGACTGTCATTGCCAACGCGAGCCCATGACCTTTGCGGTCTTCGGAAAGGTAGGCGATGCCGTGACGGATCGCGTCGCGCGGTCCGCGGATGTGCAGTGTCACGCCCCCGAGATGCACGCTGCCGGCGTCGGCGATGTCCGCGCCGAATACGGCGCGTGCGACCTCGGTTCGTCCGGCGCCCATCAAGCCGGAGAAACCGAGGATCTCGCCACGCCGCAGCTCGAAGCTCACGTTCTCGAAAACACCGTGGCGCGTGAGGTTCCGGACCGAGAGCAGCACGTCGCCGGTCGGAAAGGACGTGCGCGTCGGGAATTTTTCGTCGAGGGTTCGGCCGACCATGCGTTCGACGATCTGGTCGGTGGTCGTCGCATCGAAACGATCACTCGACACGCGGCGTCCGTCACGCAGGACCGTGACGCGGTCGACGATGCGTTCCATTTCGTCAAGCCGGTGGGTGATGTAGACGATCGCGACACCGGCGCGCTTGAGTTCCAGGATGACGCGGAAAAGTTGCTCGGTCTCGGATTCGGTGAGCGACGACGTCGGCTCGTCCATGATGAGCACTTCCGCGTCGATGGAAAGCGCCTTGGCGATCTCCACCATCTGCCGTTGCGCAACCGAGAGCGTGCTCACGATGGCACCCGGATCAATGTCGACAGCAAGTCGCGCGAGACAGCGTCGGGCGTCGACGCGCAGTTTCGCGCGGTCGATGAAGAACGCCTTGCGTGGCTCGCGAGCCAGGAAGATGTTTTCGGCGACCGACAGGTGCGGAACGAGATTGAGCTCTTGATGGATCATTGCAATGCCTGCGCGCTCAGCGTCACGCGTCGAGGCGAAGCGCATGGACTCGCCCTTCCAGACCAGCCGACCCGCGTCAGGCTGCAATTGCCCGCTCAGCACTTTCATGAGCGTCGATTTGCCCGCTCCGTTCTCGCCGCACAGGGCATGCACTTCGCCGCGCTCGAGCTCGAAGCTCACGTCGACGAGTGCCTTGACACTGAAGAAGCTCTTGCCGATGCCTTCGAGGCGCATCAATCGCTCAGGCGGCGCGCAGACCCCCGCTCTCGGAAAATTTGCGCTTTCGATCAAGGTACCGACTTGCAAGCGCTGCCTCCTGAATCACGAGGGTCTCGCCAAATTGGCAAGATCACCCGACCCGTGACAAGCATTTGGCCTTACCACTTTGCATTTTTCTCCTAGGGCATTCCCTGCCTGTCACCGTCTGCACCCATCTGACCGTCGGACGTTTTGTGGCGGCACAGGCCTGTTGCTATGATGGTCAGGCCACTTAAGATGACTCCCTTCCATGACGGTTCAGATGAAACAAGTCGAACCTCGGCGTCTGTATCAACAGATCGCCGACCAGATTCGCGAACACATTCGTCAGGGCGGCTTTGCCACGGGTACCCGCTTGCCCCCGGAGCGCGATCTCGCACAGCAACTGGGCGTGTCACGCCCCTCGCTGCGCGAAGCGATGATTGCGCTCGACATCGAAGGCACCGTCGAGATTCGGGGCGGTTCGGGCGTCTACGTGCGCACCCCGCCCGAGCGTCCGCTGAAGGCGACCGGATCCCTCGGCGACAGCCCGATGGAATTGATGCAGGCGCGTGCAGCGCTCGAGGGTTCGGTCGTTGTGCTGGCCTGCGTGCATGCGACCGAGATACGGCTTGCCGTGCTGCGCGAGATCGTCGAATCGATGCGCGGAGCCATCGCCCGCAAGCGCTCGCCGCTCGAGTTCGATCGTCAATTTCACCTGACCATCGCAGAGATGAGTGGCAATCTGGTGATGGTTCGGCTCATCGGCGAAATGTTCGAGAGCCGGCACAGCCCCATCTCGAGCAAATTCAGTTCCCGGTTCGAAAACACGCGCACCTGGCATCTTGCACTCAAAGAGCATGAGGCCATACTGAAGGCCCTCGAGCAGCGGGATCCCCTGGCCGCGCAAACCGCGATCCGTGCGCATCTGAAAGCGTCGGAGGAGCGCTGGGTGGGTCCGTGAGCCCATCCGGAAATCTGGACGTCGCCACCCTGGGGGAGGCGATGACGCTGCTCGTCGCCGCCGAGGCGGGGCCGCTAGAGCGGGTTCACACCTTTCACAAATGCACCGCCGGCGCGGAGACGAACGTGGCGATCGGCCTTGCGAGGCTCGGCTTGAAGG
The DNA here is from genome assembly GCA_030776545.1 of Pseudomonadota bacterium. GTDB lineage: Bacteria > Pseudomonadota > Gammaproteobacteria > Burkholderiales > Burkholderiaceae_C > LMDS01. The sequence continues at coordinate 9,779 of JALYHO010000012.1, read as the reverse complement.
TCGGTTGGGCGAGTCGCCTGGGCGCAGACTCGATGGGCCGCTACCTTCTGCGCTCGATGCATGATGAGGGCATCGACTGCTCCAAGGTACTCATAGACGCCGATCGGCGCACAGGTTTCATGTTTAAAAGCCGTGTCGACGACGGCTCCGATCCTTCGACCGAGTATTACCGCGCGGGTTCAGCGGCGAGCCAGATGACCGAAGCCGACGTCGATGCCGACTGGCTGCGCAAGGCCCGACACCTGCACGTGACCGGCGTCTTCCCTGCCCTGTCCGAGGGCACGCTCGCGGCCACGCGCAAGGCCATCGAAACCATGCGCGCGGCCGGTCGCACCATTTCATTCGATCCCAATCTACGGCCGACGCTGTGGTCGTCGCCGCAAGCGATGTGCACGACGTTGAACACGCTCGCGGCTGCGTGCGACTGGGTGTTGCCCGGTCTCCAGGAGGGCGCGTTCTTGACCGGTCGGACGGAACCCGAAGGCATCGCCGGCCATTTCCGCGAGCGGGGCGCGCGCCTCGTCGTCGTGAAGCTTGGCCCTGGCGGCGCCTATTTCGACGGCGAAACGGGACGGGGACACGTGGCGGCGTTTCCGGTAGCGCGCGTGATCGATACCGTCGGCGCCGGAGACGGGTTCGCGGTCGGGATCCTCAGTGCGCTCCTGGAAGGGCGGACGATCGCCGATGCCGTCAGACGCGGGGCCTGGATCGGCGCACGTGTCGTGCAGGCGTGGGGGGATACCGAAGGACTGCCCACTCACGAACAAATGGCCACCGCTGGTTTCTAGGGCAGCGCGCGCCCCTTGAACGTGCCGATCGACATGACACTTGGCACCCAAGGCGGCGTCATCGTGGCGGCCATGGCGTTGGCAACACGCGGAGACCGGAATGTTGGGACGGTCTCGGGCCCGATAGTGCGTGCCGCAGCGGGAAGAACGCCGCATACTTGCCGCCTCTACCCACGCGCGGGCATACGATGCACGCACCTTCTCACCAAGCCGAGTCTTCCTGGTGGCCACTGTCCTCGACAAGCAACTCAAGCGGCAAGTCACCATCGACGGCATGGACTACACCGTCGCTCTCGATCCCGATGGCTTCCGGTTGACCGGAAAGGGCAAGCGAACGCCCCAAGTCGAGTTGCGCTGGAGCGATCTGTTGAACGGCGACGCCGCCATGGCCGTCGCCTTGAATGCCTCCTTGACGGGGAAGCGCCGGCCGGCCACGAAGCTCGCGACCGAGCCCTCGCGTGATCCTGTGAAAGTGCGTCCGCCCAGGAATTCGAAGCGTTGAAGTCCCTGTCTCTCGTCGGGACCGTCGATGACCGGCCACCTTCCGTCATTCACAGGCGGCTGCTTTCGCACGGCGCATCGACCCTCCAACGCCTGCCGGTTGAGCGATCACGTTAAGCTCGCAAGATGTCGCCCACGTCACGCACGTTCGCATGGCTGCCGCTCTTGATCGCCGCGGGCGGCGGTGACGCAATGGCCGAGCCGCCTCTGCCGATCAACGATGCACCGAGCGCGACGGCATCGGCATCGACAATGCCGGCAGCACATCCTCTGGCAGTCGACGAATCGATCACCGTCGTCGTTCATACCGCGCAAGACTGCCCCGTGTGCAAGGCGTGGAGGGAGTCCCCTGCGGGCCAGGCGACGGCCGAGCAGCTGCGAAGAGACTGGCCGCTGCTGAAGGTCGTTTTCATCGAACGCAAGCTCTTGAATGGCAGCGAGACGGAGTCGCTGTATCCAGCGGATCTTCAACCCCTCTATGACGCGCGCCGAGAGCGCTACCAACTGAGTCCCCCTGTTCCGATGTTCGAGCTCGTCCGCCAGGGCAGAGTCATCTCCAGGCACGCCGGTATGCAAGGGTGGACCGATGGCACGCGCAGCGAAATCATCCGACTCGAAGCCAACCGAAGTTCACCCGCGACCGGTCCTACGCAAGGCGCTATGCCCCGGTAGCGGTGGGCCGCCGCGGTCCATCCCTTCCTTCGAGCGGTCTGCCCGCGCCAAACGTTGAACGTCAGGCGGATGAACAGACCCGAGGTCAGTTGACTCAGGTGTTGACGGTGTGGCGCTTTGACGTGCATCACAGGCCAGCGCGGGTTTGACTCTATTGCCAGCGTGTGAAGGGCCTGGAAACCTTTGTTACGGATTGATCACGTCCTCGCACGTTCGCGACTCACTGGAGTTTCCATGCAAAGAAGATACCGACTGCTCGTGGCCACCGCCACGGCCGCAGTGACACTGGCCGCCACGAGTGGCCTTCAGGCCCAAACCCGGAATTTCAAGCAGACGCACTACTTCAAGCTTTTCGGCATCGAGACGGACGGTGCGGACCGCGCCGGCTACGAGGCGGACAACCGGGCCTATCCATCGGGCTACGTGGCGCCGAGCGTGAGCGCCAAGGCCGCGTCGGACGCCGATGACCTGGAGGGCCGGGGGCATGGTCACCGCGGGTCGTGGACGCTGGTCGGACCGACCACCGGAACCGTCCCGGGGCCGGTGACCTACACCGGACATGCCTCGACCGTTTCAGGCCGAGTCACCGGTCTGGCCATCTCGCCACGCTGCAAGGAGGACGACTGCACCTTGTTCGTCGGCGCCGCCGGTGGCGGGGTCTGGAGAACCGACAACGCCCTGTCTCGTACACCCGAGTGGGAGTCGGCAAGCCGCGGGCTGCCCTCCAACGCGATCGGCTCGATCGTCTTCGATCCCTCCGACGACAAGGCCCGCACCCTCTATGTCGGGACCGGCGAGGCCAACGGCTCCAGCGACTCCGAAGCCGGGCTCGGGTTGTTCAAGTCCACGGATCTCGGGCGTCACTGGACGCTGGTCCCGGGGAGCGTCGCGGTGGCACGCGGCCGGGCGATCGCGGCGGTGGCGGTCGACCCGGGCGACGCCAGGCACTTGTTCATCGGCACGGCCGTGGCTCGCCATGGTGCGTCCAGCGTCAATGGCGGTCGCTTCACGCCACCCGACGCGCCGCCTCTCGGACTCTACGAGTCCAGGAACGGCGGGGCGACCTTCACGCTGGCGTTCTCGGTGCCCGCGGACACGGTGGTCCCGAGCAGCCCCAATGGCAGCGACTTCTTCCGCGGCGGGATCAGCAAAATCCAGATGTCTCGTACCGGCTTGGCGACGTCGAATCCGACGCGCGTCTACTTCTCGATCTTCGGCTATGGCCTGTATCGGTCTGCAGCAGGGGGTGGATACGAAAAGGTCTTCGCCAGCGCCGGAGGCGGTACGGCCGCCAATTCGCTCGCTTCGCGCACCGAGTTCGCGCTCGCGCCGATGGGGCAGAAGTTGCGCATCTACCTCGGCGATGCGGGCGCCGCGCAGGCCAATTTCTACCGCACCGACGATGCCAACGTCCCGGCCATCCAACTGGCCAACGGGGCCGCGAACCCGGGTTGGACCAAGCTGTCGGACGCGACCCCCGGCACCCCGGGCTTTTCGTCATTCAATTTCTGTGGCGGGCAGTGCACGTACGACATGGTGGTCGCTTCGCCTCCGGGACGACCCGACACGGTGTGGCTGGGCGGGCAAATGCAGTACAGCGAGATCTTCACTGCCTCGCCGCCCTCCAATGGCCGCGCCGTGCAGCGCTCAACCAATGCCGGTGTCCAGTTCACGGACATGACCAATGACACCCAGATGCCGGCACCTCTGGGACTGCACCCGGACCAGCATGCGCTCGTGTTCGTTCCGGGCAACCCGGACGTCGGCATCATGGGCTCGGACGGCGGGGTGGTGCGCACGAGCGGTGCGTATGCCGACGTGTCGGGCGGATGCGATGCGCGGGGCATCGCCGGTGCCGATCTGGCGGATTGCAAACTGTGGTTGAAGGCGGTGCCGGTCGAGATCATCCCCATGAATGCCGGCCTGTCCACGCTGCAGTTCCAAAGTGTCTCGGTCGATCCGCAACATCCTCTCAGTGACCTGATCGGCGGCACCCAGGACAACGGGACCTGGTCGTACAGCGGCCAGCGCAACAGCTGGTTCGAGAGCGTCGGTGGCGACGGCGGCCAGTCCGGTATCGACGCGGTGACGCCTTCGGTGCGGATGCACAGCTATACGGGCGCGGCGCTCGACGTCAACTTCCAGGGCAGCGCGGTGCTGGGTTGGGACTATGTGTCGGATCCTTTGGTCAACAGCAACGAGTCGGCGTCCTTCTACGTGCCTTTGCTGGCCGACCCGGTCCGCGATGGGACCTGGTTTGTCGGACTGCAGCGGGTGTGGCGAACCCTGGACAGCGGTGGGCCCCGCGCCGACCTGGACGCGCATTGCAACGAGTACACGGGCGACTTCGCGGCCACCTGCGGCGATTGGGTGCCGCTCGGCACCCAGGCGTTGACGGGCACGGCCTATGGCGCCACCAAAGGCGGTTCGTATGTCGTGGCCGTGGCACGGGCGCCGAGTGCCGGGTCTGCGCTCTGGGTGGCGACGCGTCGTGGCAGGCTGTTCGTGTCGGTGAATGCCGACGGTCCGGCAGCGACGACCACCTTCACCCGGATCGATACCGACGCCCAGCCTGCGCGTTTCATCAGCGGCATTGCCGTCGACCCATGGAATCCGCTGCACGCCTTTGTCTCCTATTCCGGCTATGACGCTTACACCCCGGCGACCCCCGGCCATGTCTTCGAAGTGGTCTACGAACCGACGACAGGGTTGGCGACCTGGACCGACCGCAGCAATGGCCTGGGCGACCAACCGATCACCGGCGTGGCGCTCGATGCGCGCAGCGGCCGGCTGTACGCCTCCACCGACTTCGGGGTTGCGGTGCTGCCGCGCAATGGGCCGAGCTGGTTCGCTTCGGCTGCCGGACGGCTCCCACCGGTCGCTGTCTATGGGTTGACGATCGACGCATCGTCGCGGACGCTGTATGCGGCCACCCATGGGCGCGGGGTCTGGCGGCTTGATTTGTCGGACGCCGACTGATCGTTCCGCTTGAAAGCCCCGCGCCGGCGCGGCGCGGGCTCCCCTACTTCGGGAGCGTCGGCGGGGACCCCTCCCCACCCCTGGAGGGTCCCTGCGCGCAGGTCTCGGGATGCCGCTGGCAACTCTTGATGCGAAGCCGCTGCAGCGTGGCGCCGTCCGTTCGAGTCGGCTCCGCCGCGGCGGATGCCGAGTCACTGCCCCGGTCGGGTGCCGATGGCACGGCTTGATTCGCCTCGGCGGGATGGGGATGCTTCACGGCTGGGCGTTGCCCGCGCCACGTCTGCGACTTGGCGGCTGCTGCCGTGCCGGGACCGCAGCCGTGGTGATGCCGGCGCGCCACGCGGCCTTCGTCGACGCAGGGGTGGGATCGGGCCTCGGCCAGCAGCGGAGCGGTCGCGACGACCCACGCGCTGGCGAGCGCGGCGAAGGCACGTCGGTGCTTCCTGACGTTCGAGACAAGCGAGAGCGCGAGGGGCGCGCAACGGCCTTGTGACGTCCGCTCGATGCAGGGGGGAGGCGACGCGTCGCGGCACACGGCGATTACTCCTGATCGACCGTTTGCAAGCCCTGAAGGTTCTCGGACCAGGCCAATGCGGATCTGCACCAGATTCGCTTGCTCGGAACGAGCTCGGTTCGCTCGTGCAGGCAACCGACCCGAAGCCCGAAGCGGTCCGGGTTTTCAACCGCGGCATGGGCATACAGATGGGAACCGCACTCGGCGCAAAACACCTGTGCACGCTTGCTCCCGCTTTGGGCTTCCTTGATGTAGGTCTTCGGTGAACCGCGCGCCAAGCGGAAGCCCTCGGCGCTCGCTGCCACTGTGACTCGATAGGCAGTCCCTGTGAGGGTCTGGCAATCGGTGCAGTGACAGATCGTGACGCGCGCCGGATCGACGACAGCCTCGAATTGGACCGCCCCGCACAGACAAGCGCCGTGGACCTGCATTGATTCGCTCATCGTCGTGGGCGTGTCAATCAACGCCGAAGTTGAACGGCGCCGCGCTGCGTTCGCTCAAAAGACCTGTCTGCACCATTCGGCTTCGGAAGAAAAGCCACCACGCAGACTGCCACGTCGGGGTCGGGCCGGCGCGTCCGCTTCAACGCGCGTAGGTGGCCGAGAAGGAAGCCTGGCCCAGCAAGGCGCTGCCCAGGCCCTTGTTCAGCACGAAGCTGTAAAGCGAGGCACTGCCGGTCCTGGGGATTCCGCCGGCAGCGGCGAGATGGTCGACTGCCAGGGCGTACAGCGTGAAGGTGTAGTGGTGCTGCACGTCGCCGGCGGGCGGGCACGGTCCGCCATAGTTGCCGTTTTCGCCCGTCGCGCCGGTGTCCATGAAGTCGGTATTGCCGCCGTAGGCGCCAGTAGGCAATGAAGCCGCCTGATTGCCAGCGCCCCGTGCAATGCCCGTGGCGGTCGGCGGCATGTCGTACACGGCCCAGTGCCAGAAGCCGGCGCCGGTCGGGGCGTCACGATCGTGCACCTGCAGCGCCAGCGAGCGGGTGCCAGCCGGCACGTTGCGCCACTTCAACGCCGGTGACACATTGCCGCCCGTGCAGCCGAAGCCGTTCAGCACATTGGCGAGCGTAAAGGCATTGCCGTGGGGCCCCGCCAGATCCGGGCTCCACATCACAAAGGCGCCACCGCGGCCTTCCGCGTCGTTGCGGTCCTCGTCGGCGGCGTCGGCACGCGCGCCGCCGCCCAAGCCGAGGACAAAGGAGGTGGCTGCAAAGATCAACAATTTGTTGAGTGTCATGGGTGCCTCGAAGCGTTCGTGCCGGCAACCAAGGCAGTCGAGCCCACCGGACCCGCGCAAGTCACCCGCAATGAGTTTGAGCGCCATGCGCACCAGGGGCAAGTCGCGTTTGTCCGGATGCCGGGTCCAGTGCCTCCGCCTGGCGGGATCCCCGGAGAACCCTAAGGCAGCGCCACGGGAAAACCCGCAGAGCCTTGAAGAAAATCTTGCATACATTTCTTGTATGCAAGCTTGTGATCCAGTTGCCTGACTTCAATCCTCGAGGTGAAACATGCCGCGTTTCCTGCGTTCCCTGTTCGGCCAGGTCCTGGTCGCGTTGGTGGTCGGCACCCTCGTCGGTCTTTTCTGGCCGGCCCTCGGGGTCAAGCTCAAGCCGCTCAGCGACGGCTTCATCAAGCTGATCACGATGATCATTCCCCTGCTGGTGTTTTGCGTGGTGGTGCACGGTATCGCCGGCGCGGGGGACCTCAAGCGGGTCGGACGGACGGGGGTCAAAGCGCTGATCTACTTCGAGGTGGTGACCAGCATCGCCTTGATGATCGGGCTGGCGCTGGGGTTCTGGTTCCACCCCGGGGTCGGCATGAACGTCGACCCGAAGGCCCTCGATGGCAGTGCCATGAGTGTCTACGCCGAGAACGCCCGGCAACTCACCGGTGGCGGCGCGCCGGAATTCCTGCTCAAGCTGATTCCCGGCAGCGCGGTCGGCGCCTTCGCCACGGGCGACGTGCTGCAGGTGCTGCTGTTCGCGGTGCTGTTCGGCTGCGCGCTGGCGATGTTGGGAGAGCGCGGCGAGCCGGTGGCGCGGCTGGTCGAGACCGGCTCGCATGTGCTTTTCAAGATCATGGGCATCATCATCAAGCTCGCGCCGCTCGGCGTCCTGGGCGCCGTGGCGTTCACGGTCAGCAAATACGGCGTCGGCTCGCTGCGGCAGATCGGCATGCTGGTGCTCCTGTACTTCGCCGCGGTACTGATTTTCGTGGTGGTCGTGCTGGGCGCGATCATGCGGCTCGCGGGCTTCAACATCTTCAAGCTGCTCAGGTACCTGCGCGAGGAATTGATGATCGTCCTGGCCACCACATCGAGCGACAGCGTGCTGCCGCAAATCATGTCCAAGCTCAAGCGCATGGGCATCCGCGACTCGACGGTGGGCCTCGTCATCCCGACCGGCTACACCTTCAACCTCGATGCCTTCTCGATCTACATCACGCTGGCCGCCGTGTTCATCGCGCAGGCGACCAACACGCCGATCACGATGACGGACCTGCCGACCATACTGGCGGTCGCCCTCGTCACGTCGAAGGGCGCGCATGGCGTGCCGGGTTCGGCGATCGTGGTGCTCGCCGCCACCCTGCATGCGATTCCGTCGATCCCGGCGATCGGCCTGGTGCTGGTTCTCTCGGTTGACTGGTTCATGGGCATCGCCCGCGCGCTCGGCAACCTGATTGGCAATTGCGTCGCGACTGTCGCCGTCGCGGCCTGGGAAGGCGACATCGACCGTGAGCGGGCCCACGCCGTGCTCGATGGCCGGGCGGTGGCACCGAACGAGGACGACCTGGACGTGCTCGTCACCCCGACCGCCGATTCGACCCCACTCGGCGCCGTGACCGTCGCCACTCGATGAGCAGCCAGGTCGAGATCGCGCGGCAGGTCGTCGAATCCATCCTGGCGCAAAAGCTGCAACCCGGCGAACGGCTCGGCGAGCAGGAACTCGCCGACCTGTTCGGCGTCAGCCGGACCTTGGTGCGCGAGGCGCTGATGCAGTTGCAGGCGCGCGGTTTCGTCGAAGTGCGTTCGCGCAAAGGCTGGTATGTGGTCGAGCCTTCCATGGCGCAGGCCCACGACGCGTTTTCGGCACGCCGCGCGGTCGAGTCGGGCCTGCTGCGGCAAGCCATCGACCAGGGTCGCCCCCTGCAGGCGGTCGTGGCCCGGCTGCGCAAACACGTCCGCGACGAACGCGCGGCCCTCGACGACGCCGACGCGGCCACGCGGGCTTTCCTGCTGGCCGACTTCCATGTCTGCCTGGCCGAATGCCTCGGCCACAAGGTGCTGGCCGACATGCTGCGCGACCTGACGGCGCGCACCACGCTGGTCGCCACGCTGTACCAGTCCACGCACGACGCCGCGCAGTCCTGCGCGGAGCATGCCGACATCGTCGCAGCGATCGACCAGGGCGACCTCGAACGGGCCGCCGTCCTGATGCTCTCCCACATCGGCAACGTCGAGCAGGCCCTGGGCCAGACCACGCCGAGCGCGGCCGACGCGCGGGAGCGCCTGCGCAACAGCCTGGCGCCCCTGGTGCAGCCGCAGCGACACCCTCGATCAGCCAGGCCCGCACGTGCGCTCTTCGCCGAGGCAAAACCAAAGAAAAGAGGCCCCGCGGAACCTCTGTGACATCAGCTTGGAGCGGTGAAGGGAATCGAACCCCGGCTTGACGCCCAGTCAAGGCAACAATTCGCGAATCGATCACGCGATAACTACTCACCCGCCTACTCACAATCAGCAGCCGCTGTGTCTGTTGCAGGTCGAAGTGCCTCGACGTCCCGCGACCTCTCGGCTTCTATCGCGTTCGCCAAAGCAGCAAAGATGAAACGGTGATCGCCTTGGCCGAAGATCGATGTTGGAAAGACCTCCGCGGAAAACAGGATGCTGTACTTGCTAAGCACTTCCGACGCGCGCCCTAAAAGCCTTTCGATTTCGGCGATCGTAAGCGGCGGGGCGACCACTGTCAGCAGGTTGCCGTCACGGTGGCCCACGGCGTTCGTGTGCGCGGTGACGTTTCCCCGAAACCTGGCCAGCTTTTTGACATCAGCATCGCTGCTTGAACAATTCGCTTCGTCACTCTTGAGCGTCGTCAAATTTGGCCTCACTACGCCGTCCCGTAGCAATCTGCGAACAAACGGATTGCCCGCCATCCGCTCGTCAAAAGCCTTTACGTCGAAAAGATGGAGGTTTTCTCTAATCACTTGGAGCCATTTGGACAGGCTCAACGCACCCGCGTGACTATCAAACGCGCGGCACAGATGCAGCACGGCCGAATCGCGGTGGGCGTCCAGGGTCAATGACCAAAACGCTGGGCTCTGCGCATACAC
>JALYHO010000011.1 GCA_030776545.1 Pseudomonadota bacterium | reverse complement strand
GCCCGAGGGGGCGGCCGGGCGCGAGTCCGGCCGCGCAGCGAGCGCGGCGCCCCGGAGGTCCTGAAACATCATGTCCCGATTCCTGCCCCGCGCGCTGATGGCGCCCGCGGTCGTCACCCTGTTCGCGTGGATGATCGTCCCGCTGGTGATGACGATCTATTTCGCGCTCATCCACTACAACCTCAACCAGCCGGGCGAACACACGTTCGCTCGCCTGGAGAATTTCGAGTACTTCATCACCGACCCGGACTTCTGGCCCTCGGTGCTGCAGACCATCGAGCTGCTGGGCTGGGTGATCGCGATCACGGTCGTGCTCGGGGTCGGCCTGGCCATGCTGATCAACGACCCGTTCCCGGGCCAGGGGATCGTTCGGGTGCTCCTGATCTCGCCCTTTTTCGTGATGCCCACGGTCAACGCGCTGCTGTGGAAGCACATGATGATGAACCCGATCTACGGGGTCCTGGGCAAGGTCTGGATCTTCTTCGGGTTGACGCCGATCGACTGGATGACGGACTACCCGCTGTTCGCCATCATCATCATCCTCAGCTGGCAGTGGCTGCCGTTCGCCTGCCTGATCTTCATCACGTCGCTGCAGTCGCTGGACCGCGAGCAGATGGAAGCGGCGCGGATGGACGGAGCGACCCGGCTCCATCAGTTCTGGTATTTGACGCTGCCCCACCTGGGGCGCTCGATCGCGGTCGTGGTGATGATCGAGATGATTTTCCTGATGAGCGTGTTCGCCGAGATCTTCACGACCACCAGTGGCGGCCCGGGCAACGAGAGCACCAACCTGGCGTTCCTGATCTACAAGCAGGCCTTGATGAATTACGACGTCGGCGTGGCATCGGCGGGCGCGCTCTTCGCGGTCGTCCTGGCCAACATCGCCGCGGTCTTCCTGATTCGCATGGTCGGCAAGAACCTGGACTGACGGCCATGAGCAAAAAACCCCCCTTTCCGCTGGTGCGCACGATCTTCGCCTGGCTGCTGTCGCTGCTGATCTTCTTTCCGCTGTTCTGGCTCGGCATCACGGCCTTCAAGACCGAAGGCCAGGCGATCGGCGGCAACTTGTTCTTCTCGCCGACGCTTTCCAGCTTCGTCGAGGTCCAGGCCCGCAGCGACTACCTGCACTATGCGCGCAATTCGCTGATCACCAGCCTGGTCTCGACCGTCCTGGGCCTCTTGATCGCGGCCCCGGCGGCCTACTCGATGGCGTTCTTTCGGACTCGAAAGACCCGCGACATCCTCATGTGGATGCTCTCGACCAAGATGATGCCGGCCGTCGGTGCGCTGGTGCCCGTCTACGTGATGGCGCAGACCACCGGGATGCTCGACTCGCTGCCGGCGCTGATCATCGTCTTCACGCTCAGCAACCTGCCCATCATGGTGTGGATGCTCTATAGCGCCTTCAAGGAGGTGCCCAACGACATCCTGGAGGCGGTGCGGCTCGACGGCGCCAACGTCTGGGACGAGTTCCGGCATGCGATCCTGCCGCTCACGATGGGCGGGATCGCGTCGACCGGTCTCCTGTGCCTGGTGCTGGCATGGAACGAGGCGTTCTGGTCGCTCAACCTCACCTCGGCCAACGCCGGCACCCTGGCGGCGCTGATCGCGCAGTACTCGAGCCCTGAAGGGCTCTTCTGGGCCAAGCTCTCCGCGGCGTCCTTGCTGGCGATCGCGCCCATCATCGTGTTCGGCTGGTTCAGCCAGAAGCAACTCGTCCAGGGCCTGACCTTCGGCGCGGTCAAGTAAGTACGCAAGGAGAGAACATGTCATTCCTCGAGCTCAAGCAAATCGTCAAGGAGTTCGGTCCCGTCCGAACCATCAAGGGCATCGACCTGCAGATCAACCGCGGCGAATTCATCGTCTTCGTCGGGCCCTCGGGATGCGGCAAGTCGACCCTGTTGCGGCTGATCGCCGGTCTGGAAGCGGTCACCTCGGGCACCTTGCTGCTCGACGGGCGCGACATCACCGAAGTGCCGTCGCCCAAACGCGATCTGGCGATGGTCTTCCAGTCCTACGCGCTCTACCCGCACATGACGGTCTTCGACAACATGTCGTTCGCCCTCAAGCTCGCCAAGGTGGACGTGAACGTGCGCCGGGAAAAAGTCGAGCGCGCCGCCAAGATCCTCAACCTCACCCAGTACCTGCAGCGCACGCCGAAGGAGCTTTCCGGGGGCCAGCGGCAACGCGTCGCGATCGGCCGCGCGATCGTTCGCGCGCCCAAGGTGTTCCTGTTCGACGAGCCGCTCTCCAACCTTGACGCTGCGCTGCGCGGCCAGACCCGGGTCGAGATCGCCAACCTGCACCGCGACCTCGGCGCCACCACCATCTACGTCACCCATGACCAGGTCGAGGCGATGACGCTGGCGGACCGGGTCGTGGTGCTGCGCGACGGCATGATCGAGCAGGTCGGTTCACCGCTGGAGCTCTACGACCACCCGGCCAACCAGTTCGTGGCCCAGTTCATCGGCACCCCGCAGATGAACGTGCTGTCCGCTGCGGCCCTGCCCGAACTCACCCGCATCGCCGGCAGTCGCCTGCCGCCGGACGGCTCGGTGGGCGTGCGACCGGAGTACGTGCGGGTCGCCGCGAGTGCGCTGGGCATCCCCGGCAAGGTCGAGCTGGTCGAGTCGCTCGGCTCGGACACGCTGATCCACTGCACGGTCGGCAACGACGTGCACCTGATCGCGCGCCAGAGCGAGCGCACCACGCTCAAGCTGGGCGACCTGGTGGGCGTCGAGATCGATCCACGCGCGCTGCTCTTTTTCGACAAGAACGGCCGTGCCTTGCGGGACCTGCAACAGGCCGCCTGATCATGTCCAGCCAACCTTTCGTCATCCTTCACCTGGGTCTGGGCTCGTTTCACCGGGCGCACCAGGCGGTCTATCTGCATCGCCTGCACGAGCAGGGGGACGAGCGCTGGGTCCTGGCCGGCGGCAACCTGCGCGGCGACATGCAGGACACGGTCGACGCGCTGCATCGGCAAGGTGGCGCCTACACGCTCGAGACGGTCTCGCCGGCCGGTGACCGGCACTACGAGCGAATCCGCTCGATCCGCCGCGTCATTCCCTATGAGGCTTCGCTCGCAGGGCTGATCGAGGTGGGCGCGGACCCACGCACCCGCATCATCTCCTTCACTGTCACCGAAGCCGGCTACTACCTCGACAGCGACAACCGCCTCGATACCCGCTACCCCGACCTCGCCGCCGACATCGCCGGCACCGGCCGCTCGACGATCTACGGCGCCATCGCCGCGATCCTGGCCGAGCGCAGGCAGCGCGGCGCCGGCCCGGTCACCCTGCTCAATTGCGACAACCTGCGCAGCAACGGCGAGCGCTTCAAGCTCGGCCTCACCGATTTCCTCGAACGTCGCGGCGACGCCTCGCTGTTGTCCTGGACCCTGGCCAACACCAGCACGCCCAACGACATGGTCGATCGCATCACGCCGCGGCCGCTCGCCGACGTCGCCCAGCGCGTCAAGGCAGCGACCGGCGAGGACGACGGCGCGGCGCTGATGGGTGAAAAATTCACCCAGTGGGTGGTCGAGGATCATTTCATCGCCGGCCGTCCGGCGTGGGAGCGAGTCGGCGTCCAGATGGTCGACTCGGTCATGCCCTACGAAGAGGCCAAGATCCGGATCCTCAATGCCAGCCACAGCTGCTTCGCGTGGGCCGGCACCCTGATCGGGCTGCGCTACATCCACGAGGACGTCCATCACCCGGCGATTCGCCAGATGGCGTACGACTACGTCACCGACGACGTGATTCCGTCCCTCGAGGCCGACCTCCATCCCTACCCGCTGGACCTGGCGGCCTACCGCGACGTGGTCATCGACCGCTTCAGCAACCCGCACATCCAGGACACCAATCAGCGCGTGGCGGCCGACGGCTACGCCAAGATCCCGGGCTTCGTGGCGCCGACGGTTCGCGAGTGCCTGGCACGCGGGGCGTCGATCGCCGCGGTGGCGCGCCTGCCCGCGCTGTTTTTCGAGTTCCTCGGCCGCTGGCACCGCGGCGACCTTCCCTACGACTACCAGGACCAGGGGATGGATCCGGACGTCGCGCATGCGATGTTCGACAGCGCCGACCCGTTGGGCGCCTTCAGCCGCGACCCGGTGCTCTGGGGGCCGCTCGCCGGCGATCCGCGGCTGGTCGACGCGCTGCGCATCGCGCATGGCGACGTGTCGGCCTTCTTGCAGGCCAATGGCCGCCCGTGACCCGGCCGAACGCAAAAGCCGAACCCCACACGCCACACGCCAGACGCCAGACAATACGGCCATGAGCTTCAAACGCGCCCGCGCACCCGAGTTGGAACACGACTTCATTCGTGATCCCACGCTCGGCTACGAGCCCGAAGGCAGCTATGGCTACGTGCGTTGCCTGGAACACGGGTTTCCCAACCCGCTGGTTCGGTGGCATTACCACGAAGAATACGAACTGCACCTGATCCTGCAGACCCGCGGCAAGGTGTTCGTGGGCGACTACATCGGCCAGTTCGAACCCGGCCACCTGGTGCTCACCGGCCCGCGCTTGCCCCACAACTGGATCTCGACCGACGTCGGGCCCGAGGGCGTCGAAAAGCGCGACATGGTGCTGCAGTTCGCGGGCGATCCGCTCAAGCGCGCGTCCGAGCTGATCGGCGACTTGCGCGACGTGTTGCCGCTGCTGGAGCGGGCTCGCCTTGGAGTCGAATTCTTCGGCATGGCCGAACATGCGTGCGAACGGCTGCAACAGATCAAGCGTTCGCACGGCGTCAAGCGCTTCAGCGAGTTTTTGCACTTTCTGGGCGAGTTGGCCGAGTGCAACGAGTACCGGCTGCTCTCGAGCCTGCCGATGCAGAGTTTCGAGGACGACCACTCGCTGGCGCAGATCAGCACCATCGTCGACCACATCACCGCCAACGCGACCGAATCGTTCTCCATGAGCGAGCTGAGCCAGCGGGTCGGCATGAGCGAGAGCCAGTTTTCACGCTACTTCAGGCGCGCCACCGGGAACACGTTCACCGACTTCGTGAATCGGCTGCGCATCGCGCGCGCCTGCCAGCTGCTGATGGAGACCGACCGCTACATCAGCAACGTGTGCTATGACTGCGGGTTCAACAACGTGGCCAACTTCAACCGTCGTTTCCTGGAAATCAAGGGCATGACGCCGAAAGAGTTCCGGCGCCAGGGTGAGGCCCGCTTCGGCATGCGGCCGACCGACGCCCATCGGAGGGCCCAGCATGGTTGAGCCCGGGCGCCGGGCCGCGGTGATCGGCGAGGCCCTGATCGATCGCTTCCCCGAGGCCGACGTCATCGGTGGCGCGCCGTTCAACGTCGCGCGCAACCTGGCCCTGCTCGGGGCCTCGCCCTTGATGGTCACGCGCATCGGCGCCGACGCGCTGGGCGCGACGATCGAGGCCGACTTCGCCCGGTATGGCATGGACACGCGCGGCCTGCAGCGTGATCCCGACCATGCCACCGGAACGGTCACCGTGCACATGCAGGGCACGCAGCA
Source organism: Pseudomonadota bacterium (assembly GCA_030776545.1). GTDB lineage: Bacteria > Pseudomonadota > Gammaproteobacteria > Burkholderiales > Burkholderiaceae_C > LMDS01. The sequence continues at coordinate 2,192 of JALYHO010000011.1, read as the reverse complement.
CCGCTTCGAGATCGGCACCGATGCCGCCTGGGACCACCTCGACGGCGAGCAGGCGGCAGCCGAAATCGGCCGGATCGCCCCTGCGGTGACCTACTTCGGCACGCTGGCCCAGCGCAGCCCCGTGGCGCGGGAGGCGGTCCGCGCCGGGCTGGCCGCGTCGGCAGCGGTGCCCTTCCTCGATCTGAACCTGCGCGACGGTCCCGACAACCGCACCTTGGCGCACGACTCGCTGTTCCGGGCTCGCCTGGTCAAGGTCAACGACGACGAACTCCACTCGCTGATCGACTGGTTCGTGCACCCGGGGATCGGGCGCTTGCCATGGGGGGTGGCGGCCCACCGCGCCGCGGCCGAGGCACTGGTCCGCCATTTCGAGCTCGATCGCCTCACGGTCACGCGGGGCGCGGCCGGCTGGGCGTGCGTCGATGCGGAGGGGCGGTGGCTCGAGGGCGCGGCGCCACCGGTGACCGTGCGTGACACCGTTGGCGCCGGCGATGCCTTCGCCTCGGTGCTTGTCTTGGGCGAGCTGCGCGGCTGGCCCTTGCTCGACACGCTGCAGCGCGCCGGCGTGTTCGCCTCGGCGGTGTGCGGCATCGACGGCGCGGTCGATCCGAACAGCGCGATCTATGCGCGGGCACGGCACGAGTGGTCGTTGGATTCGAGCCACGCGGCGTGACCGACTCCCCCTTACGGTGGATAGCAACTATTTGAAATAGTGTCGATGATTGTTTCCATGGCAGGCGGGACGTCGGCCGGAGGCAAGCACATGCACTTCGAAGAACGCAAGATCGGAGACTATCGCGTCTACGCTGGGGCGCTGGAAGGGCCACGCGGCGATGGCTACATCGCTGCGCTGGTGGTCCAGTGCGACCAGGACGGCCGGCTTCGCGAGATCGTTCGCGACGAGAGTCTGGCGTGTGGGCACCGCTGGCCCTCGGCGGATGCCGCGTTGGCCTATGCGGTGGCCAAGGGCCAGGATGTGGTGCGCAAGCAGGCCCTCGCTCAGGCGGTCTGAGGACGGTCCGGCAGAGCGGTCCTGCGTTGGGCCGCGGCGCCAGCGCCGCGCGGCCAGCCGGTGTCGGCGCTTCAGGCGGCGAGTGCAGCAGTCGCCGCTGCCAGGCACTTGTTGCACTTGCCCAGGCCGGGCAGCCGCGCGTCCGGCTTGCCGTCGCCGGTCTTGAAATTGGCCTGGCAGCGCCGGCAGACGTACATCTTCGAACTCGACATCATGGGCTTGACGCCCGGCTCGCCGGCAGGGCGCGCGGCAACATATTCGGCTTGCGTCTGGCGCAGCTTCTGGGTGGAATCGGTGGCAACGGGGGCGGTGGGACGACGGGTGGCCATGGGCGGTCCTGGAAAAAAGGGATGCGGACGTCCGTGGAGCTTGACGCCAAGCACGGGCAGCACACCCTCGATTGTCCCAGCATTCCGGAAATCGCGCCCAGTGCAATTCCGCTGGCGTCCAGGGGATTGCATTCACGCCTTCCCTGCGCCTTGCTCGAATGAGGTCTCCGGTGCGCCCCGTGGTCAAGGCGTCGCCGGCCCGGCGCCATCGAGATCCAGGCGTCCGGCCGGGATGATCACCAGGTCGGCGGCGGCGGATCGCAGCGCCTCGGCGAAGCGCGTTGTCTGGCCCGCCACGACGACGTGCCGCCCCGCTGCGTCGAAATGCTGCGCCGCATAGCGCAGCACCGCGCCGCTGTCCACGGCGTTGAGGGCGTCGATTCGGGTGCGCAGCTCGCTCAGCGGCCGTCCATCGACGACCAGCGAGGCCACGCTCCCGGCGAGTCCGGCCGTGGTCTCGACACTGCGGCTGACCTCACCGATCAGGGTCGCTTTGCGGGCGTCGAGTTCGGTCGGTTCCACCGCGTCGGTGGCGAGCCGGTCGAGTTCGGCCTGGACCAGGCGCACCACTTCGGCGGCCGACTCGTTCTTGGTTTGCACCACCGCGCGCAGCGAGCCGCCGCCGGGGCGCAGATCGAGCCCGCTGTCGGCCCCGTAGCTGAGTCCGCGACGGATCCGGATCTCCTGGTTCAGGCGCGATGAGAACCCGCCACCCAGGACCGCGTTGGTCACCACGGCGACGGCCCGTTCGGGCCCCGGCGGAGGCAGGGGCACCGCCACCACCACCGCGGCCTGGCCCGCCTGCGGCATGTCGATGGCCACGGCGCGCTGGGACGAGGGCTGGTTGGGGG
>JALYHO010000010.1 GCA_030776545.1 Pseudomonadota bacterium | reverse complement strand
GGCGCGAGCCCGGGAGCTACATGGAACGGGCCTTGGCCGGGCAGGCGCTGGCCGAGGACACCGAAGTGCCGCGCGAGCAGCTGCCGTTCGAATTCATGTTGAACGCCGCCCGGCTCAAGGAGGGCTTCGAGCTGTCCTTGTTCACCGAGCGGACCGGCTTGTCCCTGGCCGCGCTCACTGCGGGACTCGACAGGGCCGAAAGCCGCGGCTTGCTGACGCGCGACTTCGTCCGGGCCCGCCCGACCGAGCGCGGGTTCGATTTGCTCAGCGACCTGCAGGGACTGTTCCTTCCCGGCTGAGGGCTCAGGACGGGGCGTCACGCGGCCGTGAAGTTGCCGTGAAAACCATAAGGAAGCAGGTAGGGCAGCGTCGCCTGGGCGATCGGGCCATCGTCCAGGTGCCGGGCGTCCAGCACGTTGATGCGCGTGACCTGGCGACGCACGTCGAAGGTGGTTCCGAGCAACCAGGCGTCGAGCTCTCTCGTGCCTCCCGGTTTGGGCACGACGATGTGCTCTTCGGCGATCGTGTCCTCGCCATAGTCGTGGCGCGCGACACGCCCGGTGTCCAGGTCCCGCATCTGCACGCCGTGGAACAGGCCGTCCATGCTCGCGCACGACGCCGTCGCGCTCAACAGGTAGCGCGCCTGCTGCCCGATGCGTTGCGGATGCATGCGCGGGAACTCGACGCAGTCGCCCAGGGACTCGGCCCGGACCTGCCCGGATCGCATGTCCAGATGGGCGATCCGGGTGCTGGACCCGGCGGACGCCGCGGGGTGTCCGGCGACGAGTCGCTGGGCACCGCGCACCGCGAATTCGGGCGTCTCCGACCCGATGTAGCTCAGCATGATGCCGCCGTCGGGACGATCCCAGGCGTTGCCGACGTGGAACACCATTTGCGCGGGCAACTCGAACACCCGACGCTGGGCGATGTCGTCCTTGCGCATCACCAGGAGGCGCAGCGGCTCGTTCGGCTGGTAATCGAACGCACGGGCGACGTCCTCGCCGAAGCGTAGCTTGATCGGCGGCAACGGCAACACGATGTGTTGGGCGGTGACCGCGGCGTCGTGCGCCATGCCGCCGGGGTAGGGCGAATCGCCCACCTGGGCCCTGACCAGCGACCCCTGCGGGTCGACGTGCCAGACCACCAGCTTGTCGCCCGAACTGCCGAAGTTCCACAGGTGGCCGTCGGCGTCGACTTTGGGATGGGCCGAAAACGGCATCTGCTCCAGGCCGGGCCGCCAGGTCACGGGGCCGAGGGTCGACAAGTCGCGCGGGTCGAGCGCGAACGCCGAGCCACCTTCCCACAGGGCCAACAGCCGGCCGGCGTGTTCGATCGCGTTGGTGTTGGCGACGTTGAAGGCATCCGGGCCGCCGGCCGGTGACTCGCTGGCGACGTGGGTGCCATAGGCCGGCACCAGGAACTTGCCCGCGTGCTGTTCGGCCAGGTACTTGGGCGTGCGCACCAGGCGGCCGAGGTGGCGCACGGCAGGGCGGGCGCCGCCGCTGAAACTGAATTGCTGCACCATGCCGTCGCCCGCGAACCAGTGGTGGTAGCGCTGGCCGTCGCGCTCGAAGAGCGCCGGGCCGTTGCGGTAGAAACGGCCACGCAAGCCGTCGGGCCAGCGTCCGGAAAGCGCCAGGGCGTTGCAATGGAGGTCCTGCGTCGCGTCGCTGACGCCCTTGAACGGTGTCAGCCACGGCGTCGCCTTGACGGCATCGTCGAACGCCTCGCCCTCGGGCGAGCGTGCGAAGACCGGGTGGCTCGCCGCGGCGCCGACCGCAGCCAGGCCATGGAGGAAGTGGCGACGGTTCATGGCGGCCTCCCTCACGGCGTGAGCGCGATGACGATGGCGCTACCGTCCAGCGGCACCCGGGCGCTTTCCCAGGTCGGCGCCGACATCGGCGTCGCCCGGCCCGAGGCGCCCCAGGGTTCGGTGGGGACGCCGAACGGGTTGAGATCGAGCTGGCGGTTGTCGTTCAGGTCCTGGAACAGGGTGAGCGCGACCGCGTCGCCACCGAGCCCGCAGAGCCGCACCTGCATCGTCTCGGCCTTGACCTCGACTTTCAGTTGCGCTTCGGCGGTCTTGCGAAGGAAGCTGGCGGCGTCACCGTAGGCGGCCAGCATCAGGCTTCCCTGGCCCGGCCGCAGGTGGTGCACCTCGATCCGCGCACAAGAGCCGGTCTGGGCCGACGCGGCGCAAGCCGTCAGCGCGCTCACGAGCCCGCAGGCGGCCAGGCGCCGGGCGGTCGGAACGAAGGTCGGGGAAGGGATCACGGGAAGCTCCTCGGGGGTTCGGGAGCTTCACTCTAGGGACCTCGCTGCCCGCCGTGCCCGGTGCTGCGACGGACCGCGACTGCATGTCGCGAAGTGTCTGCCGGGTGGCGCCGGATGGTCTCAAGTGCTGACGTGGCGGCGCGTCCGAACCCGAACGCTCGCTACTTCGCGGGCTGGAAGCGCGGATCGCCGAACTGCCACAGCATGAAGCTCCACAGGTCGGCGTATTCCTCCTGGCGTTGGCTCTTGGTGCTGCCCACGCCGTGGCCGCTGGCATAGTCGATCCGCAGCAGGATGGGCTTGCCCGAGGCGCTGTCGGCTTGCAGCTTCGCCGCCATCTTCAGCGACATCCAAGGCGGCACGCGCGGGTCGTTGATGCCGTGGATGAGCAACGTGGCCGGGTACTTCACGCCCGGCTCCACGTGGTGATAGGCGTCCATTTCGAGGAGCGAGGCGAACTGCTTTTCGTCCTTGACGGTGCCGAACTCCGGTATGTTGGGAACGCCGTTGGCCGAGGTCTCGGCGCGCACTGCATTGAGCACACCGACCTCGGGCACGGCCACCGCGAACAGGTCCGGCCGCTCGGTCATCGCGCGGCCGATCAGGATGCCGCCCGCGCTGCCGCCATGGATGCCGAGCTTCGCACTCGTGGTGTATCCCTGTTCGACCAGGTATTGCGCGCAGGCGATCAGGTCCTTCCAGGTGTTGGGCTTGGTGGCTTGCTTGCCGGCGAGATGCCATTCCTCGCCATAGGCGCCGCCACCGCGCACGTGGCAGGTCGCGCGGATACCGCCCAATTCGTACCAGGCCAGGAAGCGCGGAACATACACCGGGTCGTCGGTGATGCCGTAGGCGCCGTAGCCGTAGAGCAGCGTGGGATTGCTTCCGTCCCGCTGGATGCCCTTGGGCGCGACGATCGACAGCGGCACCTGGACCCCGTCGTAGCTCGTCACCAGGACCTCCTTGGCTTCGATGCTGTCGGGGGCACCGAAGGGGCTCGCACTCTGCAGCCCGGTGTCGGCGTAGCCGGTCCCGTCGGCGCCGGGGACATAGATGCCGAAGTCGCGCGTCCAGGAGCCGATGGTCAGGACGGCCCCGTCGAGACGCGGATCGACCGAGGTGAGGTCCAGCGACCCCTCGCGCGGCAAGGCCACGGGTTCGGGCCTGGCGCCTTCGGTGTAGGCCACGCGGTAGAGCTTGCCCACCGTGCCGTCGCGGGTCAGAACATAGAGCGCGTCGCGCGCCGCGTTGATGTTCGCGACCACTTCACGTCCCGGCGCGACGACCACGTCGGCGTGCGCGAGCTCGGGGTGTCGAACGCTGGTCCTGAGCACCTTGGAGCGCAGTGCGTCCTTGTGCGAGAGGAGGTAGAGATCGTCGCCGTGAATCGAGAAGGCGGTGACGTCGTCGCTGCGATCGAAGAGCTTGCGCCACTTGCCGTCGCGCTTGAGTGCCTCGGCGCGCGGCGTCACATAGAGATCGAATTCGTTTTGCACGCCGTTGTTGGGGATGGCGGCGACCCACTGCGTCCCGGGCACGCTCGCGACGATGGGAAATTCCGCGGCGGCGATTTTGAGGTTGGGGGCGCTGCCCGCGGTCAACACGGCAATGTCACGGCCTCGGCCCTTGACGGAATGGAAATAGGCGGTCTGGTTCTTGTACTTTTCGGTTTCGGGCGTTCCGGGTGCCAGTTCGCGCTGACGGAAATAGAAAAAGCCGCTGTCGTCGGGCAACCAGCTCGCTTCGCTGTAGTGGGCCCGGGAGATCGGCGCGATCATCTGTTTGAGAGTGGCGACGTCGATCAGGTGGATCGAGGCTTCCTCCGACCCGCCCTCCGAGATTCCATAGGCCAGCAGCTTCCCGTTGTTCGAAGGTTGGAAGAAGTTGATCGCCTGGGGTGGACCGCCTTGACTCGATGTCGCCGTGGGGTCGACGAGCAAGGTCTCGGCCCCTTGGAGGCCGCGTCGCATGTACAGCTTGAACTGGTTGTCGCCGGCGCCGCGCTTTTCATAGAAATACAGTTCGCCGGGCAGGCGCTTGACGTTCACCACGCGCGACTGCACCGAGCTCTCGAGCTCGCCGATGCGCGCCAAGAGCCGGGCGCGGCCGGGCAAGGCGTCGAGCAGGGCGCGCGTCGCGTCGGCTTGCGCCTTGGCCCATTGCTGGACTTCGGGCGAGGACAGGTCCTCCATGTAACGGTAGGGATCGGTGAGCGTCGTGCCGAAGTAGGTGTCGGTCACCGGACGCACCGCCGCGGGGGGCGGCGCCGCCAGCGCGTGCGTGGCAGCCAGACTGAAGAGCAGAGCGCTAGCCGCGGCGTGGCGTCGGACCATGGAGGACTCCTGGGGCATCGAAAGAAAAAGGGTCATGAAGTCTAGCGCCTGCCGTGGTCATGATTCATCTGCCGAGGAAGGCGCGTCAGGGGCGCGACGGGCTCGCCGCTGGCGACGGCAGGGACGCCAGGCCACCCAGCACCTCGTCCAGCACGGTACCGACCCGCGCCAGTCGGGTGGCGACGAGTCCTTCATCCACCACGTCGGCGCGGCAGGCCGCCTCGAGCGCCCGCGCCTCCTGCTCGACGTGGTGCGCTCCGAGCGTC
>JALYHO010000009.1 GCA_030776545.1 Pseudomonadota bacterium | reverse complement strand
CCTTGCAGCTGCGCGACGAGCGCAGCGGCGGGGTCCGCCCATTCGCCACCTTGCGGGACGGCGCGTTTGCGACCAGCCACTTCGGCGGTACCGCGCGCGCCGTGCTTCAGGTCGCCGACGCGAGTGCTTGCGACCGTCCCGGCCCGCGGGCACACGTCAGCGTCGCCGCACCTTGCTGCCTCTGGGCCGACGCGCTCACCAAGGTCGTGGCTGCCAGCGGCGACACCCAGCACCCGCTGCTGCGCATTCATGGCGCCAGCGCATGGCACCATTGAGTCCATGATCCGCGCCCCCGACACCTCCGGGTCACACGGCCATCCCCACCGGCTGGTCCCTTGGCACCGCCGGCTGCTCGTCGCGAGCGGCGCGCTGCTGTTGGCGACCGGTGGACTTTGGATCGGCGTTCACTACACGCTCGGTGCCGGGGCCGGTCAGCTCCCCCACCTTCTCGAAGCCTGGTGCCTGCGGCTGCACGGTCTGGCTGCCTTCGTCGCCTTGTTCGTGCTGGGCCTCCTCGCCGCCTCGCACGTGCCCCAGGGGTGGCGCCGGAGCGGACGGCGCGGCTGGGCCCAGCAACGCCACTCGGGGCTTTGGCTATGCAGCGGCGCGAGTGCACTCGTGCTCACAGGGTACGTGCTCTATTATTTCGCGCCGGAAGACCTCCGCCCCGTGATGGGGTGGGTGCACGCTGGCATTGGCGCCGCGACCGGTTGGGTCTTGTTGCGTCACCGGCGCGGACTGCGAAGCCCGGACGGGGCACGGACCCCCCGGCCCGACGCCGCGAACTGACTCGACGCGTCCCCGCTCCCTCCCGCCTCGACACGGGCCCGCCGGACGCCCTGCCCGGTCTCGCGGTGTCGTCGGATCACGCACAATGGTTTCCCCATGGCGACGGCACCCCGGTGCGAAAACGAATGAAGCATTTCCGTGTGCGAAACTGGCTGCGCGGGCTCGCCGTGGTCGGCGCCGGGTCCTGCCTCCTCGGCTGCGCGGCGGACCCCGCGCGCCTTCCCCCGCCCCTGCCTGCCGAGCGGATCGCAGCCATCGTCGCCAGCCCCGATCGCAGCGCGACCGACCGCACCAAAGACGCCCGTCGCAAGCCCGAGCAAATGCTGAATTTCATCGGCATACGTCCCGGCATGGTCGCGCTCGACGTCAGCTCGGGGGGCGGCTACACGACCGAACTGCTCGCCCGCGCGATCGGCCCGCAGGGAACCGTCTATGGACAGAGTCAGCCCCCTGACCCGTCACGGGCGCAGCCCAAGCCCGCTGCGCCCGAAGGAGGAAACGCACCCCCAAGTGCGCCGCAAGCACCCGTCCCCGCGCGGCGCACATCGGCCATGGCGCTCGCCGAGCGAGGACAGAGGCTGCAAAGCGCCGGCGTCGCGAGCGCTCCCATCGTCCCGGTCACGCAACGCTTCGAGAACCCGGTTCCGGAGGCGGTCGCCGAGAACCGGCTCGACCTGGTCACCTTGATGTTCAACTACCACGACCTCGGCTTCATGGGAGTCGACCGCGCTCAAATGAATCGGGCGATTTTCCGCGCGCTCCGCCCCGGTGGAAGCTATGTCGTCGCCGACCACGCGGGGCGGGCCGGTACCGGCATTTCGGAATCCGGCACCCTGCATCGCATCGAAGAATCCTTCCTGCGCCAGGAGGTCGAGGCGGCCGGATTCCGGCTTGCGGCTGAGGCAGATTTTCTTCGCAACCCCAACGATCCACGCGACAAAAACACCCCCGAGCCGCCCCAGCCAAAAGATGATTTCGTCCTGAAATTCGTCAAACCATGAGGGCGGCGTCGCCAGACCGGTCGTAGGTCACTGCCTACGACGATACGCGGGCTCCACGCACGCGCTCCCGTGCAGCGCTGTCTTATGGTCACAGCCCCGAGAACGAAGGAGCGACACATGAATTCAGTCCCAAAAATTCAACGCTACAGCGCGAGTCTGCTGATTGCCGTCGGTGCGGCCTTCTGGGTTCCGGCCCACGCCGCCGACCCCGCGGCGTCGGGGCCCGCCCTGACGAAAAGTGAAGCCAGCGACCTCAAGACCCAATCCGAAGCGAACTACAAGGCGCGTCAGAAGGTCTCCGAGGCGAAGGAGGACCTGAACAAGGCCGATTGCAAGTCGGCCATGGAAGGGTCGGCCAAACGCGCCTGTGAAGCGAGCGCCAAGCAACACGCCAAGGCAGCCAAGGCGGACGCCAAGACGCAGCACGAGCTGGAAGAGCAAAACATCGACCGGGCGAAGAAATAGGTCACCGCGCCGACTCGCGCTGTGGCGAGACCGGACGGTTCGGCCGACCCGCTTGCACGCGCGGTCCGAAAGGACTGGCGCGTTGCTCGGCCCTGATCGCGGAAGGCCGCCAAAGGAGCAGCAGCACCCCCGCCAGCACGACGCCGACGGCGGCCCATTCCAGCCGACTCACGTGCTCGCCGCCCAGCGTGATGCCCAGCATCAGGGCGATCACCGGATTGACGAAGGTGTAGCTCGAGGCGACCGCCGCCGAGGCCTGCTCCAGCAGCAGCATGTAGGCGTTGAACGCGATCAGCGAGCCGGCCACCACCAGGTAGACCCAGGCCGCGATGGCGGCAGGCTCAGGCGGCCAGGCCGGTGTTTCGTGCGCGGTCATCGACAACACCATCAATACGGCCCCGCCGCACAGCATTTCGCTCGCGAAGCCGAGCGCACCCGGAGCAAGCCGCAACACCCGCTGGCTGAGGACGCTCCCGAGCGACCAGGTGACACAGGCGGTCGCGATCGCCGCCAGGCCCGCGGGCGACGAGTGGAAGCCGGCACCCTGGGTCAGCAGCAGCACGCCCGCCAGTCCCATCAGGATGCCGACGAGTTCCTGCCGCCGCGGCACCACCCCCCACAGCCGCTGGAGGGCCGCGATCATCAGCGGCACCACGGCAACGAACGAGACCACCAGGCCCGATCCGACCGACACCTCGGCCAGCGCCGCACCACCCATCCCGCCTCCGAGCATCAGCGCTCCGACGATGGCGGCGTTGCGCCATTCGATCCGGCTCGGCCAGGGAGATCCGCGCCACCGGGCCCAGGCCATGAGCAGAGCGCCAGCCGTCAGAAATCGGGTTCCCATTTGCATGAACGGGGGAAAGCTCGGCAGCGCGACCTTGATCGCGAGATAGGTCGAGCCCCACACGATCCAGGTGGCGGCCACGCTCAGCAGGATCAGGGGCGACTGGCGAATGGGGGACGGCGACGAAATGGGCATGGCGACATCGTATGAAAGCCCTGGCGATATAACCATGGAAGAATGAAGGTTCCAGGGCCGGAAGGCGCTGCATTTCAAGGAAATTTGTGACCAATGCCTCGACAAATCTCGACGTGCACGACGTCCGCATCCTGGCCGAATTGCAAAGCGACGGACGCGTGACCATGGTCGAACTGGGCCGCCGCGTCCACCTGAGCCAACCCGCGGTCACCGAGCGGGTTCGCAAGCTGGAAGCGTCCGGGGTGATCACAGGCTACCGTGCCACCGTCGACTTGGCCGCACTCGGCTACGGCATCCGCGCCATCATCCGGATCGGTCGCGCCGAGTACGCCCGGGTGGTCAAACTGGTGCAGAACACGCCGGAGTGCATCAACGCCTACAACGTGACCGGTGAAGACAGTTGGGTACTGGAAATCGCAGTCATCGACGTCGCCCACCTCGACGCGGTGGTCACCCGCTTTTGCCTCATCGCGGACACCGCGACGTCCATCATCTTGAACCCGGCCCGAGAGGGGCAAGCCATGCTGCCTCCGCTGGCTTCCAATGTGAAACCTCCGATAAAGAAAATTACCAACGCGTGAGCGGAGTGGGAAAACAGATACGTCCGTCGGGCGCCCTTTAGACGACCGCGTACTGGGAGCGAAGGGACGAGTCGCCACCGTGAGGTGTTACCACCTTCGATGGGGTGGGGTGCTGTCCCGACAGATTCTGGACGTCGACAGCCGGATGGGGTACCTCGCGACCCGGAAAACTGACAAAACGGCGCGCGCAAAACCCCGACATCAGTAACGTAACCAAGTCTTTCTCCTCATTAAGAGGGATTATCCCGTTGGGGTGCTGAGCTCCCGGTAATTGGGGATATGCGTGGAAAACATGCCCGAATATCATTGATGCGCAGCGGCGTGGATGACGGGTTCAAATAGTCCCACGGCGTCGCCTTCAATTTCCGAATATTCGATCATGATTCAATCTCAGCAAACGCCATCGCCAATCCGAAGTTTCTGGTTCGGCCTTTCATTATTGTCACTCCACCTTCTCTCCGCGTGTGGCGGAGGTGGCAGCTCAGCGGTTCAGACTGGCACCAGGTCCACTTCGTTTCCGCAAGCCCTTGCCGCAGCCGAGGCTTCGGGCCACCTCCCCGCTCAAGACCGCGACGACACCATTGCCGGTACGGATGCGGACGGCAACGGGATCCGAGACGATATCGATCGCTACATCAACGGCCTCCCGGATTCCGAAACGGAAAAGAACGCCCTGAGACAGAACGCGGCTGCCCTACAAGCAACCATTGTTCAAGACATTTCCAACGATGTGACACGAGCCCAAGTTGCCCGCAACATAATGAAATCCGTGAATTGCATATACAAAGTATATGGGGGCAGGGATCCGAGAATCACTCAGAGAGGATCCGAGTTGGAAAAGATGACCGTGAACACCCCGCTACGCTTGCAAGCTTACGGAAACTTTAATCGATCGATGAGCGGCTCAGTGACTAAAGTACCTGAGGGAAACAACTGTGCTTAATAAACCAAAGCTGACTCAGTCCCAGAAAATTCAACCGCGGTTCCGAAGGTTCTTGTTCGGCATTTCGTTATTGTCAATTCACTTCCTTTCCGCGTGCGGTGGTGGTGGTTGCTCAGCAATACAGGCTCGCACCCCGTCCACCTCGATTTCCCAAGCCCTCGCCGCAGGCGAGGCTTCGGGCAGCCTTCCGACGCAAGACCGCGACGACACCATTGCCGGTACGGATGCGGACGGCTACGGGATCCGAGACGATATCGATCGCTACATCAACACTCTCCCTGATTCCGAACGCGAGAAAAATGCATTGAGACAAAAAGCGGCAGCGTTGCAGGCAACCCTGGTCGAAGACATCTCAAACGACGTGATACGGGCCAGAGTATCACGCGAAATCATGAAATCAACCGACTGCATTACTACCGTATACAACGGAAGCGACAGAAAAGGTTACAAAAGGGGGAGCGAACTGCAGAAACTTACTGTCAACACCCCCCAAAGGTTACGAGCCTATGCGCGATTCAATCAAGCAATGAGTGGCTCTGTCACTAAAATGCCTGAGGGAAACAACTGTGCGCGATAAAATAAAAAGGATATTTTCCAGCTTTATGGTATCGGTTATGGTCTATTGTCAAGCAACTGCATATGCCTCCACGCCGGCGGTCGACCTATGTGTTCCGACAAAACACACGGTGGGCTTTTTTAACGGTATTTGGAACTCGTATGACGACGCGACCTATGGACTAAACGGACTCGTTGAACTGGTGCCGCCCTTGTATGGTGGACGTCTTATTCCAAAGGAGGTTTTTTACAACCAGACGGGTTGCGACAAGCCGGATAGAACCTGTCTGGAGGACATTGCCGAGGTGTTCATGCAGCGCGCCCAGGAGATAGACCCCACGGGCACGCTGGGCGCCCGCATGGACATCTTCGACGAGTCCATGGACCTCAGCGAAAAGACCATCACCAACCAGGTGATCCAGGACTATCCGCCAGCGAAGGACATTTTCGACGATCTGCATACCCGGCTGTCCGTCAAGCTCGTCGCCGCCATGGCGAAGTCGGTGAGCAACCCGCCCACCCAAGTCGACTACGCCACCCACAACGCAAGGCTGGACGCTCTGGGCGTCGAAGGCAGATCGATGCTGCTCGTGGCCCATTCGCAGGGAAACCTCTTTCTCAACCAGGCCTACGACCACATCCAGCCGGCGGTCGGCGAGGGTCGCGTCAAAACCGTGCAGATCGCGCCCGCCAGCCCGACCTTGCGCGGACCGCATGTCCTCGCGAACACCGACATCGTCATCAATGCCTTGCGCCTGCAAGGCCTCGACACGGTGCCTGCGATCAATCTCGATCAACCGTTTTCCACGTCCGATCTGAGCGGCCATGGGCTCGCAGCGTCCTATCTCGAGCCCAGCCGCCCGGGACGCGCGATGGTCGAGGGACTGATCTCGAACGCGCTGCAAGCGCTCGAGCGCCCAGATCGCACGGCCCAGGCCGCAGGCTCCTTCACGGTCACCTTGACGTGGGACGGCGACGGGGACGAAGACCTCCATGTCCATGAACCCGATGACTCTCACGTGTTCTACCTGCGCAGGCAGGGACACTCTGGCTACCTCGACACCGACAACACCTCGCGCCTCGGACCCGAGCACTATCACGCCTCCTGTGACCCGAATCAGCTACAGACCGGAACTTACAGAATCGGCGTCAACAACTACTGGTCAGCGGACGGCCGAATCGCCACCGTGCAGGTGGCCACTGCCCGCGACGGGGTACTGCTCTCCCGACAAATCGCCACCGGCCCCACCCTCGGCTCCGCCGGCAATGAGTCCCCGCAGTCCGTCATGACCCTCCAGGTCGACAAAGACCCGGCGACCGGCGACTTCACGTTCGCGGCTCTCTAGGCGAGTGGGTCGCAACGACCCGACAAATTGACACGTTGCGGCGTGGCGATGAACTTCAGACAGTCTCTCGCACCACCCTCGATACCCGATATTCAATCATGACCCAGTCTCAGAAAATTCAACCGCGCTTCCGAAGGTTCTTGTTCGGCATTTCGTTGTTGTCACTTCATTTTCTTTCCGCGTGCGGTAGTGGTGGTAGCTCAGCAATACAGCCTCGCACCCCGTCCACATCGATTTCCCAAGCCCTCTCCGCAGGCGAGGCTTCGGGCAGCCTCCCAATTCAAGACCGCAACGACACCATTGCCGGTACGGATGCCGACCGCAACGGGATCCGAGACGATATCGATCGCTACATCAATAGTCTTCCCGATTCTGAACAAGAAAAGAAAGCACTCAGACAAGATGCGGCAGCGATTCAGGCGACCGTAGTCGAAGACATCTCCAACGATTCTATTCGGGCCAAGGTCGCTAGCAATATAATGAAATCCACCAGCTGCGTGGGTGATACCTATGGAAGGCCTGCGACGAGGGGGCGGAATAGATCAAAAGAAATTGAAAAGCTAACGATAAACACGCCCCTGCGGCGCCAGGCTTACAGTAAATTCAATCAAGCGATGAGCGGATCGGTGACCTCAATGCCGGCTGGGGATAACTGTATTAAGTAACTTGCCCGCATGGACATCTTTTACGAGTCCATAAATCTCAGTGAAAAGACCATCACCCACTAGGCGACCACGGAGTCCGTCATGACCCTCCAGGTCGACAAAGACCCGGCGTCCGGCGACTTCACGTCGCGGCTCTCTAGGCGGGAACGACACAAGCGAAACGTGGGAGGGAACGAACGAAACCTCCATGGGGGTTCCCGCACCGGTCGCGGCTCCTTCGCACACGGGGGTTGTGATACCCCGGGAATGGGCGCTGACGGTGGGTGACGCGTGTCGCGACCTCGCTTACGATAGTCGCGCCCCTTTTTCCGATTCGCTGCGCCATGACCTCTGTTTCGATGCCATCGATACGCCACCCCCTGCGCTGCGTGTGGGACGCTCGAGCCCGACTCGGGGAGGGCGTGTGCTGGTCGGTTCGCACCCAGTCGCTGTGGTGGGTCGACATCCTCGGCAAACGCCTGTTCAACCATCGGCCTGCCGACGGCGGTCGCGACCAATGGGAGTTCGACGAAGAGGTGTCGGCGGTGGCCGAGCGTCGCCAGGATCCGGGTCTGGCGGTGACCTTGCGCCGTGGGTTGGCGCTGTTCGACCCCGCGAGCGGCGCACCGCCGCGCTACGTGCAACAGCCGGCCGACGAACCGCCCGGCAACCGGTTCAACGACGGGAAATGCGATGCCGTCGGGCGCTTTTGGGCCGGCAGCATGGATTTCGATTGCGCCGCGCCCACAGGATCGCTCTATCGTTTCGATCCGGACGGACGCAGCGAACGGTACCCGATGGGTTTTGCCGTGACGAACGGTCCGACCTGGTCTCTGGATGGGCGCACCCTCTACTTCAACGACACCGTGAAGGGACGTGTCGAGGCCCATGATTTCGACCTAGCGTCAGGTGCACTCACCAATCCGCGGGAGTGGCTGCGCCTCTCGCCTGGCGATGGCCTGCCCGATGGCATGACGACCGACGCGGCCGGACGCCTCTGGATCGCGCACTGGGGCGCCGGTTGCGTGAGTTGCCACGACGCCTCGAGCGGGACGGAACTGGGACGTATTCGGCTGCCCGTCAGTCAAGTCACGAACTGTGCATTCGGGGGCGCCGATTTGCGGACTCTGTTCATCACGAGCGCCCGCAATGGCTTGTCTCCGGCGCAACTCGAGCAGGAGCCCCTGGCAGGAGGTCTGTTCGCCGTGGAACTGGACCAGCCCGGGATTGCGGCGGCGCTTTTCGGCGCGTAACCGCCACGCCCGGAAACAGTCATTCGATTCCGACACCGGCCTCGATCACCTCGTTCAAGTCCGCCATCGTTCCCTTGAGCTGCAAGAGGGTCGCCTGATGCGCTGCCAATGGATCCCGGTTGATCAAGGCGGTCAGGATGGCCTTGTGCCGCGGCAAGGACAACGCGTGGGTGTTCGGATGCCGGCTGCTCAATTTGATCGATTCGCGCAGCGCGAGCGACAACATGTTGCCGATGTAAGCCAGCAGGTCGTTGTTGGTGGCCTCGGCAATGCGGCGATGAAATGCCAGGTCGGGTTCGAGGATTTCATCGGCCGTGTGGGCCGCTTCCATCCTGTCGTAGGCATCGGCGATCCCGGCGAGCGCCTCGTCGGTCGCGACCTTGGCAGCGAGGGCGGCGATCGCGGGCTCGAACACCCGACGCGCAGCCAGCAGGGTTTCGACGAATTCGGCGGGAGGCTGGGTCTGGATCAGCCAGTAGAGGACGTCCGGGTCCAGCAGGTGCCACTCGGCGCGCGGCCGGACCGTCGCACCTGCGCGTTGCCTGGAGAGCACCAGGCCTTTGGCGACCAGGACACGGGTCGCCTCGCGCAGCACGGGTCGACTGACCTCGAATTCCTTGAGCAGTTGCGCTTCGGGTGGCAAGCGATCGCCGGGCTTGAATTCGCCCGCGACGATGCGCATGCCGAGGTCGCGCACCATGCGCGCATGCATGCTCTTTCGATCCGGCGGTTGGCGATAGTCGCGGTGGCCATGAGCCGGGTGCATGTGATGCGCGGGCGGGGTGCGTCGGTTACTGTGTTGGCGATCGAAGTGCTGGCCTGCCTTGCGGGGCGAAAGGGTGCGGGCGGCTAGCCTTTACGCTTGTTGTACACGTCGACGAACACGGCCGCCAGCAGGACCAGCCCTTTGATGACCTGCTGATAGTCGATCCCGATGCCCAGGATGGACATGCCGTTGTTCATCACGCCCATGACGAAGGCGCCGATCACGGCGCCCAGGACCTTGCCCACGCCCCCTGACGCCGACGCGCCGCCGATGAAACATGCGGCGATCACGTCGAGTTCGAAGCCGAGCCCGGCCTTCGGGGTCGCGGTGTTGAGCCGGGCAGCGAACACCATGCCGGCGACTGCCGCCAGCAAGCCCATGTTGACGAAGGTCCAGAACGACAGCCACTGGGTCTTGATGCCGGAAAGACGCGCCGCCTTCTCGTTCCCGCCGAGCGCGTAGATGCGGCGTCCGACCGTCGTGCGGGTCGTCACGAAGTCGTAGAACAGCATCAACAGGCCCATCACGATCAGCACGTTGGGCAGGCCCTTGTAGGAGGCGAGCTTCCAGCTGAGACCGACGATGATCGCGACGAACACCAGGTTTTTGCCGACGAAGAACGGGAACGGCTCGGAGACCATGTCGTGGCGCGCCTGGTTGGCGCGCTCGCGCAACTTGGCGAACACCAGGAGTGCCGCGATGGCGATGCCGACCACCAGCGAGGTGGTGCGCAGGCCCTCGCCACCGAGCAGGTCCGGGATGAAGCCCGAACTCAGCAACTGGAACGACGACGGAAACGGTCCCACCGACTGCCCCTGCAGCAAGGCCAGGCTGAGGCCTTTGAAGACCAGCATGCCGGCGAGCGTGACGATGAAGGACGGGATGCGGAAGAACGCAACGAAGTAGCCCTGGGCCGCTCCGATTGCAGCGCCGGCCGCCAGGCAGGCGAGCGTTGCCGGAACCACCGGCCAGTCGAACTCCACCATCAGCACGGCGGCCAGCGCGCCGACGAAGCCGACCACCGAACCCACCGACAAATCGATGTGCCCGGCGACGATGACCAGCAACATGCCCAGCGCCATGATGACGATGTAGCTGTTCTGCAGGACCAGGTTGGTCAGGTTCAGCGGCTGAAGCAGCGTGCCGTCGGTCAGGAACTGGAACAGTCCCATGATGACGACCAGCGACATCAACATGCCGTAGTCGCGCAGATTGTTCTTGAGGTAGCCGGTGTAGGGGTGCGCCGCCTCCGCGGCGTTCGCGCCGGCGGCGGGATTGCTTGCAGCGGTCTCGGCCATCACGCGGCTCCTGCTGTCACGATGGATCTCATGATCTTCTCCTGCGAGGCTTCTTCGCGGCTGAATTCGCCGACGAAGCGCCCCTCGTTCATTACGTAGATGCGGTCGCAAAGCCCGAGCAATTCAGGCATTTCCGAAGAAATCATCACGACGCACTTGCCCGCCTCGGCCAGCTCGGACATGAGGGTGTAGATCTCGAACTTGGCGCCGACGTCGATGCCGCGGGTCGGTTCGTCCAAGATCAGGACCTTCGGATCGGCGAAGAGCCATTTGGCGAGCACCACCTTTTGCTGATTGCCGCCGGACAGGTTGACGACCTGCTGGCCAACGCTCGAACAGCGGATGCGGAGTTTTTGCCGGTACTCGTTGGCGACGGCGTACTCGCGCCCTTCGTCGATGACCGTGGCTCTCGACACGCCGCCGAGGTTGGCCAGCGTCGTGTTGTGCTGGATGTCGTCTTCCAGCACCAGACCCAGGCCCTTGCGGTCCTCGGTGACATAAGCCAGGCCAGCGCCGATGGCCTTCTGGATGGTGGCGACGTCGGCCAGCTGGCCGTCGATGAGCACCTCGCCGCTGATGCGCCGCCCATAGGAGCGTCCGAAGACGCTCATGGCCAGCTCGGTGCGGCCGGCACCCATCAGGCCGGCGATGCCGACGATCTCGCCGCGCCGCGCATGCAGGTTCACGCCCTTGACCACGAGCCGATCGGCATGCTCGGGGTGGTGCACCTGCCAGTTCTTGACTTCGAATACGGTCTCGCCGATGTGCGGGACGCGCTTCGGGTAGCGGTCTGCCATCTGCCGCCCCACCATCGCCTGGATCACCTGGTCTTCACCCACCGGGCCGCTGCGGCAGTCGAAGCTGCGCACGGTGCTGCCGTCCCGTATGACCGTGATGCTGTCGGCCACCTTGCCGATCTCGTTGAGCTTGTGCGAGATGAGGATGCAGGCAATGCCTTGAGCCTTGAGCTCGAGGAGCAGCATCAACAGCGCGTCGCTGTCGATCTCGTTCAGGCTCGCGGTCGGCTCGTCCAGGATCAGCAGCTTGACCTCCTTGGACAAGGCCTTGGCGATCTCCACCAACTGCTGCTTGCCCACACCGATGTCGGTGATGAGGGTGCTGGGCCGCTCTTTCAGGCCGACCTTGCGCAGCAGTTGCTGCGCTCGGGCATAAGCGCTGAACCAGTCGATCACGCCGGCGCGCGCGGTCTCGTTGCCGAGGAAGATGTTCTCGGCGATCGAGAGCAGCGGCACCAGCGCCAACTCCTGGTGAATGATGATGATGCCGGCGTGTTCACTGTCGGCGATGCCACTGAAGCGCCGTTCCTGTCCTTCGAACAGGATGTCGCCTTCGTACTCGCCGTGCGGATAGACACCGCTCAGCACCTTCATCAATGTCGATTTGCCGGCGCCGTTCTCACCGACCACCGCGTGGATCTCGCCGGGTCGCACGGCGAGGTTCACGTTGCTGAGCGCGGTCACGCCGTGAAAGCGTTTCGTGATGCCGCGCATCTCCAGTAAGTTCATCGCCAGCACTCCCACTGCATTACTTGATCTGCGACTCCTTGTAGTAGCCGCTGTCGATAAGGATCGGTTTCCAGTTGGAGATGTCGACGCTCACCGGTTTGAGCAGATAGGATGGCACGATCTTGGCGCCATTGTTGTAGGTCTTGGTGTCGTTGATCTCGACCTTTTTGCCGCTCAGCATTTCATCGATCATGTTGACCGTGACCTTGGCCAGCTCACGGGTGTCCTTGAAGATGGTCGAGCTTTGCTCGCCACGCAACATCGACTTGACCGAGGCGACTTCGGCGTCCTGCCCGCTCACCACCGGGATCGGTTGCTTGGGCGTGCCATAGCCGACGCCCTTCAGCGACGACAAGATACCGATCGACAGACCGTCGTAAGGCGACAGCACGGCGTCGACTCGGGCGTTGCCGTAATAGGCGCTCAGCAGATTGTCCATGCGTGCCTGCGCGACCGCGCCGTCCCAGCGCAGGGTACCGACCTTGTCCATGCCCATCTGCTTGCTGCGCACGACCAGCTTGCCGCTGTCGATGTAGGGCTTGAGGACCGACATCGCGCCGTCGTAGAAGAAGAACGCGTTGTTGTCGTCGGGCGAGCCGCCGAACAGTTCGATGTTGAACGGGCCCTTGCCCTGCTTCAGACCGAGCTTGTCGACGATCGAGGTGGCCTGCAACACACCGACCTGGAAGTTGTCGAAGGTGGTGTAGTAGTCGACGTTCTTCGTGCCCTTGATGAGACGGTCATAGGCGACGACCTTGATGCCGCTGTCGGCCGCCTTCTGCAGCGCGTTGGACAGCGTCGTGCCGTCGATGGCTGCGATCACGAGCACTTTCACCTTCTTGGTGATCATGTTCTCGATCTGGGCGAGCTGATTGGGGATGTCATCGTCCGCATACTGCAGATCGGCCTTGTAGCCCTTGGCCACCAGGGACTTGACCATGTTGTCGCCGTCGGCGATCCAGCGCGCCGACGACTTCGTGGGCATCGAGACGCCGATCGTGCCTTTGTCCTGGGCTTGCGCGGGTGCGCCGAACAGCAGCGCGCCGGCGGCAGCGAGGGCGGCCAATGGGTGGGTCCAATTCATCTTCGGTCTCCTGGTATCTTCAGTTGGGTGGGTAGCAAAAAACGGGGCGTTCAGCGGCCCCAGCGCAGCACCATCGGATCGAGCCGTCGCGCGGTTTCGATCAGTCCCGCGCGGGTGGCCGGGTGCATCGCGGGAAATGGATGGCGCGGGGTCTCACAATCGATCACGCCACCCTCTTTCATCAGCGCCTTGGCAGCGAGCAACCCGCCCTGGCGATTCTCGTGGTTGATCAGAGGCAACCAGCGAGTGTATTCTGCAATGGCCTCCTCGCGACGGCCCATCGCGTACGCATCGACGATGCGGCGGATGCCATCGGGATAACCCCCACCCGTCATCGAACCGGTGGCGCCGGCATCGAGGTCGGGGATCAGCGTGATGGCCTCCTCGCCGTCCCACGGCCCCTCGATGGCCCGGCCGCCCAGGCGGATCAGTTCGCGCAGCTTGCTCGCCGCGCCGGCGGTCTCGATCTTGAAATAAGCGACCTGCTCGAGCTCGCTCGCCAAATGCGCCAGGAAGGCAGGGGTCAAGGTGCAGCCGCTGACGGGCGCATCCTGGATCATGATCGGGATCTTGAGCGCCGCCGAGAGCGCGGCGAAGAACTCGAAGTTCTGGTCTTCCGAGACACGTAACGTCGCGCCATGGTAGGGCGGCATGGTCATCACCATCGCCGCACCGAGCGCCTGCGCCTGCTGGCTGCGTTCGATGCACAAGCGGGTACTGAAATGGGTGGTGGTGACGATCACCGGAACCCGCCCCGCCACGTGCTCGATCACGGTGCGGGTCAGCAACTCGCGTTCGGCGTCGCTGAGCAGGAATTGCTCGGAAAAATTGGCAAGGATGCAGATGCCGTTGCTGCCGGCGTCGATCATGAAATCGATGCAACGCTTCTGGCTCGGCAGGTCGAGTTCGCCGGTGTCGGTGAAGGTCGTCGGGGCGACCGGAAATACGCCTCGGTAACGGGCCTGAGTCATGGTCTTCGCAGTCCTTGGGTTTCGGGAGTGGGACACCGCCTCAGTGAGAGTGGGCAGGGACGTCGGACCCGCGGCAGCCGACCAGGAAATCGAAGTCGCAGCCTTCATCGGCCTGGGTCACGTGCTCGACATAGAGGTGGCGGTAACCCGTGCCGTCGGCGGGGTCGGCGCGCTGGCTGGCGGCCCACTGGTCGAGTCGGGCCTGGAGTTCGGCATCGCTGATGTCGAGATGGAGTCGCCCGGCCTCGCAGTCGAGTTCGATCCAGTCGCCCTCGCGAACCACCGCGAGGGGACCCCCCGCGCGGGCCTCCGGGGCCACATGCAGCACCACGGTGCCATAGGCCGTGCCGCTCATGCGGGCGTCGGAAATGCGCACCATGTCGGTGATGCCTTGCGCCAGCAATTTGGGGGGCAGACCCATGTTGCCGACCTCGGCCATGCCGGGGTAGCCGCGCGGGCCGCAGTTCTTCAGCACCATCACCGAGTCGCGATCGACTTCGAGGGCCGGGTCGGCGATCCGCGCCTTGTAGTCGGCGAGGTTCTCGAACACGACCGCGCGACCGCGATGCTTGAGCAAGCCGGCAGTGGCGGCCGAGGGCTTGAGCACCGCGCCGCGGGGCGCGAGGTTGCCGCGCAGGACCGCGATGCCGCCGTCGGCGACGAGCGGGCGCGACAACGGGCGAATCACCTCGTCGTTGAGCATGGGCGCGTCCTTGACGTTGTCCCAGAGCGAGCGTCCGTTGGCGGTCGGCGCGTTGGGGTGCGGCAGCAGGCCGGCCTCCCCCAGGCGCCGCAGCACGGCCGGCAGGCCGCCCGCGTAGTAGAACTCTTCCATCAGGAAACGGCCCGAGGGAAGCAGATCGACCAGGGTCGGGGTGCCCTTGCCGATGCGCCGCCAATCGTCGAGTTCGAGCGGCACGCCGATGCGCCCGGCGATCGCCTTGAGGTGGATGACCGCATTGGTCGAGCCGCCGATCGCCGCATTGACACGGATCGCGTTCTCGAAGGCCTCTCGGGTCAGCAGCTTCGACAGGGTGAGCCCCTCGAGGGCCATCTCGACGATGCGCATGCCGGACATGTGGGCCAGCACCGAGCGGCGCGCATCGACCGCCGGAATCGCGGCGTTGTGCGGCAGCGTCACGCCCAGGGTCTCGGCCAGGCAGGCCATCGTCGACGCGGTGCCCATGGTGTTGCAGGTCCCGGCCGAGCGCGACATGCCGGCCTCGGCCGACATGAATTCATGCAGGGTGATGGTTCCGGCCTTGACCTGCTCGGAAAGCTTCCAGACATCGGTCCCGGCGCCGACGTCGCGTCCGTGATGCTTGCCGTTGAGCATCGGGCCGCCGGTGACGGCGATCGCCGGAATGTTGCAACTCGCCGCACCCATCAGCAAGGCCGGCGTCGTCTTGTCGCACCCCACCAGCAGCACCACCGCGTCGACCGGGTTGCCGCGGATCGCCTCTTCGACGTCCATCGCCGCGAGGTTGCGGGTGAACATGGCGGTCGGACGCAAATTGGACTCGCCGTTGCTGAAGACGGGGAATTCCACCGGGTAGCCGCCGGCCTCGAACACGCCACGCCGGACCCGTTCGGCCAACTCGCGCAGGTGGGCGTTGCAGGGCGTCAGCTCGGACCACGTGTTGCAGATGCCGATGATCGGCTTGCCCTGGAACTCGTGGTCGGGGATGCCTTGGTTTTTCATCGCGCTGCGATGCAAAAAACCGTTCTTGTCAGCGTGGCCGAACCAGGCGGTCGAACGCAGGGGCGGGCGCGAAGTGGTCATGCGTGGAAATGAAAATTGACGAAGTGCGCGACTATAAAGTCAATCTTTAAGGTAGATCTACCAGGTGTTTCCCCTCTAATCGTTAACTTTTGAGTCTTTTAGTATGACCTTAATTCCATCGACCCCCGTCTCCCCCATGCCGTCTTTCGCCCACTATCCGAGCTTGCACGACCGCTCCGTGCTGATCACCGGAGGCGCCTCGGGCATCGGCGCGACGCTCGTCTGCGAGTTCGCCCGCCAGGGCGCCCGGGTCGGATTCATCGACATCGACAACGGGGCCGGGCAGGCGCTCGTGGCCCAGCTGGCGTCGCGCTCCGAAGGCTCGCGCCACACGCCCGCGTTCGTGGCTGCCGACCTCACCGACATCGCGGCCCTCGAAGCCGCGGTCGACTCGGTCCGCGACCGCATCGGGCCGATCGCGGCGCTTTTGAACAATGCGGCCAACGATCGGCGCCACACGATGGCCGAGACCACGCCGGAAAGCTGGGACGCGGGCATCGCGGTCAACCTGAAACACCAGTTTTTCTGCGCCCGCAAAGTGGCCGAGGACATGCGCATGCTGGGGGGCGGCTCGATCATCAATTTCGGCTCGACCAGCTGGAAACTCAAGCACGGCGGGATGCCGGTCTACACCACCTCCAAGGCGGCGGTGCAGGGCCTGACGCGCAGTCTGGCGCGCGACCTCGGCCGGCACAAGATCCGCGTCAACACATTGGTGCCCGGCTGGGTCATGACCGACAAGCAGGTTCGGTTGTGGCTCGACGACGCCGGCAAGGAAGAGATCGCACGTGGCCAGTGCATCGCCGAGCCGCTGCTGCCGCAGCACATCGCTCACATGGCGCTCTTTCTGGCCGCTGACGACAGTGCCATGTGCACCGCGCAGGATTTCATCGTCGACGGCGGCTGGGTCTGACCCCGTGACTGCGCCGCCATCGGCAGCCGCGTCGTCGTCGGAGCGCGCGTACGGGCACCTCCCCGACGGCAGAGCGGTTCGGCAATACACGCTCGACAACGGCCGCGGGCTGATCCTGCGTGCGATCAACCTCGGTGGCATCGTGACCGAACTGCACTGCCCGGACCGCGCCGGCCGCAGCGCCAACGTGGTGCTGGGCTTCGCGGACCTGCCTGACTATGTCGAGAGAAATCCGCACTTCGGCACGCTGGTCGGACGTTACGCCAACCGGATCCGTGGCGGGCGCTTCTCGCTCGACGGACAGACCCACCAACTCGCTCTCAACGACACCAACAGCGACGGCGCGAATTCACTGCACGGCGGCCCCACCGGTTTCGGGTCCCGCTGGTGGTCCATCGAGCCGCTGCCGCCGGAGCCGGACGGCAGCGTCGCCCTGGCACTCTCCCTGACCAGCGCCGACGGCGACGAGCACTACCCCGGCCGCCTCGAAGTCGGGGTGCGCTACACCCTGACCCCGGACAACGCCTGGCGCATCGACTACACCGCCACCACGGACCGACCGACGATCGTCAACCTGACCCATCACGGCTACTACAACCTGGCCGGCGCCGGCAGCGCGCTCGATCACGAACTGACCTTGCACGCGAGCTTTTTCCTGCCGGTCGACGCCACGCTCATTCCGACGGAAACCCGGGAGGTCGACGGCACGCCGTTCGATTTTCGCAGCCCCATGCCGATCGCGCGTCACTTGCACAGCGCCGACCCGCAATTGCAGATCGCCCACGGGTACGACCATTGCTGGGCCGTGGATCGCGCGGGTCGGTCCGGCCTGGTGCCGGCGGCACGCCTGCACGACCGGGTCAGCGGCCGAACCATGACGGTCGAGACGACCGAGCCCGGCGTGCAGTTTTATTCCGGCAATTTCCTCGATGGCCGCCTGCGCGGCCCGAACGGTCGCGTCTACTCGCAGGGCGACGGGGTTTGCCTCGAGACCCAACACTTTCCCGACGCGCCCAACCAACCCACGTTCGCATCCACCGTCCTCAGGCCGGGTGCGACCTACCAGAGCACGACCGTGCATCGATTCAGCATCGACTGAAGTTTTTTTCAACCTGACCAGGAGACTTTCCATGACCATCCAACGCCGTACTGTCATTGCCGCGATCGCGGCCGCTGGCCTGCCCATGACGCCCGCCTTCGCACAGGACAAGATCGTCCTGGGCTTTTCCCAGGTCGGGGCCGAGAGCGAATGGCGCACCGCCAATACCGAGTCGATCAAGTCGGCCGCCAAGGACGCGGGCATCGACCTGAAATTCTCCGACGCGCAGCAAAAACAGGAAAACCAGATCAAGGCCTTGCGCGCTTTCATCGCCCAAAAGGTCGACGTGATCGCGTTCTCGCCGGTGGTCGAGTCGGGCTGGGGCACGGTGCTGCAGGAAGCGAAGGCCGCCAAGATCCCGGTGATCCTCTCTGACCGCGCCGTCAACGAGAAGGACGACAGCCTCTGGGTCACCTTCATGGGCTCCGATTTCGTCGAGGAAGGGCGGCGCGCCGGGCGCTGGCTGGTCGAAAACACGAAAGGCTCGAACACGCCCGTCAACATCGTCGAGCTGCAGGGCACGGTAGGCTCGGCGCCCGCCATCGACCGCAAGAAAGGTTTCGAGGAGATCATCAAGGCCGATCCGAAATTCAAGATCATTCGTTCGCAGACCGGCGACTTCACCCGCGCCAAGGGCAAGGAGGTCATGGAAGCCTTCTTGAAGGCAGAGGGCAAGAAGATCAATGTCCTCTACGCGCACAACGACGACATGGCCATCGGCGCGATCCAGGCCATCGAGGAAGCCGGGCTCAAGCCCGCCAAGGACATCACCATCATCTCGGTCGATGGGGTCAAGGGCGCCTTCGAAGCGATGATGGCGGGCAAGCTCAACGTGAGCGTGGAATGCAGTCCGCTGCTCGGTCCGCAGCTGATGCAGGCGGTCAAGGACCTGAAGGCCGGCAAGTCCTTGCCCAAGCGCATCGTCACCCAGGAAGGCGTGTTCCCGATGGAGGTCGCCGCCAAGGAATTCCCGAACCGGAAGTACTGAGCTTGCACCCCGCGGTTCTGGAGGCGCGCGGTCTCACGCGGCGCTTCACCGGCGTCCTGGCACTCTCGGGCGTGGATTTTCGCTTGCTGCCGGGCGAGATCCACGCGTTGATGGGACAAAACGGCGCCGGCAAATCGACCCTGATCAAGGTCCTGACCGGCGTCTACGCGCCCGACGCCGGAGAGTTGCGGCTGGGCGGGGTGCCGATCCGCCCGGCGTCGCCCGCCGCGGCGCAGCGGCTGGGCATCAGTACCGTCTATCAGGAGGTCAACCTCTGCCCCAATCTGTCGGTGGCGGAGAATATTTTCGCCGGGCGCACCCCGCGTCGCGGGGCTGCGGGGCTATGGCGGATCGACTGGGGGCGCATGCAGTCCGAGGCGCGCGCCCTGCTCGCCCGCCTCGACCTCGCGATCGACGTCGGGCGGCTCTTGTCGAGCTACCCCGTGGCGGTTCAGCAAATGGTCGCGATCGCGCGCGCGCTGAGCGTGCAGGCCCAGGTGTTGATCCTGGACGAGCCGACCTCGAGCCTGGACGAGCGCGAAGTCGAACGGTTGTTCGTGGTGCTGCGGCGATTGCGCGACGAGGGACTCGCGATTCTTTTCGTCACGCACTTTCTCGAACAGATGTACGCGATTTGCGACCGGATCACGGTTCTGCGCAACGGCGAGCGGGTCGGCGAGTACCTTCCGGCCGAGCTACCGACCCAGGCCCTCATCACCGCCATGGTGGGACGCGAGCTGAGTGCCGCCGCTGGTCGAGGCGACGCTGCGGTGGCGATCGCCCAGACGCCACCGCTGCTTCGAGCCCGGGGCTACGGGCGCCGGGGGCAGTTGCGCCCGCTCGACCTGGACTTGCATCGGGGCGAGGTCGTGGGCGTGGGCGGACTGCTCGGGTCGGGGCGCACCGAACTCGCCCGCTTGCTGTTCGGGCTCGACCGCGCGGACAGCGGCGAACTGGATTTGGAAGGCGCCCGCGTGCGCTTGGACAGCCCCGCCCAGGCCATCCGGCACGGTCTGGCCATGTGTCCCGAGGAGCGCAAGGTCGACGGCATCGTCGGCGAGCTCTCGGTGCGCGAAAACATCACGCTGGCGCTGCAGGCGCGGCGCGGAATCTGGCGCCATCTCCCCTACGCCCGCCAAAAGGAACTGGCCGATCGATTCGTGCGCGCACTCGGCATCAAGACCGCCGACATCGAGACCCCGATCGCGCTGCTTTCGGGCGGCAATCAGCAAAAAGTGGTGCTGGCGCGCTGGCTCGCGACCGAGCCGACGCTGTTGATCCTGGACGAACCTACCCGCGGCATCGACGTGGCCGCCAAGCAGGAAATCATGAACGAAATTCTTGCCCTGGCCCGCCGTGGCCTGGCCGTGCTGTTCATTTCGTCCGAAATGGACGAGGTGGTGCGAGTCTCCGACCGGATCGTCGTGCTGCGTGACCGTGCCAAAGCAGGCGAATTGCCGGGCAACAGCTCGGAGCAGGCGGTCTATCACCTGATCGCGGCGGGCGCCTGATGGGCCGGGCGATGTTCGTGCGCCTGGCGCGCCACCGCCTGGTCTGGCCGATCGCGACCCTGGCGCTGCTGCTGGCACTCAATGCCGTGTTCAACCCCGGCTTCTGGCATATGCAATGGCGCGACGGCCATCTCTACGGCAGCGTGATCGACATCCTCAACCGGGCCGCGCCCCTCGCGCTGGTGGCCCTCGGCATGACGCTCGTGATCGCCACCCGCGGCATCGACATCTCGGTCGGCGCGGTGGTGGCGATCGCGGCAGCCATGACGGCCCTGATGATCGGCGGCGACCTGGTGGTCCAGAACGGCGTGCCGGTCCGATTGAGCCGCTACCCGATGAGCCTGGCCATCGCGGCGGCGCTCCTGGCTGCGGCGTTCTGCGGATTCTGGAACGGGCTGCTGGTCGCCCGCATCGGCATGCAGCCCATCATCGCCACCCTGATCCTGATGGTGGCCGGTCGGGGCATCGCCCAGTTGCTCACCGGCGGCCAGATCATCACGGTCTACTACCCGCCGTTCTTCTACTTCGGCAACGGCTTCCTGTTCGGCCTGCCGTTCGCGCTCTTCATCGCGGCCGCGGTCTGGGCCGCACTGCACCTGTTGCTGACGCGTACCGCGCTGGGCCTGTTCATTCAGGCGATCGGCATCAATCCCGCGGCGTCGCGATTGGCCGGACTGCAGGCGCGGCTGATCACCGTCTGTGTGTACACGTTTTGCGGCTTCGCCGCGGGAGTGGCCGGCGTGGTGATCAGCTCCAATGTCAAGAGCGCGGACGGCAACAACGCCGGGATGCTGATGGAGCTCGATGCGATCCTGGCGGTGACACTCGGCGGCACGCCGCTCACCGGCGGGCGATTCAGCCTGGCCGGAAGCGTCGTGGGTGCGCTGATCATCCAGACCCTGACGTCGACCATCTATTCGATCGGGGTGCCGCCGGAGATCAACATGGTGGTCAAGGCCACGGTGGTGTTCGTCGTGATGCTGCTGCAGTCGGCCGAATTCCGCGCCGCCCTGCGCGGCTGGGTCGTTCGGGACACCGGGGTGCTGCGATGACCCGGCTTGACCCGCGTTTCGTCCCGCTGCTCGGCACGATCGCCGTGTTCGTGCTCACGGCAGGCTACGGGTCGGTGGCCTATCCGGGATTTTTCTCGGCGCAGGTGTTCCTGAACCTTCTGATCGACAACGCCTTCTTGTGCATCGTCGGGGTCGGGATGACCTTCGTGATCCTGTCGGGCGGAATCGATCTGTCGGTCGGCTCGGTGATCGCCCTGACCACGATGATGTCGGCCGAGCTGGTCGAGCATCGCCACTGGGCGCCGTCCGGGGCCATCCTGGTGGTGCTCGGGATCGGCACGGGGTTCGGCGCCGCGATGGGGGCGCTGATCCAGCGCTTCCGGCTCCAACCGTTCATCGTCACCCTGGCCGGCATGTTCCTGGCCCGCGGCCTGTGCTATCTCATCAGCATCGATTCGATCAGCATCACCGAGCCGACCTATGTCGCCATCGCGCAAACGCGTTTGCCGCTTTGGGCGGGCGCATCGATCACCGTCGGCGGCGTGCTCGCGTTGACGACCTTGATCGGCGGCATCTGGCTGGGCCACGCGACCCCGTTCGGTCGCACCGTGTACGCGATCGGCGGCAGCGAGCCCTCGGCGGTGCTGATGGGCCTGCCGGTCGCGCGCACCAAGGTGCTGGTCTACACGTTCAGCGGATTTTGCTCGGCGCTGGCAG
Source organism: Pseudomonadota bacterium (assembly GCA_030776545.1). Lineage (GTDB taxonomy): Bacteria > Pseudomonadota > Gammaproteobacteria > Burkholderiales > Burkholderiaceae_C > LMDS01. The sequence continues at coordinate 3,449 of JALYHO010000009.1, read as the reverse complement.
GCGTGGTGTTCACCTTCTACATGCTCTCGGGCTACGGCCTGCACGCCGTCGGACTCGAACTCGATGCGATCGCCGCCGTGGTGATCGGCGGAACCCTGCTGAGCGGCGGCGTCGGCTATGTCGCGGGGACCTTGTTCGGGGTCTTGATCCTTGGCATCATCCAGACTCTGATCGCGTTCGACGGGAGCTTGAGTTCCTGGTGGACGCGGATCGTGATCGGGGTCTTGCTGTTGGTCTTTTGCGTGCTGCAACGAGCGTTCGAGCGGCGGCGCTGAGATCCCATCCCCGGGGTCGTCGGGAAGGGGAGCCAGTTGAGCGCGTCGGAACGAAACAACCTTTTGCGTCGAGCCCGCCCGTTCGCCCTCGGTCTCTGCGTCGCAGCGCTTGCACTCCGGGGGCACGCCGAACCACCCCGCATCAGCGATTCGGTGGTCCTGCCCACGGGTCAGACCATCACCCCTTCCGCGCTCCCCGGCGCAAGACAGCTCGACCTGAACCCGCACCTGCCGGCTTATCCCCGGTTTGTCGCGGGCGAGGCGGTGCGCTCGCAGCTCAGTCCCGACGGCAGGACGCTCGCGGTCCTGTGCGCCGGGCAGAATTCCCTCGACGCGCCGAGCGGCCAGCCCGACGTGGCCAACTCGACCCAATACATATTTCTCTACGATGTGGCCGGCCCGAACAAGGCCGAGCCCGCGCTCTTGCAGGTCATCAAGCAGACCAACGCCCACGTGGGGATGGTCTTCGCCCCCGACGGCAACACCCTCTTCGTGGCCGGCGGCAAGGACGACGCCGTCTACCGCTATGTCAGGGCGGGACGGCACTGGTCCGCGGGCCCGCGTATCGATCTCGGACATGCCGGCAAGGGCGTGGGCCTGAACGTCCAGCCCAACGCTGCCGGTCTGGGCATGTCGGCAGACGGGAAGACCCTGGTGGTCGCCAACAACTACAACGATTCGATCAGCGTGATCGACGTGGCCCTTGCCAAGGTTCGCTACGAGCACGACCTGCGGCCCTACGCCTTGGGCAACGAAGGCGAGGTCGGGGGTTCCGGCGGGACCTTCCCGTTCGCGGTGGCGGTCAAGGGCAACGACACCCTGTATGTCTCGTCCGATCGCGACCGCGAAGTGGTGGTCCTGGACATCGCTGCGCCCGGCGCGGCGCGCCTCGTCACGCGCATCAGGCTCGACGGCAACCCGCTCGGGATGACGCTGGACCGAACCCAGAAGCGCCTCTACGTCGCCCAGGACAATACCGACCAGGTCGCGGTGATCGACACCTCCACGCACCGGGTCGTGGCTCGGATCGACGCGCGCGCGCCGGCGGGCATGATCGCCGGGCCCGCCTACACCGGCGCGGCGACCTTTTCGGCCACCCTGGCGCGTGACGGCCGGACCTTGTATGCGGTGAATGCCGCGGCCAACTCGATCGCGGTGATCGCGCTGTCCGGGCCGAAGGCGAACTCCGTCATCGGTTTGATCCCGACCGCCTACGAGCCGCACGACCTCACCTTCAGCGCCGACGGCGGCTGGCTCTACATCGTCAACGGCAAAAGCGCGACCGGCCCCAACCCCGGCCGCCTCTACGGCAACACCGCGCGCCTGACCTCGGTCGACCGTCCCGGCGGCAACGCCGCCGCGGCAGCGGCCGCGAGGGGGTCGAACCAGTTCCAATTCCAGCTCGAACGCGCCTCCCTGGTGGCCGCCCCGGTGCCTCGCGCGCGTACCCTGAAAGCCTTGACAGCGCAGGTCGCGGCCAACAATTTCTACAGCGCCGCCCCGGTCGGCAACGACACCCAGGTCATGGACTTCGTGCGTTCCCACGTCAAGCACGTGATCTACGTCGTCAAGGAAAACCGGACCTACGACCAGGTTCTCGGCGATCTCGGCAACGGCAGCAACGGCGACCCGGCGCTGACCCAGTTCGGCAGGCCCATCACGCCGAACTACCACCGGCTGGCCCGTGACTTCGTCACGCTCGACAACTTCATGAACCCCGGCGACGGCAGCATGGACGGTTGGTCCTGGGCCTTGCAGGGCCGCGTCACGAACACCGAGACCCTCACCCAGCAGATCAACTACGCGTTCGTCAATCGCGGGCTTTCCTACGAATCCGAGGGAACCAATCGCAACGTTCCGGTCAACCACCCGAACGTCGCGCAGCGCGATGCGGTTTCCGGCCCCTCCGGCACCACCCGCTACTCCGCCGACTCGGCCGGCGTGACCGGCGGCACGGCCAACCTCCTGACCGGCACCGGCAACCATGCCTCGTCCGATGCGCCCTTCGGGATCCAGCGCGGCACCATCTTCAACGCGGTACTGGCGGCCGGCAAGTCGGTGCGCAACTACGGGTTCCTGGTCAACAACATCGGCGCGATCGGAACCAATGCCGCACCCATCACCGACCCGCATGCCGCGGGTGAAGTCCAGGTCGGTCCGCTCGACCCGGCGTTGGCCCCGCTCACCGATCTCTACTTTCGCGGCTACGACCAGAACTACCCCGATCTGTGGAGGGTCGACGAGTGGAAGCGCGAGTTCGACGCGTTCGTCGCCAGCGGCGACCTGCCCAACCTGTCGCTGGTGCGCCTCAGCCACGATCACACGGGCAACTTCGGCACCGCGCTCGCCGGGGTCGACACGCCGGAAACGCAGCAAGCCGACTGCGACCTGGCCGTCGGGCGCCTCGTGCAAGCGGTCGCCAACAGTCGTTATGCCGAGGACACACTCATCATGGTCACCGAGGACGACGTACAGGACGGGCCGGATCACGTCGATTCGCATCGCGGGCCGGCCTTCATCGTCGGCCCTTACGTCAAGCAGGGGGCGGTGATCAGCACGCGCTACAGCCAGGTCAATGCGCTGCGCACGATCGAGGACATTCTGGGAACGCAGCACATCAATCTCAACACCGCGTTCCAGCGACCGATGTCCGACGTGTTCGACCCCACGCGGTCGGCTGCCTGGAGCTACCGGGCGCTGGCCTCCACCCTGCTCAAAACCACCCGGCTCGACCTCGCGCGCGCCGACCCAGATGTCCACTACGCCGACGGTCCCGATGTCAAACCGAGCCACGACGCGGCCTACTGGACACGCGTCTCGCGCGGCTTCAACTTCGACGTCGCCGACCAGGTGCCGGCAGCGGCCTACAACCGGATCCTGTGGACCGGCGTGATGGGGAAGCTGCCCTACCCCGCGCTGCGGGGCTCGCACCCGCGGCCCACCCGACGCGAGACCGACGACTGAGGCTTGTCGACGTGTCGTGCCTCATCACCACAGACCGTTCGGGCACGAGCGCTCAGTGGCAGTGCGCCAAGCTAAACTGTTTATACCGTATGCACCGATCATGCCCATGAACACCAAAAAATCCGCTCCTTCTCCTTCCGGCACTGGCGCGTCGAAAGCCCGGACGCCGGCCGGCACCACGGGCGCTCCCCGCCGCGCCGCGAACCGGGC
>JALYHO010000008.1 GCA_030776545.1 Pseudomonadota bacterium | reverse complement strand
GCACCCGCACCCCCACCGACCGAACCCGCGCCCGCGGTCTTCGACTTCCCGGTCGCCGCGACCAGCGTGCGCGCCGCCTATGTGGTCGGCACTTTCGACACCAAGGGACGCGAGCTGTTCTTCTTGCGCCAGTGCCTGGAGCGGCTCGGCTTGCGCGTCGTCACGGTCGATCTGGCCACGTCCGGCAAGACGTCGCCGGCCAGCGTGCACCCGCGCGAGGTGGCACGGCACCATCCGCAGGGCGAGACCGCAGTGTTCGGCGACGACCGCGGCAGCGCGATGGCGGCCATGGCGCTGGCTTTCGAGGCGTTCGTGGGGACCCGGCGCGACCTCGGCGGCATCATGTCGGCGGGTGGTTCGGGCGGCACCTCGATGGCATGCCAGGGCATGCGGGTCTTGCCGATCGGCTGCCCCAAGGTGATGGTCTCGACGATGGCCAGCGGCGACACCCGGCCGTATGTCGGGCCGAGCGACATCTGCATGATGTATTCGGTCACCGACGTGCAAGGCATCAACCGCATCAGCGAGAAGGTGCTGAGCAATGCGGCGCATGCGCTGGCCGGGATGATCGCGCACCCCGCCCCGGCGTCCGACACGAACAGGCCGGCGATCGGGCTGACGATGTTCGGCGTCACGACGGCCTGCGTCCAGGCGGTGACGAAGCGTCTCGAGGGGGAGCTCGACTGCCTGGTCTTCCACGCCACCGGCGTGGGCGGGCAGTCGATGGAAAAGCTCGTGGATTCGGGGTTGCTGGTCGGTGCGATCGATGTCTCGACCACCGAGATCGCCGACGAGATCGCCGGCGGGACGCTGTCTGCCGGCCCCACGCGGCTCGATGCGTTCGCGCGCCACGCGTTGCCCTATGTCGGCTCGTGCGGTGCCGTCGACATGGTCAACTTCGGCGCCTGGGACACGGTTCCCGAGCGTTTCAAGGGACGCAAGCTCTACCGCCACAACCCGACCGTCACGCTCATGCGCACGACCGTCGACGAGAACCGGGCGATCGGCGAGTTCATCGCCGCGAAGCTCAACGCGATGCGCGGGCCGGTCCGCTTCCTGATTCCCGAGGGGGGTGTGTCGGCGATCGACAAGCCCGGCCAGCCCTTCCACGACCCGCAAGCCGACAGCATGCTGTTCACGACGATCGAGCAGCGCTTTCGCAGCGGTCCGGACCGCAAGCTCCAGCGCCTGCCGCTGCACATCAACGACGAGGCCTTCGCGGTCGCCCTCGTCGCCGCCTGGCACGAGGTCGCACGCCCGACGGCGCGCGCGCGCCGCGCCTGATCCCCGCCCCGTACTCGCATCACGCCGTCATGCCTCGCATCGCCCGATCCTCGCTCCTCGAACGTTTCCGCGCCAAGATGGCCGCGGGTCTGCCCTTGATCGGCGGCGGTGCCGGCACGGGCCTTTCCGCCAAATGCGAGGAGGCCGGCGGCATCGACCTCATCGTGATCTACAACTCGGGCCGCTACCGCATGGCCGGACGTGGCTCGCTCGCGGGACTGCTGGCCTACGGCAACGCCAACGAGATCGTCTGCGACATGGCGCTCGAGGTGCTGCCCGTGGTCAAGCACACGCCCGTGCTGGCGGGCGTCAACGGCACCGACCCGTTCATGATTCCCGATCAATTCCTGAAACGCCTGATCGACCTCGGCTTTTCGGGCGTGCAGAACTTTCCGACCGTCGGGCTGATCGACGGCACCTTCCGCGCCAACCTCGAGGAAACCGGCATGGGCTACGCGGTCGAGGTCGACATGATCGCGCGGGCCCGCGCGCTCGACCTGCTCACGACGCCCTACGTCTTTTGCGAGGACGACGCGCGGGCGATGGCCGGCGCGGGCGCCGACATCGTCGTCTGCCACCTGGGCCTGACCACGGGCGGCGCGATCGGCGCCGCGACAGCGCTGACCCTGGACGATGCGGTCGTCAGGATCAACGCCTGGGCCGCGGCGGCCAAGGCGGTCAACCCCGACGTGATCGTGCTCTGCCACGGCGGCCCCATCGCCACCCCCGACGACGCGCAGCACGTGCTCGCGCAATGCCCCGCATGCCACGGCTTCTACGGCGCGAGCTCGATGGAGCGCTTGCCCACCGAAATCGCGCTGACCGAAACCACCCGGCGCTTCACACAAATCAAGCGGTAAGGAGACCCTCCCATGTCAGGCTCACAGTTCGGCAATTTCATCCTCGGCCTGGTCGTCGTGGCCATCGTCGTGGCCATCGTCGTGTGGTTGATGCACTGGCTCTACCTGCGCAGTTCGAAAGAGCGCGCCTTCGTGCGCACCGGCCTGGGCGGCCAGAAGGTCGTGCTCGACGGTGGCGCCTTCGTGCTGCCCATCGTGCACGACGTGATCCCGGTCAACATGAACACGCTGCGGCTCGAAGTCAGCCGTGGCCGCGACAAGGCGCTCATCACCAAGGACCGGATGCGCGTGGACGTGATTGCGGAGTTCTACGTGCGCGTCGCCGCGAATCCCGACTCGGTCGCGAACGCCGCGCAAACCCTGGGATTGCGCACGATGGAGCCGGACCAGCTCAAGGAACTCGTCGAAGGCAAGTTCGTCGACGCCTTGCGCACCGCTGCCGCCGAGATGACGATGGAAGAGTTGCACGAAAAACGCGGCGCCTACGTCAAGCGCGTGCGCGAGACCGTCGCCGAAGACCTGACCAAGAACGGCCTGGAACTCGAAGCCGCGTCGCTGACGCAGCTCGACCAGACCGGCATGGAGTTCTTCAATCCCAGCAACGCCTTCGACGCCGAGGGCCTGACGCGCCTGACCGAGCAGATCGAGCACCGCAAGAAGCAGCGCAACGACGTCGAGCAAGACACGCTGATCGCCATCCGCAACAAGAACCTCGAGGCCGAAAAGCTCTCGCTCGACATCGACCGCGAGGGCGAGTATGCGCGCCTGAACCAGCAGCGCGAGGTCGAGATCGCGCGCGCGCGCCAGCGCTCGGAAGTGGCCACCGAGCGAGCCCAGCGCGAGCAGGCGTCCGAGGGCGCGCAGATCGCCGCCAAGCAGACCATCGACACGGCGCGCATCCGCTCGGAGCAGACGCTGGAGCAGGAGCGCATCGGCAAGGAGCGGGCGATCCAGGGGGCCGAGATCGAGCGCCGCCTGTCGCTCGAATTGGCCGAGCAGCAACGCGCGATCGCGATTGCCCGGGAAAGCAAGACCCAAAGCGAAGCCCATGCCGAGGCCGAGACCGCACGCGCGCTCGCGATCTCGGCCGAAGAGAAGGTCTTCACCGCACGCGAGGTCGAGATGGCCGAACGCAAGAAGGCCATCGACCTGATCGGCGCGGCGCAGGTCGCCCAGCGCGACGCCCTGCGGCTCACTTCGGCGGCGCAGGCCGAGAAGTCGGCCAGCGC
>JALYHO010000007.1 GCA_030776545.1 Pseudomonadota bacterium | reverse complement strand
GCGCAGCGCCGCAGCGGAGCCCGGCGCGTTCACGGCCTTCGCCGGCGGCCTGCCGCACGCGGGGCCGGGAGCCCAGATCGCGCTGCCGATCGTGCGCGACGGGAGCGTGGTCGAAGTGGTGGTGATGCATTTCTGAGGCGCGTGCGGGTGGGTCGCTCAGACCATCGCCGGCACGGCGCCCGCCCCGAGCCGACCGCGCTGTGCGACGGCTTCGTCGTAGAGTTGCTGCTCGGTGCGCTTGTGCGACATCGAAAAGCGGATCGAGACCGCGCAGAGCGCACTGGCCAGCACGCCGAACCCCAGCACATAAAGCGTCTGCGGCAGGTTGCCCATGCCCTTCAACAGGAAACCCGCGGCCACCGCCCCGACGTTGCCGCCCGCGCCGATGATGCCGGCGACGCCGCCGAGCGCCTTGCGGTCGATGAAGGGCACGAGTGCATAGGTGGCGCCGCACGCCATGTGCGTGAAGAGGCCGAACACGAGCATCGCGCACACCGCGAAGGCCACGCTGTCGGACTTCGAAAACGCGATCAGGCCCACGCCTTCGCCGACCATCAGCGCCACCAGCAAGGCCGTGCGCCCGTCGAGACCTTTGGCGCGAGCGACCCGGTCGGAGACGATTCCGCCCAGCGCGCGGGCGAAGAGCGCGAGCAGACCGAAACTCCCCGCCGCCAGGCCGGCCCCTGACAGGCCGAGGCCGAAGCGGTCGACGTAGTAGCTCGCTGCCACCCCGTGAATGAAGATCTCGATGCCGAAGCAGGCGCCGTACGTCACCGCCAGCATCCACACGCGATAGTTGGAACCGGCCTGGCGAAACACCGCCCAGCCCCCGCTCTTGCCGGTTTCGAGGGCGACCCCGCGCCGGCGCAGATCAAGGATGTTGCCCTCTGGCGTGTCCTGCGTGTAGTTCCAGTAGAGCACCGCCATGATCACCATGAGGGCGCCGGGCACGATCATCGAGAGGCGCCAGCCCATCGCTTTCTCCACCCCCAGGGACAGCAGCGCGGCCAGGATCAAAGGCATCACGGTCTGCGTCACGCCACCCCCCGCGTTGCCCCATCCGCCCGCCGCGGCGTTGGCGGTTCCAACGACATTCGGCGCGAACATCACCGAGGTGTGGAACTGGGTGATGACGAAGCTGGCGCCGATCGCGCCGATGCACAAGCGAAACACCAGGAACGACTCATAGGACGTCGCGAACGCGATGCCGAACACCGGGATGGCTCCCAGCGCGAGCAGCCAGGTGTAGGTGATGCGCGGGCCGAACCGATTGCACAGCGGCCCCACCAACAAGCGCACCAATATCGTGATGCCGACGGCGGCGATGTTGATGTTGGCGATCTGGTCGCCGGTGAGCTTGAATTCGCCCTTGATCACGGGCATCAGCGGCGCCACCGCGAACCAGGCGAAGAAACACACGAAAAAGGCCATCCAGGTCAGATGGAAGGCCCGCATCTGCGGCGTGGAAAAGCTGAAGAGGTCGATGCGGGTCGCCTTCTGCGACATCGGCACGCGAGGTTCGATAGGGGTCATGACGAGAGCTCCGAGTGGGGCGAGCGCGGGCTGGCCGCGGGCGTGGATCGGGTCGGGCGGGACGGGGCCGAGCCGGACGCGGACGAACGGCGGGCGGATTCGTGCGGAATGAGGGTCAAGATGTTCTCCGAGTCGAGGCGGTCAGGGCAGACCGGATGGAGGCACATCGATGCCCACGGCGCTGTGGGCAAGACTGGCAAGTGCGATTGCGAAAGTCGGGCGCTGCGGTGCGCCCACCCTCGCCTTTGCACATAGCGTGCCAGGCCCCGGAGGGGTCGGGTGTGCGACTTGCTAATGGAATGGTCAACCCTTGTATTCCGTGCAGCCCGCATCCCCCATGATTTCAGCCCTCGTCGCGAGCTCCGGCAGGCCCGCCGACCCGCCGCTCGGCGCCGACCTCGAATCGGTCGGCATCCGCGTCGTGGGTGAGGTCGAACCGGGCACTTTGGTGCAGGCGGTGATCCGCCATGCACCGGATGTGGTGATCTGCCTGGAAACGCACCCTGGCGATGCACTGTTCGCGAGCACGAAGGCGCTCGCCGCGGCATCGGCGCTGCCCGTGATCGTCTTCACGACCGATCCCGACGCCGCCAGGATCGAACAGGCGATGCACTCGGGCGTCCACGCCTACGTGATCAACGGCTATGCCTTGCAGCGCCTGCGCTCGGTGGTCCAGGTGGCGCAGGCACGGTTCAGGCACGAACAATCCCTACGCGATCAACTGGCCGACCTCCACCACCGTTTCGACGAACGCAAGCTGGTCGACCGCGCCAAAGGCATCCTGATGCGGGCCCGACAGATCTCGGAAGACGACGCCTTCCGGCTGCTGCGCAGCGCGGCCATGCACAGCAAACAGCGCGTCGGCCAGGTCTCGCGTCAAGTCATCGACTCGGCCCACTATGCCGAAGCCGTCAACCGCGCCGGCCAACTGCGCATGCTTTCGCAACGTCTCGTGCTGCTCTATGCGCTGCGTTGCGCGGAGGTCTTGCCGGAAACCACCTCGGCCTGGTTCGACGCCGCGTTCCGCCGCACCGAGGACAACCTGGCAACGTTGCAGCGCAGCGTCTCCATGCCGACGTTCGGCGATCTGCTGGAAGGCGTGATGGCGCCTTGGCAGCGCTTGAAGGAAGAGCTGCAGCGCGCGCCCCAGCTCCGACGCCTGGCTGACATCGACGCGCTGGCCGAGGCCCTGCTGGCGCAGGCCGAATTGCTGACCGCCACGCTCGAGAGCGCCGGGCTGGCCGCCACGTTGCGGGTCATCAACGTCGCCGGCCGTCAGCGCATGCTGGCCCAGCGCCTTGCCAAGCAGACACTGGTCGCCGCGCAGCTCGGTGCACCCGACCCCGAATCCGCTGAACGCGCGGTCGCGGCCACGCGGGCGTCGTTCCTGGAGGGGCTGGATTTTCTGCAGGCGATACCGCTCTCGACGCGCGACATTCGCGCCGAACTCGACGCGGCCGCTGCGGCGTGGCGCGGCCTGGAAGTCGCACTCGCGCGTTGCCGCACGGCGGCGGGAAGGGTCGAGGTGGCGCAGACGAGTGAGCTCCTGCTGGGGCAGTTCGATCGGCTCACCGATCACTATGAACGCAGCATGCAGACGTTGATGGGCTGAGAAGGCGTGTGTGTCCTGATCCTGCGGTTCGGGCTTCAGTTCGTCAAAGCTCTCGGGGTCGGGGTATTGCCCCCTTCGGACTTGAAGCCGAAGGGCTCGACTCAATCCGGCAGGGGTCGGTCGAAGTCGGACGCGCAATGGCGCTCGGCCAATTGCTCGGCCACCTCACCCCAGGTGCGATTAACCCTGCGTCCGCGCACCACCGCAGGTCGCTCGGCGATGCGGTCGGCCCAGGCTCGGAGATGCCGGTAGGACTCGACCTGCAAGAATTCCCCGGCGTTGTAGAGCTGGCCTTTGACGAGGCCACCATACCAGGGCCACACCGCGATGTCGGCGATGGTGTAGTCCTGCCCTGCCAGCCACGGACTCTCGCCCAGACGGCGATCGAGCACGTCGAGTTGGCGTTTGGTCTCCATCGCGAAGCGGTCGATCGCATACTCGATCTTGGTCGGGGCATAGGCGTAGAAATGCCCCAGGCCGCCGCCAACATAAGGCGCACTGCCCATTTGCCAGAACAGCCAGGACAGGCATTCGGCCCGCGCCGCGGGCTCGGTCGGAAGCAGAGCGCCGAATTTTTCCGCCAGGTAGAGCAGGATCGCACCCGACTCGAAGACGCGTATCGGCGGCGTCCCGGACCGGTCCAGCAGCGCGGGGATCTTGGAATTGGGGTTGATGGCGACGAAGCCGCTGCCGAACTGGTCGCCCTCGTTGATCTTGATCGGCCAGGCGTCGTACTCTGCCCCGGCATGGCCCAGCGCGAGCAGTTCCTCGAGCATGACGGTGACTTTCTGGCCGTTCGGCGTGCCCAGGGAATAGAGCTGCAAGGGATGGCGCCCGACCGGCAGCTCGTGCTCGTGCGTCGCCCCGGCGGTTGGCCGGTTGATGTGCGCGAACTGGCCCCCGTTGGGCGCGTTCCAGCGCCAGACCTTGGGAGGAACGTAGGGCGTCGGGTCTTCCATGGGTGCGGGCTCCGGGCTGTGGCAGGTGGCATCGAGTGGCGCCCACTCTACGGGAATCAGGCCGGTCGCGTTTGCGGGCACACTGGCGGCCTGAACCGAGTACTTCGGCGCCTGCCGCCCACTGCCCTGTCATGACCGTTTCTGCTTCGCTCCCGCGGCCCGGCTGGAGCCGACCCCAAGGCCTGCGGGTCGAACTCGAATCCAATGGCGCGCTGCGCACGCTGGCCTTGGGCGACGTCGTGGTCAACCTGTTCGTCGGCAATGCGCTCGAAGGCGGGCCCGCCAATCTGCTGCTGCGCCGCCATGGCGCGACACCCGCGAGCACGCGGCTGCTCGGCCCGAGCAGTCCGACGCGATGGAACGCCGAGCCAGAGGCCGGTCGCTTCGACGGCGTGGGCGAGTGGAACGGCCTGGCCTATCGCGTCGCGCTGCGCCTGGCCAGCGACGCACCGGCCTGGTTTTGGCATGTGCAGGTCCGCAACCTGTCCGAGGTCGACGCCGAGTTCGACCTGACCCTCTGGCAGGACCTGGCGCTGGCCGACTACGGCGCGATCCGCCTGAACGAGTACTACGTCAGTCAATACCTCGACCATGCGCCACTCGAGCATCCGGCCCGGGGCGTGACGGTCGCGACACGCCAGAACCAGGCCGTGGGCGGTCGCTTCCCCTGGTCGATCCAGGGCTCGCTGGACCGCGCCGTGGCCTATGCCACCGATGCCTTGCAGGTGCACGGTCGGGACGCGCGTGCCGGGCGGCCGGACGGCGCGCGCGATCTGCCGTCGGTGCGGCTGCAGCACGAGCACGCCATGGTCGCGTTGCAGGACCGCCGCCACACGCTCGCGCCCGGTGCGTCCGTCGAGCTCGGGTTCTTCGGCCGGGTGCTCGCCGAC
>JALYHO010000006.1 GCA_030776545.1 Pseudomonadota bacterium | reverse complement strand
CGTCCCCGGCGCGCCCGCACCCGCGGTCGCCACGCCCGCGGCCCGCCCTGAGTTCGTGCTGCCCCTCGACGACCTCCAGGCAGTCGCCCAGGCGGCTGGCCTGCAGTGGGTCAACTCCGACTCCGAGAAGATCCGCGCAGCGCAAGCCGCCATGGCCGAGGAACCCCGGCCGACCCATGTGCCGCGCGAGCGCAAGCCTCCGGCGCCAGTGTCCGAGGGCAAGCTCGACCTGATCGAAACCCGCAAGGACCTGTCGCAGGTCAAACTGCCGTTCGACAACAACCCGCCGCCCGAAGTCCAACCCCCGGCCTGAAGGCACTCGTTCGTCGTCCAGCGCTGCCGCGGCCTCGGCCCCGGCAGCTTTTTTGCGACATCAAGCTGCCGTCAACCCACCCGCTCGCTCGGCCTCGGCTGCGGTGAAGTCGGTCTTTCGCGAAAAACCGTTTTTCCCGGTGCGCTTGACCTCATACATCGCCCGGTCCGCGCGCGCAAGCAGTTGCGCCAACTCGACGGGCGGTTCGGTTCGAGGGTCATGGACCGCGATGCCCACGCTCACGGTCACTCGCATGTCGATTCCGTCGACGTGGAAAGCGTCCCGCATCGCGCAGACCGCCTTGTCCGCGACGAGTTCGGCATCCTGCGCACCGGCATTCAGACCCTCGAGAACGATCGTGAATTCGTCGCCCGCCAGCCGGGCGACCGTGTCGGTCTTGCGGACAGCCTCCGTCAGGCGCGCAGCGACTTGCTTGAGGAGTTCGTCGCCGGCGGAGTGTCCGTACCGGTCGTTGATGGACTTGAACCCGTCGAGATCCAGGAACATGACGCCCAGGGGCTGTCCCGAACGCAGTGCGCGCGCCAGGGCGGTTCTCAGACGGTCGTGGAACAGGGCCCGGTTGGGCAACCCGGTGAGCGCGTCGAACCGGGCCATGCGCGACAGGACATCCTCGGCCATCTTGCGCGCCGTGATGTCGCGCATCACCGCGACGAACAGCGTGGTCTGGGCGCCCGTGACCGGATTGAGCGTCAGTTCGAGCGGAAACTCGGAGCCGTCGTGGCGGACGCCCTCGATCTCACGTTCGCAGGTCGGCCCGAGCATCCGGTCGCCCTGTTTGATGGCAGCCTCGAAGTCTTCCCTTTGCCGCGCTCGCACCCGCTCAGCGAGCAGGCAGAAGAAGTTGCTGCCGTCGAGGTGCCCCGCGGCGTAGCCCAACATCGAGTTGGCAGCCGCATTCGACGTTTCGATGCGGCCGTCGGCTGACAGCGTCAGGATTCCGTCGCTGACCGCCTCCCTCACGGCAAGGTTCTTCGCGAGCGCAGCGGCGGTGTCTCGTTCGGACTGCCTCATCCTGCGCACGAGCGGGTTGAGTTGCGCCACCATCGCCACCGCACCTGCGATCGCCAGGAGTGCGATGACAGGCGCACCCACTGCCAGCGCCGCGCGGATCGGTGCATAGGCCTCGACCGCATCCTGCTTGGCCACGAACCCCAGCCCCGGCGCCAGCGCGGTGTAGGCAGCGATGACGGTGTGCCCTCGGTAGTCGAGCCCGTGGACGATGCCGGGGCGGCCCCCGAGGAGCGCCAGTTGCATCGGCAGCGGATGCTTCGCGTCACGCTTCATCGCCACGGTGAACGGCGCTGAATTGAGCGCATTGGGAAGGCAGACAAGCATGTCTCCCTGGCTCTGGCAGGCCGTGACCTCGGCCGTCGCGCCCAAGGCGCCGACGCCAAAGAGCAAGGGCGCGAGACGCGATGCGTCCGATTCGAGGTCGACCGCCGCGACGGTCATGGCCCCTGCGGGGGCACTGGCCAGCACGTGGTGGGTTCGAAGCCGCAACTCACCGCGCCACACGAGGGCAGCGCTTGCCGCCGGATCGAGAGGGGCGACGAAGACGGCGGGCTCGGAGACGGCGCCGTACTGAGCCAACACCCTGCCCTGCGGATTTCGGTAGACGACGCTGCGATAGCCCGCCCCCAGGAGCGTCTGGGCCGCCCTTTCCAGATCGCGCGGTCGAGGCGTCGAACCACCGATTCCGGCCGCCTCGATCGCGCTGCGCGAGCTACCGGAGAGGCCCTCCACGACGGCGCGCAACCACGGCCCACGCACCTGGGCAGCGGCGGCGAGCCTCGTCTCGAGCGAGGCTTCGAAGCTGCGCTGCAACAGCACGAAGCCGCTCAGCCCCGCGGTGATGGTCACGACGACGAGAACCGCGGCACTCAACAAGCGAATTTTGTCGCCCTGGTAGAAATAGCGCTCGCTGGTCCACCAGTCGCGCCGCGTCCAGGTGCACCACAGGCCCATGGAGGCCACGATCACGCCACCCGCCGTGTGCAGTGCCATTCGCGCAGAGCGCGCCCAGCCGAACAGGAGGTCCGGCGACATCAGGTAACCGACTCCCCCGACCAGCCCGATCGTCAAGACCGTGAACGTCACCGCCATCGTCGCCACCGCGCCCTGGCGGGTGCGCACCCGGTCGGCCAGCGCCAGGCCGGCGGCGATCAGCCAGAAGGCAAGCGCCGTGTTGGGCGCCATCCGGCCGGGTCGGACGTTGCCATAGTCGTACCACGTGTGCAGCGAGGGAAGATCGACACCCAGATCGCGGTCCAGACTCACCTCGATCAGCGTGACGATGGCCAGGGCCGCCACGACCCCGCAGAGCCCGCCGCGAACCCGCCGCGTGCCGACCCCCCCGACGCCCGTCAGTCCGAAAGCCACGCCGCACAGGAAAAAACAAGCGCCGGTGTTGAAGACCATCGGCAACAGGCCAGGCAGAAGTTCGAACCATGCCGGGCGCCGAAGGAGCCAGCCGAGCACGGTCGAGAGTCCAAGCGCCATCAACAAGGCGCCGGCGACCCGTTCGGGATGAGTCCTGAAAGCCAGAGTCCGAACGTGTCTCATCGAAGGCGATATGGAATTGAAAACGTGCAACGCGTGGGCGCGAGCGAGGGATACGCCTTTATCGGTATCTCTTCGCATTGCTTGAGGTCGAGCCAGTCCCATGGCCGCGTCCGTGACCAGTCGATGCTTCTCCCAAAGCATGAACATGCCGCCCCGGACCCCAGCCAGGTCGTCAGAAGCGCTCGCGGCGCTGGGCGGGAGGAATCGAGCCCGTCGCCACGCCGCTGTCCCAACCAACTCGGCAATGCATTCGGTGCCCTGGCCCTGACCCCGGCCGCTCTTGAGAAGGGCAGCCATGTCTATGCCACGAGTTCAGCGGGACGCTTGGCGGTTCTTCGCGTAAGTACGTATTGAGAGGCCGTTCAGCACCGCCAATACTGCCTCTCCCAACCAATTCGTGGAGTTAGCAATATGAGAACCAGAGACCGCACGCTGGATCGGGCGTTGCTCATCGCGGCCATCGCCGCTGCATGCGGTTGCACCGCCTTGCCCGAGACGGCGCGGGCGGCCAACGCTTGGGATTCGACTTCTCTCAGCTCGGCGCAGCGCGCCGAAGCGCTGCTGGGCGCAATGACACTCACTGAAAAGCTATCCATGCTGCATGGCGGCGCCGCATGCGGCTACGTTGGCTGCGTAGACGGCAATAGCCGCCTCGGAATTCCGGCGCTGCATTTGCAGGACGGGCCTGCCGGCGTCGGGGACAAGCTCACCGGAGCCACTCAGCTGCCTGCACCGGTGGCAGGCGCGGCAAGCTGGGACACCGCTTTGATGCAAAAGTACGGCGAGGTCATCGGCATCGAGCACTGGAACAAGAACGTCAACATCTCGCTCGCTCCCACCATCAACATCGTGCGGGATCCGCGGTGGGGTCGCGCCTTCGAATCTCTCGGAGAAGATCCATTCCTTGCTGGCAAGATGGGTTCAGCGGACATCCAGGGAATTCAAAGTCAAGGGCCGATGGCGCAGGTGAAACACTATGTCGCCTACAACCAGGAGACCTATCGCAATCACCCCGCGGACAACGTCATCGTGTCCGACCGAACACTGCACGAAATCTACCTCCCGGCTTTCGAGCATGCGGTGACCGAGGCGAACGTCGCTTCGGTCATGTGCTCTTACAACTGGATTGGCGGCGTTTCGGCGTGCGACAGCAACCGAACCCTTGTCGGCATCCTGAAAGGAGAGATCGGCTTCACGGGATTCGTCACGTCCGACTGGGGTGCGACCCACACGACGGACTCGGCCAACCACGGGCTGGACATGGAAATGGCGCATCAGACCTATTTCGGCGACCCGCTCACTGCGGCGGTGAAAAGCGGCGCGGTCCCGGTCTCCACCATCGACGACAAGGTGCGCCGCATCTTGACATCGATGTTCCGCCTCGGCCTCTTCGATCACTCGCCAAAAGGCAGCATCGATGCCGTGGTGACGACGCCTGGCCATGTCGACATCGCACGTCGGGTGGCCATCGAAGGCAGCGTCCTGCTGAAAAATTCGGGCGGCATTCTCCCGCTGACCCAGGCTGTCCGCTCCATCGCTGTGATCGGCGACGGCGGTGACAAAACCGTGATGTTCAACGGTGGCGGCAGCTCGAGCGTGATCCCCGGCGCGACGGTATCGCCCTATCAGGGCATCAAGGATCGCGCCGGCGCCGGCGCGAATGTCACCTACTGGGACGGCTCGGCGCGCGATCAGGCGCTTGCCGCTGCACGCTCGGCCGACGTGGCAGTGGTCTTCGCCACCGTTGCAGAGCGCGAAGGCCTGGACCTGACAAGCATCGACTTTCCCGACGCGCAGAATCAGTTGATCGCCGACGTGGCGGCGGCCAATCCGCGCACGGTCGTCGTGATCAATTCCGGATCAGCCATGGTCTTGCCATGGGCGGCGTCGGTGGGCGCCATCATCGAAGCGTGGTACCCGGGCCAGGAATATGGACGGGCGCTTGCGGCGCTCCTGTTCGGCGATGAAAATTTTTCAGGCCGGCTGCCCGTGACTTTCCCCCGATCGCTGGCCGATGTGCCGGCCAGCACGCCGCAGCAATTTCCGGGCGTTGGCAATGCCGTGGAATACTCCGAAGGCGAGGATGTCGGCTACCGCTGGTACGACCGCCGCAACATCGAGCCGATGTACCCTTTCGGCTACGGCTTGTCCTATACAACCTTCAGCTTCAGCAATCTCGTCCTCGGCTCACGCGACGCGGCGGGCCACGTGCCGGTGGCATTCGATGTCACCAACACCGGCTCGCGTGCCGGCGCTGAAGTCGCGCAGGTCTACGTGAGTCAGCCGGCCAATGTCGGCGCCCCTCCGAAGAGCCTGGCCGGTTTCAGCCGCGTGGTGCTGGCGCCGAATCAGACGGCGCACGTCACGTTGTCGATCCAGGACCGGCGCTTCAGATACTGGAACGGCCGGTGGACGGCAGCAGCCGGAAGCAATCGCATCCTCGTCGGCTCCTCGTCCCGGAGTCTTCCCTTGGCCGGTCAGGTGATGATCGCGGCGGATCCCGCAGGCCAGGTTCCGGCCAAGTAGGAACAAACCAAGTCGCAGCCGATCACTGCATGCAACCGCCTCAAGGCAGGCACTCCAGCGCATGCTGATACCCCGGCAAATGCATCAGCTCGTCCCACGTCCAAGGGGCCGATTGCGGCAGCAGGTCCACCCGTCGGGCCTCGCTGTCCGGGTCGGCGTGCCAGAGGCCTTCATCCAGGCCTCGGGCCAGTTCGTCGAGCGCGGCATCGAGGGCCGCGCCGCCTGCGAGCGATTGGTTGCACAGCAACACCAGGTCGCACCCGGCATTCAACGCGGCCATGGCAGCGTCGGCGTAGGTGATGTCGACGCCCGCGATGCGCCGCGCGGCGGCCATGCTGAGGTCGTCGCTGAACACCGCGCCCTGGAATCCCAGTTGCAGTCGCAGCACGTCCTTGAGCCAACGCGCCGAATAGCCTGCGGGCAGGGGGTCGACCGAGGAGTAGATGACGTGGGCGGGCATCACGCTCGCGAGCGCCGTGCTCAGCCACTCGTACGGCCGCGCGTCGTCGGCGAGGATCGCCTCCAGGCTGCGCGTGTCGATCGGCAAGTCCACGTGGCTGTCGGCGTGCGCGTAGCCGTGTCCCGGAAAATGCTTCCCGCAGGCCGCCATGCCGGCGAGCAGCAGGCCGTGCATGAGGCTCTTGCCGAGCAGGGTCACGACGCGCGGGTCGCGGTGGAAGGCGCGGTCTCCGATCGCCGCGCTCGCGCCGTGGTCGAGGTCGAGCACCGGGGTGAAGCTGAAGTCGACCCCGCACGCTCGCAACTCGGCCCCCAGCACATGCCCCGCCGCCGTCGCGGCGGCGGTGGCCGCCAGGGCGCCACTTCCGGGGCCGCGCCGTCCGTCGTTCATCCACATCTCCCCCAGCACACGCATCGGCGGCAGGTGGGTGAAACCGTCGGTGCGAAAGCGCTGCACCCGGCCCCCTTCGTGGTCGACGCAGATCAGCAGGTCGGGACGGAGCGACTTGACCTCGGCCGTCAGTTCGGTGAGCTGCAGGCGGTTTTGCCAATTGCGCGAGAAAAGAATCAAGCCGCCGGTCAATGGATGCCGCAGGCGGCGCCGATCGTCGGCGCTGAGCGTCGTGCCGGCAATGTCGAGGACGAGGGGGGCGTGGGCGATGTCGGTCATGGTTCGTCGGCAGCGGATTGCTCGACCACGACGAAGCTCGCGGCGTAGTCGGTCTCGTCGGTGATGCTCACGTGGGCACGCAGGCCGCGGGCTTCGAACCAGCGCGCCAAGGGACCGTGCAAGCGGATCTGGGGTTTGCCGCTGGCGGCCTTGACGATCTCGCAATCGCGCCATGTCATGGGCAGGCGCAGGCCCAGGCCGATCGCTTTCGAGAAGGCTTCCTTGGCCGAAAAGCGCGTCGCGAGGTAGCTGACGCCTCGCGCCTCGACCTTGCCGCGTCGCACGCGGAACACCTCGATCTCGTGCGGACCCAGCACTTTCTCGGCAAAGCGCTCGCCGCGCCGCGCCAACGTGGTGGCGATTCGCCGCACATCGCAGATGTCGGTCCCGATGCCGAAGATCATGCCGGCTCGGTGGCGAGGTGGATGCAGCGCAGGTAGTCCCGCACCGTCGCGGCCAAGCCGCTCTCGAGCGCGTCGGCGATGAGGGCATGACCGATCGAGACCTCTTGCACTCCGGGCACCTGGCGCAGGAATTCGGTCAGGTTGGCGCGGTTCAGGTCGTGGCCGGCGTTGATCCCGAGGCCCTCGCCGAGCGCGGCGCGAGCGCTGCGAGCGAAGCCGTCGAGTGCCTCACCAGGGGCGCCCCTCAGGTAGGCCCGCGCATAGCTTTCGGTATAGAGCTCGACCCGATCGGCACCCAGGGCACGCACCGCGGCCATGGCCTCGGGCGCGGGATCCATGAACAGGCTGACCCGAACCCCGAGCGCGCGGGCCTCGTCGATCAAGGGTGCGAGCCCATCGGCGTCGTGCGGGAATCGCCAGCCGTGGTCGGAGGTCGACTGCTGGATGCTGTCGGGAACGAAAGTGACCTGGTGCACCGGGAGCCTGCGCGCGACCAGCTCTCGCAACACCTCCATCAGGTTGTGGAACGGGTTGCCTTCGATGTTGTATTCGGCCTGCGGCCATCGCTGCAGCAGTTCGGCGAGTTCGAGCACGTCGTGGCGCCGAATGTGCCGCTCGTCGGGCCGCGGGTGCACGGTGATGCCCTGCGCACCGGCTTCGAGCGCGACGGTGGCCGCGCGCACGACGCTTGGCAGGCCGAGTTCGCGCGTGTTGCGCAGCAGCGCGACCTTGTTGACGTTGACCGACAGCGCGGTGGCGCCACGGTGGGTGCCCAGCCCCGAAGTGACCAGAGGATTCATGCGCCGAATTTACAGGCTTTGCAAGCCGAGCATGACTTGTCGGGTGCGCAAGGTGGCGGCGCCGAGCTGGGATTGGATCAGGACCCGGAGTTGCTGCCGCAACGGGACGAGGCACCCCCGACACGCGTGCTGGAGCGCGGCGAGCCCGCCGTGGTCGAGGGCGGCCTGCAACCCGACGAGCGCGGCACCGCTCAGCTCCGTGTCACCGGCCTCGGCGGGGAGCACGCCGGTGTCGGGCCGCACGGCATAGCCGCCCGCCGGCGTCACCGGCTCCTGGGTCGAGGTGACCACATCGAGTTCGGGCAGCAGGCCAAGCCGGGCCAGGAGGGTCAATTCGAAGGCGCGCAGCGTGGCCTGGACGGTGGCATCGTCGGGCGCTCCCAGCCCCGGCACCGTGCCCGCGTAGGCGTCGAAGAGCACGGGATGCGGGTCGTGGCGCGCGGTGAGCTTCATCAGCAGTTCGTTGAGATAGAAGCCGCTGAACAGCGCGGCCCCGGTCAACATCGCACCGCCCCCGGCCCATTCCGCCCCCCGCAGCGTCTGGACCTCGGTGCTGCTCTCGTCCTGCAGCGCGGCCTTGCCGAGCGTGACCGTGATGCGCTGGAAGGGCAGCAGCACGCTGCGCAGCTGGGAGTAGGGACGCTTGGCCCCCTTGGCCGCGACCGCCAGCCGGCCGTGCTCGCGAGTGAACAAGTCGAGGATCAGGCTCGACTCGCTCCAGTCGTAGCGGTGCAGCACGAAGGCCGCGGTGGTCGCGGAAGGGCGAGACGCCCGCGTCGCCATCGAACGTGCTACTCGTAGCCGTAGGAACGCAGATGGGCCTCGTCGTCGGCCCAGCCGGAGCGCACCTTGACCCAGAGTTCGACGAAGACCTTGGCGTCCAGCAGGGTCTCGAGCTCCTGGCGGGCTTCCGAGCCGATGCGCTTGAGGCGCTCGCCGCCGTTGCCGATCACGATGCCCTTGTGCGAGTCGCGCTCGACCACGATGGTCGCGGCGATTCGCCTGAGCTGGCCCTCTTCCTCGAATTTGTCGATCACGACCGTCGAGGTGTAGGGCAGCTCGTCGCCGGTGAGACGAAACAGCTTCTCGCGGATGATTTCGCTGGCCAGGAAGCGGTCGCTGCGATCGGTGAGGGCGTCTTCTTCGTGGAACCAGGGCTGCTGCGGCAGGTAGGGTTCGATGATCTTGAAGAGGCGTTGCACGTCGGCGTCCTTGCGGGCCGAGAGCGGAACGTATTCGGCGAAGGCGTGATGCGCCTGCATGCCTTGCAACCAGGGCGCCAGGTCGGCGCGCCGAACGACGGCGTCGAGCTTGTTGGCGATCAGGAACACCGGCTTGCCCGGGCCGATGAGCGCGAGGACCTTGGCATCGTCGAGTCCGAAGCGTCCGGCCTCGACCACGAACAGCACCACGTCGACGTCGCTCAGCACGCCCTGCACGGTGCGATTGAGGTTGCGGTTGAGGGCCGCGCTGTGGCGGGTCTGGAAGCCGGGGGTGTCGACGAACACGAACTGCGAGTCGCCGAGGGTCCGGATGCCGGTGATGCGGTGCCGGGTGGTCTGGGCCTTCGCCGAGGTGATGCTCACCTTCTGGCCGACCAGGGCGTTCAACAGGGTCGACTTGCCGACGTTCGGACGCCCGACGATCGCGACCAGGCCGCAGCGCTGCGAACCGGGTGCGGGGCCCGGCTGCTCAGGGCCGGGGGCGGCGTCGGGTGGCGTCATCGGAGCGCGTCAGGCGTGCAGCGGGCCATCGGGCTTGTCGACATGCTTGAGCGCGTCGAGCATGCGGCGCGCGGCTTCCTGTTCGGCGACACGCCGCGAGCGGCCGACGCCCTCCTCCACGAGGTTCAGTGCCGGCACCGAGCATTCGACGTCGAAGGTCTGTGCATGGGCCTGGCCGCGGGTGGCGCGGATGCGGTAGGTGGGGACCGGCAGGCGGCGGGCCTGCAACCACTCCTGCAACTCGGTCTTGGCGTCCTTGGACCAGCTGGCGACGTCGGTGGTGGCGATGATCTCGCCGAAGAGCCCGGTCACGACCGTGCGCGCGGCCTCGAAACCGCCGTCGAGGAAGGTCGCGCCGATCAGCGCTTCCAGCGCGTCGGCCAGGATCGATGCGCGCTGAGCGCCGCCGCCGCGGGCCTCGCCCTCGCCGAGGCGCAGCACTTCGGGCAGTGCGAGCTGCAAGGCGACCCGGTGCAGACTCTCCTCGCGCACGAGGTGCGCCCGCACGCGGGTCAGGTCGCCTTCGTCCGACCCGGCGAAACGCTCGTACAGCAAGCCGGAAATGACCAGGCTCAGGACGGCGTCGCCCAGAAATTCGAGCCGCTCGTTGTGGTCGGCGCCGAAACTGCGGTGCGTCAGCGCGCGGCCGAGCAGTTCGGCATCTTTGAAGCGATGGCCGATGCGGCGCTGCAGTGCATCAAGGGGTGTATCCATGGGTCCGGGAAGCGCCTATTTGGAGCGCCCCTCGTACTTGATCAAGAGGTAGACCGGCTTGACCAATTCGACCTCCTTGTCGTAGGCGAAGCCGATCACGACCTTGTCGTTCTCCTTGGTGATGTTGAGGTCCTTGGCGCTGATCGAGGTGATCGAGTATTCGATGTCCTTGGTGCGCTCGAACGCGGCCCGTATCTCGGGCACGGTGGTCAGGCCCTCGTTGGCGATCTTGTTGACCGCCTTCTGTATGGTGAAAAATTCGTTGAGCGTCGGCAGCACCTTCATCCCGATCAGCGCGCCCATGCCCACCACAACGGCCCAGAAGAGGAGGCCGAACAGCGTCACTCCGCGCTGCCTGCCGCGCATCGATCGCCGGGAAATTCGTCGCTCGAGTGTCATGCTGTGCTGTTCCTTGGTGGCGTGCCGGCTCAATGGAAGGAACCGATGCGCTTGAGATCGCTGAAATTCATCCAGACGAAGAATGCCTTGCCGACGATGTTTTCGTCCGGTACGAATCCCCAGTAACGGGAATCTTGCGAGTTGTCGCGGTTGTCACCCATCATGAAGTAATGCCCGGGCGGGACCTGGCAGCTCACGCCCTCGGCACTGTAGCGGCAGTTGTCCCGAAACGGAAAATCGATCTTGTCGGGACTGCCGTAGTAAGGCTGGGCGCGCGTGTCGAGCAGGATGTCGTGGTCGACGCCGCTCAGGCTCTCCTTGAATTCGGGCACGTAGCGGCGCGCATCCTCGTCGTAGAAGCCGGGAGGCGGCACCTGGGTCAAGGGCATTTCGACCCCATTGACCGAGAGGTGCTGGTTCTTGAACGTCACCTGGTCGCCGGGGACGCCGACCACGCGCTTGATGTAGTCGACGGTCGGGTCCTTGGGGTAGCGAAACACCATCACGTCACCGCGCTGCGGGTCGTGGTTGGCGATGATCTTCTTGTTGATCACCGGCAGCCGGATGCCGTAGTGGTACTTGTTCACCAGGATCAGGTCGCCGACCAGGAGGGTCGGGATCATCGAGCCGCTCGGAATCTTGAACGGCTCGAACAGGAAGGAGCGCAGCAGGAACACGACCAGGATCACCGGAAAGAGGCCGGCGGTCCAGTCGAGCCACCAGGGCTGGGCGAGCAGCGTCTCGCGCGCTGCGGCGACGTTGTCGTCGACCTTGGTGATCCCTTGCTCGGCCAGCCGGGTGCGTCGGACCGCGTCTTGCTGCTCGAGGCGGGCGGCGGCAGCGGCACGGCGCGGTGCGAACACCATGCGCTCGCCGAGCCAATAGAGGAACGTGACGACGGTCAGGATCAGCAGCAGCAGCGAGAAGTTGCCGCTCCAGTTGCCGAAGTACCACCCGCCCAGAAACACCGCGAGCAAGGCGTAAAGCACGCCGGTCAGAGCAGCCATCAATCTTCCACCTGCAGGATGGCCAAGAACGCTTCCTGAGGCACTTCGACGGAGCCGATCTGCTTCATTCGTTTCTTGCCGGCCTTTTGTTTTTCGAGGAGCTTGCGCTTGCGGCTGATGTCGCCGCCATAGCATTTGGCGATCACGTTTTTGCGCAAAGCCTTGATTGTCTCACGCGCGATGATGTTGGCACCGATGGCCGCCTGCACCGCGACGTCGTATTGCTGGCGCGAAATCAACTCGCGCATCTTGGCCACCACGGCCCGGCTGCGGTACTGGCTCTGGCTGCGGTGGACGATGATGGAGAGCGCGTCGACCTTGTCGCCGTTGAGCAAGATATCGACCTTGACCACGTCGGCCCCACGGTACTCCTTGAACTCGTAGTCCATCGAAGCGTAGCCCCGCGACACGCTCTTGAGCTTGTCGAAAAAATCCAGCACGATCTCGGCCAGCGGCATCTCGTAGGTCAGCATGACCTGGCGGCCGTGGTAGGCCATGTTGGTCTGCAAGCCCCGCTTCAGGTTGGCCAGGGTCATCACCGGACCGACGTAGTCCTGTGGCATGTAGAGGTGCACCGTGACGATGGGCTCGCGGATCTCGTGGATGCGGCCGAGGTCGGGCATCTTGGACGGGTTGTCGACCTGGACCACCTGCTTGTCGTTCAACTCGACCTCATACACCACCGAAGGCGCGGTGGTGATCAGGTCCTGGTCGAACTCGCGCTCGAGGCGCTCCTGGACGATCTCCATGTGCAGCAAGCCGAGGAAGCCGCACCGGAAGCCGAAGCCAAGGGCCTGGCTGACCTCGGGTTCGTAGCGCAGCGACGAGTCGTTCAGCTTGAGCTTTTCGAGGGCATCGCGGAGCTGGTCGTACTCGCTCGCCTCGGTCGGATAGAGGCCGGCGAAGACCTGGGGCTGGATCTCCTTGAAGCCAGGCAAGGCCTGCGTGGCGGGTCCGAGGTTGTTGGGCAGCTTTTTCTCGAGCGTGATGGTGTCGCCGACCCGTGCCGCCTGGAGTTCCTTGATGCCGGCGATGATGAAGCCGACCTCGCCGGCGGCCAGTCGCTCGCGCGGCAGCGCCTTGGGCGTGAAGACGCCGAGGCTGTCGGCGTTGTAGACCGCGTCGCTCGCCATCATCCGGATGCGCTCGCCTTTTTGCAGCGCGCCGTCGACCACCCGCACCAGCATGACGACGCCGACGTAGTTGTCGAACCAGGAGTCGACGATCATCGCGCGCAGCGGCGCGTCGGGGTTGCCGCGCGGCGCCGGCATGCGCGTGATGACGGCCTCGAGGATGTCGTCGATGCCCATCCCGGTCTTGGCGCTGCAGGCGATCGCGTGGTCGGCGTCGATGCCGATGACGTCCTCGATCTCGGCCCTGGCGTTGTCCGGGTCGGCGTTGGGCAGGTCCATCTTGTTGAGCACCGGCACCACTTCGACCCCGAGGTCGAGCGCGGTGTAGCAGTTGGCGACGGTCTGCGCCTCCACGCCCTGGCTCGCGTCCACCACCAGCAGGGCGCCTTCGCACGCGGAGAGCGAGCGGCTCACCTCATAAGAGAAGTCGACATGCCCGGGGGTGTCGATCAGGTTCAGGTTGTAGACCCGCCCATCGCGGGCCTTGTATTCCAGCGAAGCGGTCTGCGCCTTGATGGTGATGCCGCGCTCGCGCTCGATGTCCATCGAGTCGAGCACCTGCGATTCCATCTCGCGGTCCGAGAGTCCACCGCAGCGTTGGATCAAGCGATCCGCGAGCGTGCTCTTGCCGTGATCGATGTGCGCGATGATCGAAAAATTTCTGATGTGATCCATGGGGACGGCGGGCTGCTGCAGGAGCGCTCGCTGCGCCGCTATGCGGTGCAGGCGAACTCACGCGTGGGTGCTTGGTCGCACGGCGATCCCGGAGCGAAAAACGCTGCTCGCTCGAGCAGCGCATACATAAAAAAAAGGCACGTCGAATCGATGACGCGCCTTCCAACAAAACGATTGGCAACTGCTTGTTGGGATTTCATTGTAGTCAAAAGAGGCAGGCTGCAAACCGCGCCGGTGCTCGATTTCTTGTCGTTGCAAGGCGCCAACAGCAAAAACTATCAACAAGTTATCCACAAAAGCTTGTGGATGTCTTGGGGATAGTTCGCGGGCCCCGGTTTCGTTGCGCGATTCAACAAAATGGGGGCTCGGATGCGTTCGATTCTAGCTTGGCGCAAAAACAATCGCGCCCGAGAGCCAGAGAAGTATGCACCCACTGACATATAGCATGCCGCCCGGCGAAGTTGTAACGGACCGGCCCTTCCCACGTGCTGAAAAGACCCGTCGAAACGCCCGGGATCGACGGGCCCCCGGGTCCCCAGCGATTCAGCGAACGGGTCGGATGATGATGAAATTGACCACGTCGCCGCGCTTGACCAGCACCGTCACCGCCTTGCCCTTGTCGAGTTTGGCGACGACGCCTTCGAATTGCTTGACGTTCGCGATCTCGTTGTTGTCGATCGACAGCAGCACGTCGCCCTCGCGCACGCCCGCCTTCGCGGCAGGTCCGTCGGCGCCGTCGATGCGCACGCCGCCCTTGACTTTCAGGTCGCGCCGTTGCGCCTCGCTCAGGTCGGAGACGGCGAGTCCGAGGGGGCTCGGGGTGACCGGCGCCTTGGGGCTCTCGTGGCCGGGCGTGCTCGCGGCCCGCTCGGCCGAGTCGAACTCCACCACCACCACGGCGAGGTCGCGGAAGGCGCCGCGCCGATAGATCTGCAGGAGCGTCTTGGAGCCCGGCTTGGTGACGCCGACCATGCGAGGCAGGTCCCCGAACTTGTCCACGGTCTTGCCGTCGACCTTGGTGATGATGTCGCCGGCCTCGACGCCGGCCTTGTCGGCGGGGCCGCCCGATTCGACATTGCTGACCAGGGCGCCGATCGGCTTGCCCAGGCCGATCGACTCGGCCACTTCCTTGGAGACCGGGCCGATCGCCACGCCGATGCGGCCGCGGATCACGCGTCCGTTGGTGCGCAGACTGTCGGAGACCCGGATCGCCTCGTCGATCGGGATCGCGAACGAGATGCCCATGAAGCCGCCGGAGCGGCTGTAGATCTGCGAGTTGATGCCCACCACCTCGCCGCGCAGGTTGATCAGCGGGCCGCCGGAATTGCCGGGGTTGATCGCCACGTCGGTCTGGATGAGCTTGACGAGGTCACCGGTGTCACGCGACTTGGCGCTGACGATCCCCGCGGTGACGGTGTTCTCCAGGCCGAAGGGCGAACCGATGGCCATCACCCATTCGCCGACCTTCAGCCGGCCGACGTCGCCGATGCGCACGGCCGGCAGCGCGACCGCGTCGATTTTCACGATGGCCACGTCCGAGCGCATGTCGGCCCCGATGATCTTGGCTTTGAACTCGCGCGCATCGGTGAGGGTCACGACGACTTCATCGGCGCCGTCGACGACATGGGCGTTGGTCATCACGTAGCCGTCGGCGCTCAGGATGAAGCCCGATCCCACCCCGCGCGTCTGGGGTTCGCTGTCGGGCGCGGGCTGCTGGGGCGTGCGCGGGTTCGGGCTTGGCGTCGGCCGCTTCGGAAGCGGGATACCGAAGCGGCGGAAGAATTCCTGCATGTCCTCGTCGATCTCGGGGCTGCCGTTGCGCGCCGTGCGTGGCCGCTCGGTGGTGCGGATGCCGACCACCGACGGGCCGACCTTTTCGACCAGTTCGGTGAAGTCGGGCAGGCCCTGGGCCAGCGCCGGCGCCGCGACCCCCATCCCGGCTACGCCCGCCGCAAGGGCCATGGCGCCGAGGAGGCCACGGCGTCGACCCATGGCGCGAACGGAAAGGCCACGTATGGAATGCAGTGCTGCGTCGATCAAGTGCGCCTCCCCGGCGTTGCAAGTTGGATGGAGATCACGAGGGTGCGGATGCAAGCCGTGCGCCGCACGCGCGACGCGGTCATGGCTTGCTGCGCACCAAACTCTTCGCGAAGAGCCGGAGTGTCGCAGGTGGCACGTCGCCGACGACGGTCACCCACCAGTCGCCCTGCTGCTGCATCAAGGTCTGGGTCGGTCCGACCGACGCCTGCATCGCGTGCGGGTGCCGCGCCGGATCGTAGGGCTCGATGAAAACGGACACATAGGTGAGTCCGTCGGAATAAATCGTTTGCAGGGCGCGGTGACCGGCCGGTGCATCGTCGGCCGCGCCGTCCATCGGGCGCTTGACGCAGCTCACTTGCCGAAAGCCAGGGACCGGCGCGCGCAAGGTCCAGCCTTCGGATTCGAGGCCGGTCGGAACGAGCACGGGTCGCAGCACCCGGTAGTCGTCGAGCCGGCGCATCGGCGCCAGGACGCTTTCGGGCTGCGGCCGGACATCGACCGCGACATCGGAGAAGGCCGACGATTCGAGGACCTCGTGTCGCTCGCCCAGCACGTCGGCGCGCAGCAGCAGGCCCGACGCCTGGTCGGACCAGAGCCGGTAGCCATAGCGCCAGCCGTCGCGCGGTTTGACGACGAGCACGTCGGCGGTGCGGCCGGCGACGCGGTCGGCGCCTTGCAAGCGGACGTCGTAGAACTCGGTGATCCGGTCGTCCCCGGCCTGCAACAGCCCGGGGAACTGCGTGACCGAGTCGCGTTGTTCGACCGTGGCGGTGCGGGTCGCGGGCCACAACGTGGCCACCACGTCGTTGCGGCGGTAGACGTGGCGGGCCGGGCCGTCGAGCGCCTCGCTGCGCTCGTACTGATTCGGGCCTTCGCAATAGTGGGCGATGCGGGCGCTCGAGACCGTGCCACCGCCGCTCACCACGAAGGTGCCCTGAAAATTGCGATGACTGGCGGCCTCGTGGATGCGCAGCAGCCAGCCCCGCACTTGCGCCGCTTGCGGGTCGGCGCCGGTCACGCCGGCCGGCGATTGCGCCCAGGACGGGACTCCGGCCCAGAGCAAGCCGACCAGCGCCAGTCCCGCCCAGGGGCGGGCCCGGAGCACGCCCGGCAAATAAACGAGAGCAGGGCTCATGGTCGAGTCAGCGCCCAGGCACTTCGGCGGTCGCGTTGCGCAGGTAGGCCGACGGCACGCCGAGCGCCGAACTGCCCGCGAACTGTTGATGCGCGGCCAGGTAGCGATCGAGCCGGGCATCGCGAATCAGGTCGTCGTTGGCGACGAAGGATTCCGGCACTGCCGGCGCCGCGCCGGAGGCCGGACCCGTTTCAGGACGCAGGGCCGCGGCAATGACGCCGGGTGAACGATCCGCCAGCGCCACCGGGGCGGGGGTCGGTGTCTGTGCGAAGCTCTGGGAAGCGGCCGGGCGATCGGAGAGGACACCCAGGCGCGGCGAGGTCAGCACGCCGGCGACCACGACCACGCCCGCGGCGATCGCCACCGAACTGCGCCAGGCCCGACGGCGCGATGCGCCGCCCGGTACGGCCACCAGACGCGGGTCTGCGGGGGCGGCGGCGACGACGGGCGCCAGCACGACCGGCTCCTCGGCCAGCCGGGCGCGCAAGCCGTGAAGGAAACTCGCATCGCGGGCGGGGTGACGGGCCAGGTCGTCGGAGCGCAAGGCGTCGCCGATCAGGTGATAGGCGTGCCAGACGGCACGCGACTCGGCACTCTGGTGCCAGTGCGCGCACGCGGCGATCACCGCGTCGCGGTCGAGCTCGCCGTCGAGCAGCGCCGACATGCGCTCGCGCCTGGTTGCGCCGGTTTCCGATTCATCCCACATGACCTGCTCCCGCAATGACCCACGTATTGCCTTCATGACGACGCGCCGCCTCCACGCCGGCCCGCGCCGGCGCCTTCGCGGTTTTCCTCGCAGGCGAGGCGTCCTTCCCCCGCTTCACCACCGCTCGCCCTCTCGCGTGTCGAGCAGCGGTTTCAAACGCTGCGCGATGGCCTCACGCGCGCGAAAGATCCGCGAGCGCACGGTGCCGATGGGGCAAGCCATCAACTCGGCGATTTCCTCGTAGCTGAGACCTTCGATCTCGCGCAACGTGATCGCCTGGCGCAGATCTTCCGACAACGCTTCGATCGCAAAGTTCACTGCGGAAGCGATTTGCTTGCTTGCCAGCACTGCGTCGGGGGTTTCTCCGGAGCTGAGTTCGTTCTCCACACGCGACGGATGGTCGTCGTCTTCGTCGCGGGCCGCGCGCGCGGACTCGGTGACCAGGGGATCGCGTTTGAGCTCCATCAACGCCTTTTTGGCCGTGTTGACGGCGATCCGATAGAGCCAGGTGTAGAACGCGCTCTCGCCCCGGAACTGCGGGATGGCCCGGTAGGCCCGGATGAAGGTTTCCTGGGCGATGTCGGGTACCAGGTCGACGTCCCGGACCATGCGTCCGATCAGGCGCTCGATGCGGCGCTGGTATTTGACCACCAGCATCTCGAAGGCCTTGACGTCGCCCGCTTTCACCCGCTCGATCAGCGCCGCGTCGGCATCGGGACGGAGCATGTCGGTCATGTCAGGCCGCCTGCTCCGGCCGGGTCCGCGCGTCGGCCGGTTCCGGCGCTCGGGACGGCAGGGGCGCGAAGACGGTGCAACGCAGTCCGTGCCACTCGGTCTCGAGGCCGGCGCGCTGTGCAGGCAGCCAAGTGACGAGGCTGGGCATCCTCGCACCCGACCAGCGTGCCCGGGCCGCGGATGCGGGTGTGAAGCGCAGCAGCATCCAGGATCCCAGGTCGAGCGCGACCTGAACGTGGCCAGGCCGAGGCGCCGGCCCGACGGGTCCCGCGGGGTCCGTATCGGCCTGGCCGAGCCACCAGAGCTGCCCGTCCCAACGCAGCGTCATGGCCGGCGTCCGGGTGAGCGACGCGGCGCAGCGCCACACCACCAGCGCTGCGCATCCCGCCGCGAAGATCTCGAATCCGTTCGGCGGGTCGCGGCCCAGCACCCACGCCAGCAGCGCGGCCTCGGTGCACCCGGCAAGCAGCCGAACGGCGATCTGCCAGGCGCCGAATCGGCGCAGCGTCACTTGGTATGCCGGGGCCGCGCGCATGGGCGCCAGGTCGAAAGGGCGGTGACGGCGCCGCTGTCAAACGCGCTTGAAAACCAGGGTGCCGTTGGTGCCACCGAAGCCGAAGTTGTTCTTCACGGCATGCTCGATCTTCATCTCGCGCGCGGTGTTGGCGCAGTAGTCCAGGTCGCACTCGGGATCCTGGTTGAAGATGTTGATGGTCGGCGGCACGATCTGGTGCTTGATGGCCAGCACCGTGAACACCGATTCGATGCCCCCGGCGCCGCCCAGCAGGTGACCCGTCATCGACTTGGTCGAACTGATGACCAGGTCGCTCTTGGCATGGGCACCGAAGGCGAGCTTGATGGCGTTGGTTTCGTTCAGGTCGCCCAGCGGCGTGGACGTGCCGTGTGCGCTCAGGTATTGAATCTGGTCGGCATTGAGCCCGGCGCTGCGC
>JALYHO010000005.1 GCA_030776545.1 Pseudomonadota bacterium | reverse complement strand
CAGCCGGCGCCGACGATGCTGCCTCGGCCAATCCGAACGCCGGGAAAGATGATGGCGCCGCAGCCGATCAGCACGCCGTCCTCGACGACCGTCACGGGGTGATCCCTGCGCTGACCGCCATCGCACCTCCAGGGGTGCGAATGGTCGAGGGCGTCGTGGGTCACGAAGGTACAGAACGAGATGGCGCAGCCGCTACCGATCTTCAGTTTCCACCAGTCCATCAAATGGGCGTCGGGATTGATGCGCGTGTCGGCGCCGATGTCCATGTGCCTGTTCTTGCGTAGCCAGTCCGCATGTCCCTTCGCATCCGTGTATCGCCAGTGGAGCCGAGGCAGGATGCCGAAGCGATAAGCCACGATGACGACCAGACGCTTCAGAAAAGGCTTCAGGCACAAGGTCATCATGGCGAGCGGCTTGAAAGGGTCGGAAAGCGACTTGCTACCGTTCAAACATTTTATGACTTGTTACAGATTTAGCCAGCGTTCGCGCTGCTTTCTATCCCCCCAATTCACGGGTTCCGGGCCCTGACCTTGGCCGCAGTCGACCCCCTGCGCCGCCCTGGGCCTGCACCCCGAGGAGGCACCGCAAAGAACGCCGATGGGGTCGCCGGGTGAACAATTTGCAGAAATCTGTGATCAGTTTTCTCAATCCGAGCAAGTCCTCTTACGATTTGTACAGTGGGCCCGCTGCCCTGTTTCGCAGCGTTCGCACCCACCGAAAGGCACTTTCAATGAAGCTCATCCGCCCCGGTACACAACCGTCCGTCAAGGGACCCGCCGAATTCTTCACAGGCACGGTCCGCATCGACACCCTCAACAATTCGCCCATGCCATCGCGCGTGTCGTGCGCCAGCGTCACGTTCGAGCCGGGTGCGCGTTCGGCCTGGCACACCCATCCGTTGGGGCAGACCTTGATCGTCACCGCCGGATGCGGGTGGACCCAGTGCGAAGGTGAGCCGATCGTCGAAATCCGGGCGGGGGACGTCGTCTGGTGCCCGCCGGGCCACAAGCACTGGCACGGCGCGACGGCGACGACGGCCATGACGCACATCTCGGTCGTCGAGGCGCTCGATGGCAAGAACGTCGACTGGATGCAGCACGTCACCGACGAAGAGTATTTCGCGGGGCCGCCAGGAAGCACGGTGACACGGGCCTGAGGCACCGCGAACGTGGGTGTGTCGTCGGGGTCGGCGCCTTTTGCCGACTGGACTTTCCGACTCTCGGATCGGGCGCTTTCCTACATGCGGTCTCGCGCCCATCTCCTAACTTAGGTCGAACCGTTCCCCACGCCCTTGAGTAAGGAGTTCGACAATGAGCCTGATCGATAAAGCAATCGCTGCCGTGACCCCTCTCGCCACCCAGGATCAGCGCCTGGACGCGCGTCGGCGGTTCGAGTCAATCGCCACCGAAAGTTCGTTGGCGAGGATGGTTCTGGACCATCATGTACAGATCGAGAACGCGTTCGCGGCCTTGAAGAACACGTCGGATCCGGCGTCTCGGCGCAGCGCTCAAAAAGCGCTGGCCGCGATACTGACCGGGCATTCGATGGCCGAAGAAGCGGTGCTGTATCCAGCCCTGGCCCTGCGGCATCAGAAGGCTCACTCCGAAGAAGCGTACGTCGAGCAAAGTGCTGCCAAGGTCCAGACGGCTGCCCTCGAAGAACTCGACCCGATGAGCCAAGATTACCTCGACAAGCTCGAGCATCTTCGCGGCGCGGTGGCCCAGCATGTCTATCAGGAAGAAGGCACCTGGTTTCCCAAGTTGTTCAAGGAAGCCGACGCGGCGACCCATGCTCGGCTCGCCGCGCGGTACCAGGAAGAATTCGGACGTTACACGGGGCTCTGACTCGCGCCCCCGGGCCTACAGGATGGGCTTTCCTCCGGTCACCGCCACCCTCGACCCCGAGATGTAGCTCCCGGCATCGGACGCGAGCAGGACATAGACCGGTGCGAGTTCAGCCGGTTGGCCCGGCCGCCCCAGCGGGACTGACCCGAATGCCGCGTTCCCCCAGCAGTTGTGCCAGCCCCGCACTGAAATTCGCGATGGCGCCCTTCGTGGCGGCGTATGCCAAAAGGGTGGGCTTGGGGTTGTCCGAGTTCACCGAACTCGTGTTGACGATCGAGGACCCGCGCCGCATGTGGGGAACGGCAGCCTTGCAGAGATAGAACATGGCGGAGATGTTGGTTCGGAAGGTGTACTCCCATTCTTCGTCGGGGATGTCCTCGAGGGCGTCTCGGGTCATCTGGTAGGCCGCGTTGTTGACCAGGACATCGACCCGGCCGAAGGTTTCGACCGCCTGCGCGATCAAGGAGCGGCAGTTCGACGGGTCCGCCAGATCGCCCCGCACGAGGACCGCTTTCTTGCCCGCCGCTTCGATCCAGCGCGCGGTTTCCGCGGCATCCGCATCTTCCTTGTCGCTCAGGTAAGAGACCACGACATCGGCACCTTCACGGGCAAAGGCGATGGCGACGGCCCGGCCGATGCCGCTGTCCCCGCCAGTGATCACGGCCACCTTGCCGTCGAGTTTCCCGCTTCCCCGATAGCTTTCTTCGCCATGATCCGGCTTGGGATTCATCGCTGATGTCACGCCCGGGGGCGTTTGATTTGCGGTGTCGTTCATCGCTCTATCTCCAGAAAGTTCGCGACGCGAGGGGCCACGTCGATCAGCGCCTTCGGAGCAAATCGTGTTCCTGCCCGACCGCGCGAAGACCATCCAGCCCCTGCGCGCCGGCGCAACGGTGATATCCGCTGGCAAGGTACGTTGGCGCACAGACCGCCGCGCCCACTGGCCCTATGTTCGGCGGGTCGGTTCGGATGGCGCGTTTTGCGCTATCGCGCGTGTCGCCATGGCGAGATCGGGGAGGGCGGTGATGGATCGACGCGATTTCATGCGACTGACGGCGGCAAGCGGCGCGGCCCTGGCCACCGCGACGGGTGCCGGATGCAGCCAACACATGCCGCCCGATGCGATCGCCGCGTGGCAGGGGCCCGGCGACGAACCTGACATTCGCCGCTGGATCCTCGGCTACGCGATCCTCGCGCCGCACTCGCACAACCTGCAGTCATGGCTGGTCGACCTGAGCACGCCCGGTGAGATCGGTCTGCGCTGCGACCTCACGCGGTTGCTGCCCGAGACCGATCCGTTCTCGCGGCAGATCATGATGAGCCACGGCACGTTCCTGGAGTTGCTCGACATCGCCGCCCGCGAGCGCGGCCTCCGGGCCGACATGTCCCTGTTTCCCGACGGTGCGTTCGGACCGTCGACACTCGACCAGCGGCCGGTCGCGCGCGTCCGGCTGGTGGCCGACCCCACGGTGTCCAAGGACCCGCTGTTCGCCCAGATCCTGCAGCGCCACACCAATCGAAGCGCGTATCGGATCGACCGCCCGGTACCCGCCGCCGCGTGGCAGGCCATGCGGGAAAGTGTCATGCCCCACGCTTTGCATTTCGGATGCGTCGGGACCGACCGCCCCGAGGCATTGAAACAGCATCGGGCCCTCGCCGCCGAGGCCTGGCGGATCGAGCTGAGCACGCCGCGGACGATCATGGAGTCGTACAAAGTCCTGCGCATGGGCGCTGCCGAGATCGATCGACACCGCGATGGCTTGTACGTGCTCGATCGCTTTCCCGTGCTGATGAGCGAGGTCGGGTTGTTCGACCGCAGCAAGCCGCCGGGACCGAACGACTACGCCACGACCAGTCAGGTGAAGGACTTCGAGGCGAAGCTCGAATCGACGCCGGGCTTCCTGTGGATGGTGACGGATGGCAATGATCGCGTGACCCAGGTCGCCGCGGGCCGCGCCTACGCCCGCGTGCAACTGTCCGCGACGGCCACCGGCATCGCGTTGCAACCGCTTCAGCAGGCGTTGCAGGAGTATCCCGAGCAGGGGCGACCCCATGCCGAGGCGCGTCGCCTTCTCGAGGCATCGTCGCCTGGAAAAACCGTTCAGATGTGGGCCCGTGCCGGATTCGCGCCGGCGGTCGGTCCGGCGCCGCGCCGGGGCGTCGATGCGCAGCTGGTTCGGGCCTGAACCAGGCGCCGCCGAAAAACCACGGCCAAGTGCCGGGGTCAGGCCTCGTCCAGGCCGAGAACGCGGGAGACCGAGCGAGCGATCATCAGCGCCTCGTCGGTCCGGATGACCCGAACGGTGACCTTCGCGTGGGGCGCCGAGATCACCGCGGCGTGGGCGGCATTGCGAGTGTCGTCGAGTGCGATCCCGAGAAAGTCCAGGCCGGTGCAGATCCGGGCCCGTACCGGCGCGGCGTTCTCGCCGATGCCGCCAGCAAAGACCAGCGTGTCGAGGCCCCCGAGTGCCGCGGCGTAGGCGCCCACGCACTTCTTGGCCTGGTAACAGAACACCGCGATCGCTTCGGCCGCGCGCAGGTCGTCGGCCTCGCATGCCAGCAGGTCACGCATGTCGGCACTGGTCTCCGAGATGCCGCGCAGGCCGGACTCCTTGTTGACCATGGTGTAGAACTGCTGCGCCGTCATGGCCTCGGAGCGTTCGAGAAACGCCGCGATGCCCGGGTCCAGGTCGCCCGAGCGCGTGCTCATCGGCAGGCCCGAGGTCGGCGTGAATCCCATGCTGGTGTCGATGCTTCGTCCGCGGTGGACCGCCGCCATGCTGGCGCCGTTCCCCAGGTGCGCCAGGACGATCCGGCCCGCCGCCGCTGCCGCGCCGGCGCTGCGGGTGAGCTCGGTCATGAGATAGGCGTACGACAAGCCGTGAAAGCCGTAGCGCCTGACCCCCTGGAGGTCATAGCGGCGCGGCATCGGCAAGCGCGTGGCCACCCGCGGCATGTGGGCATGAAAGGCCGTGTCGAAGCAGGCCACCTGGGGCAGCAGCGGCCAGCGCGCACGCAAGTCCTCGATGAGCGCGATCTCGGCGGGCAGGTGGTCGGGCGCGTAGGGCTCGATTCGGTGCAAGTCGTCGAGCAGCGCCTGGGTGACGCGCTCCGGCTCCACGCGAGCCATGCCTTGCACGACCCGATGACCGATGCCGACCACCTCGGGCCAGCCGTCTTGTTGCTCGAGCCAGGCGATCAACGCGCGCGTCGCCGCCGCATGATCGGTGGCGTCGACGGCGCAGCTGGTGGGCTGCGTCGACGTCGCGTCGGTGACCGTCAGGGTCGCCTGGCCCGCGCCGATGCGATCGATGCTGCCGCGTCGCGTGCACCGCAGCGACGCGGCCGTTGCGTGGAGCGCGAACTTGATGCTCGATGAGCCGGCGTTGATCACCAGCAGTTGCGGGCCGACGGGTGTCATGCGGCCGTCACGCTTGGAGACACCAGCGATTCGTATCCCGAAACCACGTCGAAGAGTTCCTCGTCGATCGAACTCTGGCGCAGGCGATGGAAGGTGGCGCGCAGGATCGCAAGCAGCTCGTCGATGTTCTTGTCGGCGCGCTCCATCGCCATCAGCCGGCTCGCGGTCTCGCTCGCGAGCGATTGCGCGCACGCCCTGAAGATGGAGATGAACAGGTACTCCCGAATCAGGCCGCGCAGCGTTGTCGCGTCCGGGCCCATGACGTCGGCGAGCTGGCGGGTCGGCCAGGGCGTTTCGCGGAGCGCCTGACGCCACTGCTGGTCGAGAGGCAGCAAACGCTGGCTCACTGGCTCGAAGGACGCACCCTCACGTGGACGGTTGTGAAAGAGGTAGACACTTGCATGGCCGCCCCTGATCCGCTGCGCTTCGCTGGCCACCTGAATTTTTGCCACCGCCGAGGTGATGGCCTGCACCGAGCCCGGCACGACGAACAGCGCCGCCACGGCGAGGCCCGCATCGGTCAGGCGCCCGGCGACACGTTCGCCGACGGCCAGGACCGTGGGCCTGCCCGGCAGGGCCGCCATCGCGCGAATCGCAAAGTCCGCGACCACCTCGTTGAATTGGCCGACCAGCCCCTGGTCCGAGCCGAACACGATCGCCCCGTAGCCCGTCGAGACGGGCGTGGCCGCCATGTCGTCGAACGCGGTCGCTGTGGCGCCCGCGCGAAAGGATGCGCTGAGCCCGAGCTGCACCGCGCGGTCGTAGTCGGCGAGAGCGGCTACCGATTTCTCGTATGGGGCGATGCTCGACGCCGCCAGCGCCTTCATGGCGCGCACGACCGACTGCAGTTCGATCGCCGCGTCGATGTGCCGGCGCAGACCCGCGGTGGAATCGCTCATGCCGCGCCCCGTTGCGG
>JALYHO010000004.1 GCA_030776545.1 Pseudomonadota bacterium | reverse complement strand
GGGCATAGCGCGCCTGCAGCGGCTCGCCAGGCGGCGTGGGCCCGACCTCGAATCCGGCACCGCGCAAGGGACCTGCCAGTTGCGGTGCCGGGCGCGGCGCCGCCAGTGCCGCCCCGCGCGCGGCCAGGCGTGCCAGGGCTTTGCACTGGCGGGCCGTATCGACGAATCGTCGGGCGTCCTCCGACGCGTCCGCGTCCGCGGCTCCCCCCATGCCGTCGAGGTAGAACCCGTCGACCGCTGCGACCCACTCGGGAAGCCACCGCCGCAACGCCCCGAACGCCAGCAGCAACTGCACCCGGTCGGCGTCGAACGACAAGCGGTGCAGGTCCGGGGTGAGCGCGGGCCACGCCGTGCAGAGTGCCGCCGGCGTGTCGTCGGAAGGCGATTGGGCCGCGTGCCAGCGCTGCAAGTCGTCGCGCCCCAGGGGGCGCGGCTCGACCGCCAGGAACACCAACCGTTCGCATCGCGAGGGATCGTCGCGCCAGGTGCGCCACGTTCGCAAGAAGGCGGCACCCGTGCCGAACCCGGTGGCGAGCACGACATAGCGGGCGCGGCCCCGCCAGCGGCCGGGCAGGTCGTTGCCCGTCAGAAATTCGCCGACGGCCGACGCCTCGACCCGGTCCCGGTAGGCGGAAACGACGAGGTGCCCCCCCACGTCGTCGAGGGGGGCCGGCCTGACCGGGTCATGCTTCATCCCGCCCGCGTTCCGATCTCTTCCAGCAGTCGCGTGCGCACCTCCGAGAGGCCGCGGTAGTGCAGCACCGCCGGGCTCATGCTGGCGAGCGCGGCGTGCAGTCGGCGGGCGCGTTCCGGGGTGTCGAGCGCTTGCGCCAGGGGCCGGCTCTCGACCTCGATCGTGAAGAGCGCCTGGCGGTGCGCGGGCAGCGGAATGAAGGTCTGGTGTTCGGTCCGGAAACTGGCGCCCAGTTCGCCTTCGGAAGGCCACGGCAGGCGCGCCGCGTGCGCGGGGTGCTGCATCAGGGCCGGATCGGGGACGATGCTCCAGACGAAGCGCTCCCAACGGGTCGTGCCGGTCACGAGCTGGGCCAGCTGCGCGCCGGCGCGAACCAGCAGCTCGTTGTCGGCAACGGGTGCGTGGACTTCTGCGAAGTGCCGACCGATCTTGGTCTCCGGCGCCCAGCGCGACGGCAGGCAGACCGCCAGCCAGGGGATGCCCGCGGTACGGCCGTCGATCACGGCCAGATCCTGCACCAACGAGAGGCTCAGCAGCGCCGCCAGCCGCCAGCCGGATGCCAAGGAACGCAGCAAGTCACCGACTTCGGCGGGACCCACGCCCGCGACCTCGCCGTCTGCCACCGACCAGCCCAGGGCCCGGGCGTCGAAGCGGCGTTCGACCTCATGCCACTGGAAGCAATCGGGATGGCGCGTGCCGGCTTCTGCCGCCAGGGCATGCAGCGCGGGCGTGGCGTCGAATCCCGGGGACACCAGCAGCGCGTGCTCGGGATGTTGCCGCAAGGCCGCCAGCTTCTCGGTGAAATGGCGACCGCCGAGCGCCGCGGGAGTCAGTTGTACGGTGCCGGGCGCCAGGCGGCGCAGCCCGGGCTGCATGCGAAACGGTGCGGTGACGGCGTCGAAGTCGAAGGGCATGGCCGATTGTGGCGTCCCGGGTCGCCTCGGGCGGCCGTCACCGGGGTGTCAAACGCGCTTGCGGTACTCGTGCGTGCGGGTGTCGATCTCGACCTTGTCGCCGGTCTGGACGAACAAGGGCACCGAGATTTCGAAGCCGGTCGCGATCTTGGCGTTCTTCAGGACCTTGCCCGACGTGTCCCCCTTGACGGCCGGCTCGGTGTCGGTGATCTCGCGCACGAGGCTGGTGGGCAGCTCGACGGAAATGGCCTTGCCCTCGTAGAACACCACTTCGACCGGCATGCCGTCTTCGAGGTACTGGATGGCGTCGCCCATGTTCTCGGACTCGACCTCGAACTGGTTGTATTCCGCGTCCATGAAGGCGTACATGGGGTCGGCGAAATAGGAGTAGGTGCACTCCTTCTTGTCCAGCAGCACCTGGTCGAGCTTGTCGTCGGCCTTGAAAACGACCTCGGTGCCGGAATTCGACAGCAGGCTCTTGAGCTTCATGCGCACGGTGGCCGAGTTGCGGCCGCCGCGGCTGTACTCGGTGCGCAGCACGACCATGGGGTCCTTGCCATGCATGATGACGTTGCCGGCGCGAAATTCCATTGCGGTCTTCATAGCTGTTTTCCGTAGTTCTTGGCTGTGGGATTCAGGGGGACCTCGGACCCGGCGTCGGCGATGGGGCCGATCGGATAAGAGGTGGGGCGAATGCGTCGTGCGCGAGGTGTCGTCCTCGCCGCGAAAAGCTTTCGATTTTAGCGTGGTTTCCGGGCGAATTCGACGAGCTGACTCGCCAGATCGGGCTGAGCGAGCAGTCCGGCACGCCAGGCCTCGCAGTGCGCACGCCACGGCGCCAGGCTCGGCAGCGGGGGCAGGGGCCGCTCGGCGTCGTTCCACCCCTGCCAAAATGCCCTGACGGCATCGGACGCGCCATGGCGGTCCAAAAACGCGTCGAGCTTGGCTCGATGCACCTCGTCGTCTTGCAGATAGATCTGCCAGAC
The DNA here is from genome assembly GCA_030776545.1 of Pseudomonadota bacterium. Classification (GTDB taxonomy): domain Bacteria; phylum Pseudomonadota; class Gammaproteobacteria; order Burkholderiales; family Burkholderiaceae_C; genus LMDS01. Next base: position 2,886 of record JALYHO010000004.1, on the reverse strand, counting down.
GAAAGGATTGCCGGCCCACTGGGCCCGCACGAACGAGTCCTCGCCGCGCACGAAATTGAGGTCGGCGGCCCAGAGCAGGTGATCGAATTCGACCTGCGACAGCCAGGGCAGCAAGACCGCCCGGAGCGCGCCGCGCCGCAGCGTCGGGCCGAGGCAGCGGAGCACCTCGCGCGTTGCCGTCCCGGCGGCCACCAGCAGCAGCGTCGGCGTCGTCGCGAGTCGGTCGAGCAAGGCGGTGAGCGCCGGTTGCTCATAGCAGAACAAGCTGACGACGCGCTCCTGCGGCATCGCCACCGCCGCGTGCCGGAGCAGCCATGCGTCGCGCTTGAACGCGCGCCGCCGCGCCATCACGCCGGGTTCGCACAGGAGGCCGCCCGTGGACGGGGTGAAGCCGGGGTAGAAAAACCATTTGCGCAGCCCGGTACCGGGCCCGATGAGCTGTGGCGACGCCAGGCCGTGGAACCGTTCGACGGCACTTTCGGCGCTGAGGTATTCGAGATTGATCCAGGTCGGCGCCTTCGCGGCCGCGGCCATGCGGTGCCGAAAGGGTGCTGGCAACTCGCAGCCGAACGCTTCGATCACCACGTCCGCCGCGGGCCCGGGCGCGGCCTCCCAGCCGCGCACCTCGACCCCTGGCGCACCGTCCGGTGCCATCCAGCCGAGCGCCGAAGCGTCGTCCGTGCAGAGGCGCACGCGCTCGCCGCGGGCCGCCAGGTCGGCCGCCAACCGCCAGCACACCCCGATGTCGCCGAAATTGTCCACGACATGGCAGAACAGATCCCACAGCATGCGCCCGATTATCCGCAGCGGCGGCACAATCTGGAGCAATGACCGAAGCCGACGACCTGCCGCCGCCCACGCCGGGGTCCACGTCCCATGCCGATCTCGACCCAGCCGCCGCCGACCCCGGACGGCGGCGTCTGCTGGCCGAGGTCGCGGCGCTGCCCAGCCTGCCAGGCGTCTACCGCTATTTCGATGCGAACGACGCCGTGCTTTACGTCGGCAAGGCGCGGGATCTGAAAAAGCGCGTCTCGAGCTACTTCCAGAAGAACCACGGCGGCACCCGCATCGGCCACATGATCACCAAGATCGCGCGGCTGCAGACGACGGTCGTGCGGTCGGAGGCCGAGGCGCTGCTGCTCGAGAACAACCTCATCAAGACCCTGGCGCCGCGCTACAACATCTTGTTCCGCGACGACAAGAGCTATCCCTATCTGAAAATCGTCTCGGGAACGTTTCCGCGCCTCGCGTATTACCGCGGCGCGGTCGATCAGCGGCATCGCTATTTCGGCCCCTTTCCGAGCGCCTGGGCCGTCAAAGAGTCGATCCAGATGCTGCAGAAGGTCTTTCGGCTGCGCACCTGCGAAGACACGGTGTTCGCCAACCGCACCCGGCCGTGCCTGCTCTATCAGATCAAGCGCTGCTCGGGGCCGTGCGTCGGTCTCGTGAACGCGGACGACTACGCTCAAGACGTGGTCCACGCCGAGCGTTTCCTCGAAGGCGAGCAGCAGGTCCTGATGGATGACCTGCAAACGCAGATGATGGCCCACGCCGTGGCCATGCGCTATGAACAAGCGGCCGAGATACGCAACCAGATCGGCGCGCTGTCACGGGTCTTGCACCAGCAGTCGGTGGAGGACAACACCGGCGTCACCACCAAGGACGCCGACATCCTCGCCGTCCGGGTCGAGGGCGGCCGGGCCTGCGTCAACCTGGCGATGGTGCGCGGCGGTCGCCACCTCGGGGATCGGCCTTATTTCCCCAAGCACCTCGAAGACCACGCCGCCTTCGACCCGGAGGACGACGTGCCCCGTTCGCCGGAGGTCGAGGTGCTCGAAGCCTTCATCGCGCAACACTACCTCGACGGCGGCGTGCCGCCCTTGCTGGTGCTCAGTCATGCGGTCGACAAGGCCCTCATCGAAGCACTCGGACTGCAGAGCGGAATCAAGGTGACGGCCCAGCATCAGCCGCGCGAGCCGCGACGGGCCTGGCTCGACATGTGCATCAAGGGCGCACGCCTCAAGCTCGCGCAACTGCTGGCCGAGGAAGGCTCGCAGCAGGCGCGCACCCGCGCCCTGGTCGAGGCCCTCGACCTCGCGGTCGACGACCTCGAGCGCTTCCGGATCGAGTGCTTCGATGTCAGCCACACCGCCGGCGAATCGACCCAGGCCTCCTGCGTGGTGTTCGAGGAGCACAAGATGCAGAGTTCGCAATATCGGCGCTACAACATCGAGGGCATCACCGGCGGTGACGACTACGCCGCGATGCGCCAGGTGCTGACGCGGCGCTACGCCAAGCTCGCCGAAGCCGCAGCGCGCGGCGAGGCGCGCTTGCCGGACCTGGTCCTGGTGGACGGTGGCCGCGGCCAGGTGAGCATGGCGCGCGAGGTGTTCGAAGAACTCGGCATCGACCTCGGGCGCATCGTCGGCGTCGAAAAGGGCGAGGGACGCAAGGTCGGGTTGGAAGAACTGGTGTTCGCCGACGGTCGTCCCAAGGTTCACCTGGGCCGCGAGTCGGCGGCGCTGATGCTGGTGGCGCAAATTCGCGACGAGGCCCACCGCTTCGCGATCACGGGCATGCGCGCCCGACGCGCGAGCGTGCGCACCGGCAGCAGCCGGCTCGAAGACATCGCCGGAGTGGGACCCAAAAAACGCGCCAAACTGCTGCAGCGTTTCGGTGGGGTGCGTGGCGTCGGCAATGCCAGCGTGGCCGACCTGCTGAGTGTCGAAGGCATCTCGAAAGACTTGGCCGAGGAGATCTATCGTGTCTTGCATTGACGATTCGTGGCGCGCCGCAGCGGTGGGCCTGGTCTTGGTGTCGGGTTGCTCCGCACCGCCGCCGCCGGCCACGCCGGAAGGGCGCTCGGCGGCGGCCGCGCAGCCCGGT
>JALYHO010000003.1 GCA_030776545.1 Pseudomonadota bacterium | reverse complement strand
GCTTGAGGCGGTCGGCGCGCACGGCGACCGCGCCGGTGGGCGTGTCGATCACGTTGTGGGCGCCCATGAAGCGGGCGACGAATTCCGAACGCGGCGTGTTGAACACGTCGCGCGGGGAACCGGTCTGCTCGATGCGTCCGTGGTTCATCACCACGACCTGGTCGGCCAGCGCCATGGCCTCTTCCTGCGAGTGGGTCACGTGCACGAACGTAAAGCCGAGCTCTTGCTGCCAGCGCTTCAGTTCGGCGCGCATCTGCACCCGCAGGAACGGGTCGAGCGCCGACAGGGGCTCGTCCAGCAGCAGCACACGCGGCTCGGTCATCAAGGCACGCGCCAGCGCCACGCGCTGCTGCTGGCCGCCCGAGAGTTCGCTGGGCAAGCGGTTGATGTAGGGCGTCATCGCGACGAGTTGCAGCAACTCGCGCGCGCGGGCGTGGCGCTCGGCCGGCGACCGGCCGCGCATCTTCCAGCTGAACGCGACGTTGTCGAGCACGCTCAGGTGCGGAAACAGGGCATAGCTCTGAAACATCATTGCCGTGCCGCGGTCCGCGGCCGCGCTGTCGGTGATGTATTTACCTCCGAGGAGGATCTGCCCCGCGCTGGCGCGCTCGTGCCCCGCGATCATGCGCAGGGTCGAGGTCTTGCCGCACCCCGAGGGGCCGAGCAGGCAGCAATAGCTGCCCGAGGGAATGTGCAGGTCGATGCCGTCGACCGCCCGGGTCTGGCCGTAGCGCTTGACCAAGGACGTGAGGACGAGCGTCGAGTCGACTGTCATGGCGCACTGGTATGCAAAGCATGTGCCAGCATGTCCAGCACCGGTTGCACTGCGGTGGGGCGAGAGCGACGGGCGCAGGACTTGCAGCGCGTTTGTATACAACCGCGGGGCCCGTCATGAAGATACGCGTCATCAATCCGAATACCAGCGCCTCGATGACGGCCAAGATCGGCGCCGCGGCGCGCGCGGTCGCGGCACCCGGGAGCACGATCGAGGCGGTCCAGCCGAGTTTCGGCGCGGCCTCGATCGAGGGCCATCACGACGACGTCTGGGCCGCCGCCGGGGTGACCGAACAGGTGCGCGCAGGCGAGGCGGAGGGCGCGCACGCCTACGTGATCGCTTGTTTCGGCGACCCCGGCCTGCATGCCGCCCGCGAACTCGCGCACGGACCGGTGGTGGGCGTGGCCGAGGCGGCGTTCCACGCCGCCACGCTCGTCGCCACCGGCTTCTCGGTGGTCACGACGCTCGCCCGGACCTGCGTGATCGCCGAGCACCTGGTGATGCAATACGGGTTCGAGCGGCGCTGCCGCGGCATCCACGCCACCGCCCTGGCCGTGCTCGACCTCGAGGATCCGGGCAGCGGCGCTTTCGAGCGCATCTTGCGGAGCGCCCAAGACGCGTTGCGCGCCGACCGCAGCGGCGCGATCGTGCTGGGCTGCGCCGGCATGGCGGACCTGTGCAGGGCCCTGCAAAAGCAACTCGGCGTGCCCGTGATCGACGGCGTGGGCGCCGCGGTCAAGCTCGCCGAAGGCCTGGTCGCCCTGGGTCTTGGCACCAGCAAGCGCGGCGACTACGCGTGGCCCCTGGCAAAGCCATATACGGGTCTGGCGGCACCCTTTACACCGCACGAGCACGGCGTCCGATAAGCGCCCGCGGATCGGTACCGGTGTCAATCGAGCAAGGGGACGACGCCGTCCTTGAGGCTCCCGCGCGCCGTCTCGTAGTCGGGCAACACCGAGCGCACCACATCCCAGAAACGCGGGCTGTGATTCATCTCGCGCAGGTGGGCCAGTTCGTGCGCCACCACGTAGTCGATGCTGGGCAACGCGAAATGGACCAGGCGCCAGTTGAGGCGGATCGATCCGTCGGCGCTCGCGCTGCCCCACCGTGTCTGGGCCGACGACAGGCTCAGGCGGGTGACCCGAACGCGCAGTTCGCGCGCGAAATGGGCGCAGCGTTCTTCGAAGACGCGCCGCGCCTGCCGCTGCAACCAGCTCTGGACCGCGTCGCGGATCTGCTCCGGGGTGGCGTGCTGGGGCAGGCCGACGAGCAAGGCACGGGGCGCGCCGGCAGGGGTCTCTGCAGCGGCCTGCAGCACCGCGCCCGTGGCGTTCGGATCGAGCGCCACGCTCACGCTGCCGCCCAGGAACGGAATGACCGCTCCGTCGCGCCAATCGATGCGGGCCGAGCGCAGGCGTTGGGCGCGTTCTTGCTGCTCCTGCAGCTTGGCCAGGACCCAGCGGGATTTCTCCTGCAAGGCCTGCTCGATGTCCCGCACGCCGACCCACTTGGGGGCGTTGACGCTCAAGCCCTCGGTTCCGACGATGAAGCCGATGCTGCGCCGCCGCCCTCGCTTGAGCGCATAGGCGACCAGGTGCCCTGCGAGCCGGATCTCACGCTCGGCCTGCGGGTGGCGAAAAATCGCCGGGGCCGGCGCCGGCGGCACGGCCCCAGGACCGGTCTCCGGCGCCTCCGCGCGTGAGGCGTCGAGCGGCGCCGCCCGCTCGAACAAGGCCAGTTGACGCGTATCGAGGAGAGCGCCGGGGCGAGCCATGGCCACGGCTCAGGGGGCCGTCCGGACCGCGTACGCCTCGGGGTCGAGGCGGCGCATCTCGGCTTCGATCCAGGCCTCGACCTCGCGCATCAACTCGTCGGGACGACGCCCTTCGGAGGAAATCGGCGGGCCGACCGACACGTCGATCACCCCGGGTCGCAGCACGAAACTCTTGCGCGGCCAACAGCGCGCGGACGTCACCGCCACGGGCAGCACGGGGCGTCCGGTTTCGATCGCGAGCCGCGTGGCGCCCGCCTTGTACGTGCCTTTTTGGCCACGCGCCGCCCGGGTCCCTTCGGGGAACATGATGACCCAGTGCCCCTTGGCCATGAACTTGCGTCCCTGGTCGGCGACCCGGTTCCAGGCCTCGGCGCGGCGGCCGCGGTCGATGTGGATCATGTCCATGCGCGCCATCGCCCAGCCGAAGAACGGGATGTAGAGCAGTTCGCGCTTGAACACATAGCACAGCGGGTGCGGCATCAGCCCTGGAAACGCGAAGGTCTCCCAGGTCGACTGGTGCTTCGGGCACATGACGACGGGGCTGTCGGGCAGGCGGTCGAAGCCGTGCAGGCGCGCGCGCACGCCGCAAATCACCTTGGCGCCCCAGATCGACAAGCTCAGCCAACCGACGCACAGCCAGTAGACGACGTTGCCGCGAGCGAAGATCGAGACCACCAGCACCGCCAGGGCCCACGGAATCACGGTCACCGTCATGAAGAGCACGAAAAGTGCGGAACGCACCGCGTTGAAGGCCATGCGCATCAGTCCAACCCCCCCAGCCCGGAATCGGATTCGCCGGTGTCGCTGCGGCTCTTGCGCTCCGTGCGTATCAGGTGCTCGGCGAACGCACCGAGGTCGGCGTGCACCACGGTTCCGGGAACCTGCGCGCACAGTTCCTCCAACTGGGCTGCGCCGAGACGCGCTCCCTTGCCGGTGCGAACCAGGTGCGGCTGACAGCCGACCGCGACCCCGGCCTGCAGGTCGCGCAGCGTGTCTCCCACCACCGGGACGTCGCGCATGGAGACACCGAAGCGTTCGCCGATCTGCTCGAACAAGCCCGGCAGCGGCTTCCTGCAGTTGCAGGCGTCCTCCGGCGCATGCGGACAGAAAAACACCGCGTCGATCCGCCCGCCCTGCTTGGCCAGCATCTGGTTCATCTTGACATGCATGGCGTTGAGGGCGGCCATGTCGAAGGTGCCGCGTCCGAGGCCCGACTGGTTGGTGGCGATGACGGTGTGCCAGCCCGCGTGGTTGAGACGAGCGATGGCCTCGAGCGCGCCCGCCAGCGGCACCCACTCGTCCGCCGCCTTGACATAGTCGTCGCGGTCCTCGTTGATCGTGCCGTCCCGATCGAGAACGATGAGTTTCATCGGGGACACCTCAGTTCGCCAGCCTGGACAGATCGGCGACCCGGTTCAGCGCCCCATGCAGCGTGGTGAGCAAGCCCAACCGGTTGCTGCGCAAGGCCGGATCCGCGGCGTTGACCATCACGTGGTCGAAGAAGGCGTCCACCGGGTCGCGCAAGGCGGCCAGCGCCCGCAGCGACGTGGCGAAGTCGCCGCGCTCGAACGCCAGCGCCGCCGGCGGCCCGACCTGGCGCAGGGCCTGGTCCAGCGCCACTTCGGCAGGTTCGACCAGCAGCGCGGGATCGACGCGCGCCGCCACCTCGCCGTCGACTTTTTTGAGGATGTTGCCGACCCGCTTGTTCGCAGCCGCCAGCGCGGCGGCCTCGGGCAGCGCCGCAAACGCACGCACCGCCGTCAGCCGCGCAGCCACGTCGGCCAATCGGGGGGGCCGCAGCGCCAATACCGCGTCGACCTCCTGGGCACGGTAGCCCTGGTCGCGCAAACTGCCGGCCAGGCGCTCATAGATGAAGTCGCTCAACTGCGCGATGCCTGCCGGTGCGGTCAGCAAGGGGCCCATGGCCTGGGCCGCCAGGTCGATGAGCGCGTCCAGGTGCAGCGGCAGCTCGCGCTCGACCAGCATCCGGATGACACCGAGGGCGTGGCGCCGCAAGGCGAACGGGTCTTTGTCGCCGCTCGGCACCTGGCCGATGCCGAAGAGGCCCACCAGGGTTTCGAGCTTGTCGGCCAGCGCGACCGCCAGGCCGGTCACGCCACGCGGCAGCGTGTCGCCGGCGAAGCGCGGTCGGTAGTGGTCTTCGATCGCCTCGGCCACCGCTTCGCTCTCGCCATCGTGGCGCGCGTAGTAGCCGCCCATCGTGCCCTGCAGCTCGGGGAACTCGCCGACCATGTCGGTCAGCAGGTCGCCTTTGGCCAACCAGGCCGCGCGGCCGGCCTGTGCCGCCAGGTCGTCGCCCCCGAGACGTCGGCCGATGGCCGTGGCGATGGCACGGACCCGCTCGGTCCGCGCCCCCTGCGTGCCGAGTTTGCCGTGGTAGACCACCTTGTCGAGACCCGGGACGCGCGAGGCGAGCGACTTGCGCCGGTCCTGGTCGTAGAAGAACTTGGCGTCGGCCAGGCGCGGTCGGACGACGCGTTCGTTGCCCTCGACCACGCGGCTCGGGTCGGCCGGGCTGATGTTGCTGACGACCAGGAACTGGTGGGTCAGTCGGCCGGCCGCGTCGAGCAGCGGGAAATATTTCTGGTTGGCCTTCATGGTCAGAATGAGGCACTCGGGCGGCACGGCGAGAAACTCGGGCTCGAAGCGGCACAACAGCACGTTCGGGCGTTCGACCAGGGCGGTGACCTCGTCCAGCAGGGCCGGGTCGTCGATCGCGGTCAGCCCCACGCTGGCCGCTGCCGCGCTCAGCTGACGCGCGATGTCGGCACGCCGGGTGTCGAACCCGGCGATCACCGCACCGTGCGCGGCGAGCGACTCGGCGTAATCGTCGGCCCGATCCAGGACGATGGGATCGGCAGTCGCTTCGAACCGATGGCCGCGGGTGTGCCGACCGGCCTCGAGCCCGAGCGCCGCGACCGGCACGACGGTCCGGCCATGCAAGGCGACCAGCCCGTGCGCGGGGCGCACGAACTGCACGCTGGTCCAGCCGTCGGCGAGTTGATAGCGCATGAGCTTGGGAATGGGCAACCTGGCGATGGCGTCGTCGAGCGCCGCTTGCAATCCCTGCGCCAGGGTCGCACCGGCGACCGAACTCTCGAAGAAGAGGGCTTCGGCCTTGCCGTCCATCCGCCGCTGCAACTGCGGCAGCGCCGCTGGGCCGGCACCGAGCGCGGCGAGTTTCTTGAGCAACGCGGGCGTGGCCTGGCCATCGGCGTCCAAGCCGACACGGGCCGGCATCAGCTTGTGCATGACCACCCGGTCGACGGCGCGCGCCGCCACCTGGGTGAGATGAACGGCCAGGCGCCGCGGCGAGGCGTAGGGGGTCGCCACCGAAGCGGCACTGGCGAGCCCTTGCGACTGCAACCCGGCGGCCAGCGTCGCGGCGAAGGCCTCGCCGAGCCGGCGCAGCGCTTTCGGCGGCAGCTCTTCGACGAAGAGCTCGATCAGCAGGCTGTCGGTCGCCATCACGCGGCCTTCTTCGTGAGCTGCGCCGCGACTTCCTCACCCCATGCGCGGGGGGCCATCGGGAATCCCAGGCGCGCCCGGCTCTCCAGATAGCTCTGCGCCACAGCGCGCGCGAGGTGGCGGATGCGCCCGATATAGCCTGCGCGCTCGGTCACGCTGATGGCGCCGCGCGCGTCGAGCAGATTGAAACTGTGACCCGCCTTGAGGAGTTGTTCGTAGGCGGGCAGGGCGAGCTGCCGTTCCATCAGGTGCACGGACTGTTTTTCATGCGCCGCGAAGGCGGTCAGCAGGAAATCGACGTCGCTGTACTCGAAGTTGTAGGCGCTTTGTTCGACCTCGTTCTGCTTGTAGACGTCGCCATAGCTGAGTCCGTCGGTCCACGACAGGTGGTAGATGTTGTCGACCCCCTGCAGGTACATCGCGAGCCGCTCCAGGCCGTAGGTGATCTCGCCGGTGGCCGGCCGGCAGTCGATGCCGCCGACTTGCTGGAAGTACGTGAACTGGGTCACCTCCATGCCGTTGAGCCAGACCTCCCAGCCCAGGCCCCAGCATCCCAACGTGGGGTTCTCCCAGTCGTCCTCGACGAAACGGATGTCGTTGGCGCGGAGGTCGAAACCGAGCGCCTCCAGCGAGCCCAGGTAGAGCTCGAGGATGTCGGCCGGCGCAGGCTTGAGCACGACCTGGTACTGGTAGTAGTGCTGCAGGCGGTTCGGGTTCTCGCCGTAGCGGCCGTCCTTGGGCCGGCGGCTCGGCTGCACATACGCCGCCTTCCAGGGCTCCGGCCCGATCGCCCGCAGGAAGGTCGCGGTGTGGCTGGTCCCGGCGCCCACTTCCATGTCGTAAGGCTGGAGCAGCGCGCATCCCCGGGCGGCCCAATAGTCCTGCAACTTGAGAATGATCTGCTGGAAGGTGAGCATGTCGCGTCGGGATGACCTTGGGGCTGGCTGATGCGGGCGATTCTAGGGGCGTGGCCGCAGCGCACCGGCACGCCGGGGCTGCATTCTTCTGCCACGCCGCGCCGCCGCCGCGACGGTGGCCAGCCCGAGTCCGGCCAGGGGCCACAAGCCGGCCCGCGCCGCCCACCAGGCGTACGGCGTGACGCCGTGTCGCCCCTGGACATCGGCGAGCAGGACCGCCTGGACGCTGCTCGGCAGGCTCGCGCTGACCCGCCCGTCGGCCTCGATCACGGCGGTCGCGCCCGTGTTGGTGGCCCGCAGCATCGGCAGCTGGAACTCGAGCGACCGCATGCGCGAGATCTGCAAATGCTGGGGAATCGCCGCGGTGTCGCCGAACCAGCCGATGTTGCTGATGTTGGCAAACAGCGTCGGCGCCTTGTCGGCGTCGCGAAAGCGCGCTGCCAGTTCCTCGCCGAAGAGGTCCTCATAGCAGATGTTCGGGGCGATCCTCTGGCCCTTGAAGGGGAACGAGGGCGGACCGACCGGGCCGCGATTGAAGTCACCGAGCGGAATGTTCATCAGCGCGGTGAACCAGTGGAATCCATAGGGAACGAATTCGCCGAAGGGCACGAGGTGGTGCTTGTCGTAGCGGTAGTAGCCGCCGGGCTCCGGCCCGGTCGCGGCCGACAGCCCGGCAGCCGAATTGGTATAGCCCACCTGGTCGTTGCCCAATGGCAGCCCGATCAGCGCGGCCTGCGTCCCGCTCCTGAAGTGGTCGACGATCGACGCCCAGTAGACCGGGTCGAGCTCGTCCGGCAGGAGCGGAATCACGGTTTCCGGACCGACCACCAGATCCGCCGGCGCGTTCAACAGCTGCGTGCGGGTCCAGGCCAGGGCCTGCGGCATTGCCTTGGGGGTGAATTTCTCGTCCTGCGGAACGTTGCCTTGCAGGAGCGCCACGCGCAAGGCATCGGTGGGTTCGGTCAGTCGCCCCGGTCCGGTCAGCGCGAGGCTGCCGAGCACCACCGCGACCACCCCGAGGGGAACCCGCAGCCCGCGCCAGCCCCGCTCGGAACGCGCGGCCCACACGGGCCAGGCGGACAGACCGGCCAGGACCGCGCCGATGCCGTAGACGCCGGTCCATGGCGCCAGTGCGGCGAGCGGTCCGTCGACCTGTGCATAACCGCTCGCCAGCCAGGGAAAGCCGGTGAATATGATGCCGCGCGCGAGTTCGGCCAGCAGCCAGACGGACCCGAACAGGAGCGCCGCCGCGCCGGCCCGCGCCGGCCGCCAGACCGCCC
>JALYHO010000002.1 GCA_030776545.1 Pseudomonadota bacterium | reverse complement strand
GCCCGCGGGAGGGGCTTTTAGTGAAACAGCCGCGGCCCACCCGCGCCGAGTCGGGCCAAGCGCTCGCCGATCTCGACCCGGTCCGGCGCGTCGACCACGTGTTCCAGGTAGTCGCTCAGGTCGCGGGCGGCCGCGGCGGCCAGGCCCAGATCGGCGAAGACCAGGCCGCGGTCGCGCCGCTCCTCCCACGCCTGCGGCAGCAGCACCACCAGGCGTTCCTGCGCCTGCAACAGGCGGCGCCAGTCGCGCGCGCCCCTGTGGATCTCCTTGAGGTTGCGCAACATGCGGGCAAGCACCTCGCGCCCGGTGGCGGCCTGGAGGAAGAGGCCCAAGGGGACGTCGAATTCGCCTTGCAGCCCGCGTTGGCGCTTATAGGGGGCGAGCAGTTCGTCGAGTTCGTCGCGCGAGAGCGAATGCCCCGTGAAGGGGTCGATGACGACCTCGCCTTGTTGCTGGCCCGTCGTCATCCGCAGCTTGATCAGGAAATGCCCCGGAAACGCCACACCGCGCGCCGGCAGGTCGATCTGCGAGGCCAGCTCGATATAGAGGATTGCGAGCGTGATCGGAATGCCGCGACGCGAGCCGAGCACGCAGTGCAGGTAGCTGTTGTTCGGGTCGTAATAGTTATTGATGTTGCCGGCGAAGCCCAGCTCCTGGAAAAAGAACCGATTCAGGAAGCGCAGCCGCTGCACGGGCACGGCGTCGGCCGGAAACCGGCGCTTCAGGCGCGCCGCCAGGGCATCGATCTCGGCCAGGACGGCCTGGGTGTCGAGCCGGGGGTATTCGTCCTGGGCGATCGCCAGCGCGGCCTCGACCACCGACAGCGTGGCGTCGTCGGCGACGAGGGAGGCAAAGTATTCGAGCGCGGTCGGCGCTTCGAATGTGATGGGTCCCGGCATGGCCGAAGTTTAGCCGCGCCGCATGAAATCGCCCACCTTCACCCCCGCGGCGAGGAGCGCCCCGAAGTACAACGCGGCGGCCAGCGACAGGCACGCCGCGAGCAGCAGGACCCGGCGCCCCTCGTGGTCGACCAATCCGACCCAATCGATGGCCTGCCCGGCCCAGGCGAGCGCCGCGGCGAGCAGTGCGGTCGCGAGCGCCACCCGCAGCGTGAAGCCGCCCCATCCGGCCAGCGGCACATAGACGCCGCTGCGGCGCAGGCCGAAGAACAGCCAGGCGGCGTTGAGCATCGCGCCCATCCCGATCGACAGCGCCAGTCCGGCGTGACCCAGACGCGGCACGAACAGCAGGTTCATCACCTGGGTCAGGACCAGCACCAGGATCGAGATTTTCACCGGCGTGCGCATGTCCTGGCGCGCGTAGTAGCCGGGCGCCAATATCTTGACCGCCACGATGCCCATCAGGCCAGCCCCGTAGCCCATCAACGCGGTGACGGTCTGGGCCACGTCGTGGGCGCGAAATTCGCCGCGCTGGAACAGGGTCGCGATCAATGCGTTCGGAAACACCAGGAGTGCCGCCGCGCACGGCAGCGTCAGGAGCAGGACCAGGCGCAAGCCCCAGTCGAGCAACGCCGAATAGCCGGCCCGGTCGTCACGTGCCTGCGCGGCCGAGAGCTGCGGGATCAGGACCACCCCGAGTGCCACCCCCAGCAGCGCGGTCGGAAATTCCATCAAGCGGTCCGCATAGCTGAGCCACGACATCGCGCCCACGCCTTGATGCGACGCGATCTGGGTGTTGATGAAGAGCGACACCTGCGACACCGACACGCCGAGCAGCGCCGGCACCATCTGCCGCATCACGCGCTTGACGCCGGGATGCGCCCATGCCTGGCGTATCCCCGACCAGCGCAAGCGGATGCGGGGCACCTTGCCGATGCGGCGCAGCGCCGGGACCTGGATGGCCAGTTGCAGCACGCCGCCGCCCATGACCCCGATGGCCAGCGAATAGATGGGCTCGATGTGCCACTGCCTGAACCACGGCACCAGCCCATAGGCTGCCGCGATCGAGGCGACGTTGAGGAGGACCGGCGTGGCCGCCGGCACGGCGAAGCGCTTCCAGGTGTTGAGGATGCCGGCCGACAGGGACACGAGTGAAATCATGCCGATGTAGGGGAACATCCAGCGCGTCATGACGACGGCGCCATCGAACTGCGCGAGCCCCGACGCCAGCACCCAGACCACCGCCGGGGCGGCGACGATGCCGACGATGCACGTCAGCAGCAGGACCCAGAACAGCACGGTGGCCACGGCGTCGATGAGCACCCGGGTCGCCGCGTCGCCGTCGCGCTCCCGGGCGGCGGCGAGGATGGGAACGAAGGCGGCCGAAAATGCGCCTTCGCCGAACAGGCGCCGCAGCATGTTGGGTATCCGGAACGCCGCCACGTAAGCGTCGTTCCAGGCGCCGGCGCCGAACAACTGGGCGATGAGTATTTCGCGGACCAGGCCCGTGATGCGTGACGCGAGCGACAGCAGGGAAATGAGCGACGCGGCGCGGAGCAGGTTCATGTCGGGGTCGTGGCGCCGGCGGGCGTGAGCGTCCCGGGACGGGGCCGGCCGATTATAGGGAGGGGCGCGGGCTCGATTGCGCGGTCGATGGTGCCAGTGCTATACTCCAAGGCTACCTATATACCGCACCCTATATACCCCACCCAACGGGCACCCTTTATGGCCACCTCCACCAAAGCTAAGAAGAAAACGGTTCGCATCGCCTCGGGTCTCAAGCGCGTGCGCCAGGACGTGAAGCTCAACGCCGCCAACACGGCGCTGCGTTCCAAATTCCGCACGGTCATCAAGAACGTGCAAAAGGCCGTGGTCGCCGGGGACAAGGAAAAGGCCACCCACCTCCTTCAGTCGGCTCAGTCCGTCATCGACTCGGTCGCCGACAAGGGCCTCTTCCACAAGAACAAGGCCGCTCGCCACAAGAGCCGGCTTTCGGCGAAGGTCAAGGCATTGCAGGCGCCGGCCGCCTGACCGCCCCCGGCATCCAAAAAAAGGCTCGCATCGCGGGCCTTTTTTGCGGGCTGCCCCGGCCGCTTTCAGGCCGCTTTCAGACGTCGGGGGGCGGGGTCTCGGGCGGCGTCGCCAATTCGACCAGCCGCAACTGGTTGTCGCGGGCGAAATTCATCACGAAATCCCAGGCCATCGGTTCGACGCCTTTGAGCGCCTCGTTGACCAGCACGCACTTGACCCCGTCGATCAGGCGCGGCACGCACAGCGGCGAATAGCCGATGAACGCGCCGATTCCTCCCATCACCCCTTCGGGGCGAAACGAGGACATGGCGCCGGCCAGCCGCTCGGCCCAGTCACTGGGCCGAAAGGTCTGGCCGTCGGGCGTCAGGCCTTGGATCAGAAGTTCGCGCGTGGGGGCTGTGCTCATCGGTGGGTCGGGGACGAATGTCAGGCGGTCGGCCCGGGGGTGACGCGGGCCTGGCTCCCCCCCGGATTGTGCCGCGAATGTGTTGCGCCGCAGCACGTCTGGTGCGGATTCGAGCCAGCGGCGCTTGCCGTCGTCGGCCGAGCAACGCCACACTAGAATTCCGCTCCGAACGGGTCCAGGCCCGCTCCCTCATTTCTCGAAAGAGTCCCACCCGATGAACGCCCCCGACAAGCTGCCCGCCTCGCAGGAACCGCACGTGATGGCAACCTACGGTCGTCTTCCCATCGCGTTGGCGCATGGCCGCGGCTGCTGGGTGTGGGACACCGAAGGCAAGAAGTACCTGGACGGGCTCGCCGGCATCGCGGTCAACACGCTCGGCCACGATCACCCCAAGCTGGTGCCGGCCTTGCGCGACCAGATCGGCAAGATCATCCATTCCTGCAACTACTACCTGGTGCCGCTGCAGGAGCAACTGGCAGCCAAGCTCTGCGAACTCTCGGGGCTGGAAAACGCTTTTTTCTGCAGCACCGGCCTGGAGGCCAACGAGGCGGCCTTGAAGATCGCGCGCAAGTATGGCCATGACCGCGGCATCGACCGTCCGGAGATCGTCGTCTACGAGGCGGCCTTTCACGGCCGCTCGATCGCGACGCTCTCGGCGACCGGCAATCCCAAGGTCCAGGCCGGCTTCGGGCCGCTGGTCGAAGGCTTCGTGCGGGTGCCCCTGAACGACGCGCCGGCGATCGAGGCCGTGGCCCGCACCCACCCGAACGTGGTGGCAGTGTTTCTGGAAGTGATTCAAGGCGAAGGCGGCATCCGCCCCAGCACGGTCGACTATCTGCGCGCCGTGCGGCGGATCTGCGACGCCAACGGCTGGCTCCTGATGCTCGACGAAGTGCAGTGCGGCATGGGTCGTACGGGCAAGTGGTTCGCCCACCAATGGGCCGGCATCTCGCCGGACGTGATGCCGCTCGCCAAGGGCCTGGGCTCGGGCGTGCCGGTGGGTGCGGTGCTGTGCGGTCCGAAGGCGGCCCGCGTCCTCGGGCCCGGCAACCACGGCACGACCTTCGGTGGCAACCCCCTGGCGATGCGCGCCGGGGTCGAGACCATCCGCATCATCGAGGAAGAAGGCTTGCTCGCGAACGCGGCCAGCGTCGGCAGCGCCCTCAAGACGGGCCTGGAGCAGGCCCTGGCGGGCGTTCGCGGCGTGGTCGAGGTTCGCGGCCAGGGCTTGATGCTCGGGATCGAGCTCGACCGCCCCTGCGGCGAGATCCTGGGCCGCGCCGCCGCCGCCGGACTGATGCTGAGCGTCACGGCCGACAAGGTCGTGCGACTGGTCCCGCCCCTCATCCTGAGCCACGACGAAGCGGCCCAGATCGTCGCGATCCTGGCGCCCCTCATCACGCAGTTCCTCGCCGAGCCGACCCCGGCCGAACCATGAAGCCCGGCATGAGCCTGATCAAGCACTACCTGCAGTTCAGGGACCTGCGCGCCGAGGAATACGTCTACCTGTTCGAGCGCGCCGCGACCATCAAGCGCCGCTTCAAGAACTACGAGAAATACACGCCCCTGGTCGACCGCACGCTGGCCATGATCTTCGAGAAGGCCAGCACGCGCACCCGGGTGAGCTTCGAAGCCGGCATGTACCAGATGGGCGGCTCGGTCGTGAACCTGACCACGGGTGACAGCCAACTGGGCCGGGCCGAGCCGGTCGAGGACAGCGCCCGGGTGATCAGCCGCATGGTCGACATCGTGATGATCCGCACCTTCGAGCAAACCAAGCTCGAGGCCTTCGCGGCGCATTCCCGGGTGCCGGTGATCAACGGCCTGACCAACGAATACCACCCGTGTCAGATCCTCGCCGACATCTTCACCTTCATCGAGCACCGGGGCGACATCCGCGGCAAGGTGGTGGCCTGGGTGGGCGACGGAAACAACATGGCCAACACCTGGCTGCAAGCCGCCGACATCCTCGGGTTCACGCTGCATGTGAGTACGCCCGGGGGCTACGAGATCGACCCCGAGATGGCGGGGGTCCGAAACCCGGCCTGCGTCAAGACCTTCAACCACCCGATGGAAGCGTGCGCCGGCGCGCACCTGGTCACGACCGACGTCTGGACCAGCATGGGCTACGAGAACGAGAACGAGGCCCGCATGAAGGCCTTCGTCGACTGGTGCGTCGACAGCGACATGATGGCGGCGGCCCAGCCCGACGCGCTCTTCATGCATTGCCTGCCCGCTCACCGCGGTGAAGAGGTCGAGGCCGACGTGATCGACGGCCCGCAGTCGGTCGTGTGGGACGAGGCCGAGAACCGCCTGCACGCGCAAAAGGCGCTGATGGAATACCTGGTGCTGGGTCGGATCGGTTAGCCCCCGAGGCCGGGCGTCCGAAAAAACCGACACCGGCACCGGCCGGGCAGTGCTAGTGTGATGGCCCCGCACCTGGGGCACCGCACCAACCGCATCGCCATGACCACGCTCTGGGACATTTCCCCGCCGATCGCGCCCGATTCAGCGCTTTTCCCCGGCGACACCGCCTATTCGCAACAATGGACCGCGCGGGTCGGCCCCGGCTGCCCCGTCAACCTGAGCGCGATCACGCTGTCGCCGCACATCGGCGCCCACGCCGACGCCCCGTTGCACTACGCCAGCAACGGCCTGGCCATCGGCGCGGTCGACCTGGCGCCCTACCTGGGTCCCTGCCGCGTCGTGCACGCGATCGGCTGCGGCGCGCTGGTGCGCCCCGAACACCTGGCGCATGCCGCTCAGGCCCTGCCGCCGCGGGTGCTGGTGCGCACCTGCGAACGCGCGCCGACCGCCTGGTCGCCCGATTTCGCCGCGTTCGCGCCCGAGACCATCGACTGGCTCGCGGGCCTGGGGGTGCGCCTGGTGGGAATCGACAGCCAGTCGGTCGACCCGGCGGACAGCAAAACGCTCCCGAGCCACCACCGGCTGCTGCACCACGACCTGCGGGTGCTTGAAAACCTGGTGCTCGACGCCGTCGCCGCGGGCGACTACGAACTCATCGCCCTGCCCCTCAAACTCACTCACGCCGACGCCTCGCCCGTGCGCGCCGTGCTGCGCGCCCTCCGATGAACCGAAACGACTGTCTGGCGCTCGACGCCGCCGATCCGCTCGCGGCCCTGCGGGCCGAATTCCTGTTGCCCGAGGGCACTCTCTATCTCGACGGCAATTCGCTCGGGGCCTGCCCCAAGGCCACCCCGTCACGGCTCGCGCAGGTGGTGCAGCACGAGTGGGCGCAGGACCTGATCCAGAGCTGGAACACCGCGGGCTGGATCGACCTGGCCCGGCGAGTCGGCGACAAGATCGCCCGGCTCGTCGGCGCCGATGCGGGCGAACTGGTCGTTGCCGACTCGACCTCGGTCAACCTCTACAAGGTCCTGAAAGCAGCGGTGCAACTCCGCCCGGTGTCGGCCGCGCGGCACATCGTGTCCGAGCGCAGCAATTTCCCGACCGATCTCTACATCGCCGAGAGCGTCGCGCGCGAGCACGGGCTCTCGTTGCGTCTGGTGGACGCGGACGAGGTGCCCTCGGCGCTCGACGACCAGGCCGCCATCCTGATGCTGACCCACGTCAACTATCGCACCGGTCGCGTCCACGACATGGCGCGCCTGAGCGCAGCGGCGCACGCGGCGGGCGCGCTGACGGTCTGGGACCTGGCCCACTCGGCCGGCGCGCTGCCGGTGGACCTGAAGACGGCGGGCGCCGACTTCGCGGTGGGTTGCGGCTACAAATACCTCAATGGCGGTCCCGGGGCGCCGGCTTTCGTCTGGGCGCACCCGAAGCACACCGCGCGCATGGACCAGGAGCAACTGCGGCAGCCCTTGTCGGGCTGGTTGGGCCACGCCGCGCCGTTCGCGTTCGACACCGCCTACCGGCCGGCGCCGGGCATCCAGCGCTTCGTCTGCGGCACGCCTGCGGTGCTCTCGCTGGCCGCGCTCGACTGCGGGCTCGACGTGTTCGGCGCAGCCGAGGCCTATGGCGGCCTGCCGGCACTGCGGCGCAAGTCACTCGGCTTGAGTGCGCTCTTCATCGACCGGGTCGAAGCGAGCTGCCCCGCACTGACGCTCGTGACGCCGCGCGACCCGGCCGAGCGCGGCAGCCAGGTCAGCTTCGCGCATGCGCACGGCTACGCGATGATGCAAGCGCTGATCGCCCGCGGCGTGGTCGGAGACTTCCGGGCCGGTGCGCCCGGTGCGGCGACGCCCGAAACCGCCGACTTGCTGCGCTTCGGCTTGACGCCGCTCTACACGCGCTACGTCGATGTCTGGGACGCCGCGGCCCACCTCGCCGCCGTGCTCGACCGCGGCGAATGGCGCGACCCGCGTCACGCCCGCCGCGCGACCGTGACCTGAACCCGAGGACACGCATGGCCCGCCCGACCGAACATATCGTCGCCGACGAAGGCGCCCAGCTCGATTTCTCGAAGGACATGAGCTATGGGGACTACCTGCACCTCGATGCCTTGCTGGCCGCCCAACACCCGCGTTCGCCGTCGCACGACGAGATGCTCTTCATCGTCCAGCACCAGACCAGCGAGCTCTGGATGAAGTTGCTGCTGCACGAGTTGCGCGCCGCCCTCGGCTGCCTGGCCACCGAGCAGCTCGCCAGCGCCTTCAAGATGCTGGCGCGCGTGAGCCGCATCATGGAGCAGCTGGTGGCCGCCTGGAGCGTGCTCGAAACCATGACCCCGCCCGAATATTCCGGCATCCGTCCCTACCTCGGCAACAGCAGCGGCTTCCAGAGCGCCCAATACCGCTGCATCGAATTCATGCTCGGCAACAAGAACGCGGCGATGCTCAAACCGCACGCCCATCGTCCCGATCTGCTGGCGCAGGTCGAGGCGGCCTGGCGTGCCCCGTCGCTCTACGACGAAGCCCTGCGCGTGCTCGCGCGCCGCGGCCTGCAGGTTCCGGCCGAGACTCTCGAGCGCGACTGGACCGTCCCTTACCAGGCCTCCGACGAGGTCGAGCAGGCCTGGCTGGCCGCCTACCGCGCGCCCGCCTCGCATTGGGAGGTCTACCAACTCGGCGAAAAGCTCGTCGACATCGAGTCGGCGTTCCGCCTCTGGCGCTTCAGGCACGTCAACACCGTCGAGCGCATCATCGGATTTCGGCGCGGTACCGGAGGCACGTCGGGCGTGGCTTACTTGCGCAAGATGCTCGACGTGGTGCTGTTCCCGGAAATCTGGAAACTTCGCAGCGACCTGTGAGCAACCGCCGCTGATGCTGCAAGCGCCCCCGACCGACCGGACCCTTTTGCTGCGCGAGATTCAGCGCCAGTCCTTCGGCTATTTCATGCACGAGGTCAACAGTGCCAACGGCCTCATCGCCGACAAGACGGCACCGGGGTGGCCCGCCAGCATCGCCGCGGTGGGGATGGCGCTGTCGGCCTATCCGATCGGCGTCGAGCAGGGGTGGCTCGAGCGCGGTCGCGCGAGCGCACGCACGCTCACGACACTGCGCTTTTTCGAGTGTAGCGAGCAAAGCGATTCGCCCACCGCCAGCGGCCATCACGGCTTTTACTATCACTTCCTCGACATGCGCACGGGCCAGCGCGCCTGGAACTGCGAACTCTCCAGCATCGACACCGCCTTGCTGATCGCGGGCGCGCTGCTGGCGGCCCAGTACTTCGACGCCGACACACCGGACGAGCGCGACATTCGCGAGCTCGCCGACACCCTGATGCGCCGCGTGGATTGGCGCTGGATGTGCAACGGCGCGGCCACGGTGTGCCATGGCTGGAAGCCCGAGGACGGTTTCCTGCCGTGGCATTGGCAAGGCTACGACGAGGCGATGATCCTCTACGTGCTGGCGCTGGGCTCGCCCACCAGCGGACTGCCGGCCGAGACCTGGGCCCACTGGTTGAGCACCTGCGCCTGGCAGGAGGTGGAGGGCTTGACCTACCTCCACGCCGGCCCGCTCTTCATCCACCAGATGTCGCACGTCTGGATCGACTTCCGCGGGATCCGGGACGAGTTCATGCGCCGCCACGACAGCGACTATTTCGAGAACAGTCGCCAGGCCACCCTGGCGCAACAGCGCTATGCGATCCGCAACCCGGGGGGAATGCGCCTGTACGGTGAATTTTCCTGGGGCATCACCGCCAGCGACGGTCCGGGTGACGCGCGGCACGGTCAACGCATCAACGACCGCACGTACTTCGACTACATCGCGCGAGGCATCCCCACCGGCCCCGACGACGGCACGCTGGCACCGTGGGCGGCGGTCGCCTCACTGCCCTTCGCTCCGGACATCGTCCTGCCGACGATCGAGAACTACCGCCGCCTGCGGCTGCACGTGCGCAATCCGTACGGTTTCAAGGCCTCGTTCAACGCGACCTACCCTCGCGACCGGAACCAACCCGCGGTCGGCTGGACCTCGCCCTACCACTTCGGCATCAACGAAGGGCCGACCGTGATGATGATCGAAAACCACCTGAGCGGCCTGCCCTGGCGTCTCATGCGGGGCTGCCCGGTCATTGAGACCGGGCTGCGGCGCGCGGGCTTCGCGGGCGGCTGGTTGGGAGACGCCGCCCCGACATGAAGCCGGGGGCGGCCGGGACCCCCGCGCTCTTCACCCCAGATTGACCGGGACGAACAGCTTGTCCCCGTCGCGCTGCACCAGCAACGCGATGCTCTTGGGCTTGCCTTGCAGCACCTGCTTGACCTGCTCGATCGTTTGCGCCGGCTTGCCGTTGATCGCCAACAGGACGTCGCCGGGTTGGATACCGGCGCGCTGGGCCGGGCCGGTGACATTCTCGATCAGGAGCCCTTGGTCGAGCTTGGCTTCGCGGCGCTCTTCGCGGGTGAGCGGCCGCATCGCCAGGCCGAGCTGGCCAGGCTGGACGTTGCCGGTCGCATCGGCGAGCTCGGTGCCCGGCGTGTCGGCGCCGCTCAGCTTGGCCTGGACCTCGCGCTGAGCGCCGTCGCGCCACACGGTGAGCGTGACTTTCTCGCCCGGCGACGCCATCCCGATCATGCTCGACAGGTCGCCCGGCCGAATCACGGGCTGGCCGTTGACCTGGGTGATGACGTCCCCCGACTTGATCCCCGCCGCGGCCGCGGCGCTCCCGGCCGCCACGTTGGCCACGAGCGCGCCGTCCGGCTGCTTCAATCCGAACGAATCGGCCAGGCTCTGGTTGAGTTCCTGGATGGTCACGCCGAGCTTGGCATGCGAGGCCTTGCCGGTCGCGACGATCTGGTCCTTGACGCGCATCGCGACGTTGATCGGGATCGAGAACGACAGGCCCTGGAATCCGCCGCTTTGCGAATAGATCTGGGCGTTGATGCCGACCACTTGGCCGGTCCCGTCGAACAGCGGGCCGCCGGAATTGCCCGGGTTGACGGCGGCGTCCGTCTGGATGAACGGAACGACCGTGTCCCCCGGCAGCGAACGGCCCTTGGCGCTGACGATGCCCTGCGTCGCCGTCTGCTCGAGTCCGTAGGGCGCGCCGATGGCCAGCACGCGGTCGCCGACCTCGAGATTGCGGGCATCGCCGATCCGGACCGTCGGCAGGTCCTTCGCGCTGATGCGCAGGACGGCGATGTCGGTGGTGGGGTCCGAGCCGAGCACCTTGGCCGTGAACTCGCGCCGGTCGCTGAGCTTGACCGTCACGTCCTTGGCCTCGCGCACCACGTGGGCGTTGGTCAGGATCAAGCCATCGGCGCTGATGATGAAGCCCGAGCCCATCCCCTTGAACGGCACCTGCCCACCCTGCGGCCCGCGCCGCTGGAATCCGGGCATGCCACGGAAGAACTTGAAGAACGGATCGTCTTCCATCCCGGGCGGCAGCCCTTGCTCCTCGCCGCTGGCCCTGTGCATGCCGGCAACCGTCACGCCGACCACGGCCGGGCCGAACTGCTTGACGATGCCTCGGTAATTGGGGACGCTTTCCGCGCCCAGCATGGGGACCGGCGCCGGCGCCGAGGCGTCCGACACGGCCCGGTAGCCCTCGCCAGCCGGCTGCGCCGGGGCGGGCTTGGCCGAAAAGAGCTTGGGCAAGTCGAAGGCACCGGCCGTACCGGCCGCCAGGACGCCGGCGGCAGCCAGCGCCGCGGCCAAGGGTTTGAAAGTGTTCATGTTGCGCTCCCGTTGCCATGCGGAAGATTCCGCGATGACGGGGACGATAGGCGGGGCGCGTTAGGGCTCGGTTAGCGCAACGTTAAGCGAGGATTAATTCGAGGTTCACCCCGAAAGGGGTGGATGGGCCGGGCGGAAGTGATTCCGCGGGCCATGAAACGGGGGCGGCGGCTCGCCGCTTCCGTTCGCCCTGAGGTGGGTCGAATGGTCGGTGGCCGGGCACGCGCGGCTTCGCCGTCACGGCGCGAGCGTCACGTCCCCGACATACGCCACGCTGTGCCCGTGCGTGTTGTCGGCATCCGCGGAGACCGCGACGCCGGTGATCTCCGGAATCTTCCCGTCGGACTCGTCGCCGAACATTCGTTGGTAGTCGGCCGCGAGGTTGCGGCGCTGCGCGACCCACTGCCCGACCTTGGCCGCGCCGCTGTCGACGACGATCATCCGGATGCGCGAAGTGAAGGCGTTCTGCAAGCCGGTGTCGACGGCGACCTTGTTGTCCCACACATAGCAAAGCGTCTCGGCGGGCACCTCCTGCCCCGTGGTGGTCTTGGCGAGCGCGAGCTTGGCGCGTTCGCCGAACGACAAGCGGCTGGCCTCGAACGCGAAAAAGACGCAAATCTTTGCGGGCGAATCGTCGCCACTGCGCTGCCGGATGTCAGCCGCGTCATTGAGTTGCTCCATGCGCCAGCGCCAAGCCAGCGTCGCCTGCGCGGTCACCGGGGTGCGCAGCGCGTGGATCAACGTTCCGTAGGAATCGTCGGCCTGGACCTTCAACACATGCACGCCGCCGAGATCGACGACATCGAATCGGGTCGGCTGCTTGTTCGGCAGCGTGGCGAATTTCCAGGCCGGGGGTGCCGCACCCACCGGCGCCTCGGAAAACGCGGCCAGCGCGACGCCTTGCGCATGCCCGAGCGGCACCGTCGCGGCCATGGCCAACGCGAGCACCCACGGGGTCGAATGTCGTACGTCGAAGGCGCGCATGGAGGGTTCCCCTTTCGTTGAGGAGGTTCTATGAATCGGGCAGCTCCAGCAGCCCAGTTTTACCCGAGATGCGCCCCGCTGGCTCGGGCGCCTTCAAAGCGTCGCCGCCAGCGGCGGCCTCGCGCTGAAAACGAACCTCGACCCGCAATCCGCCGAGCGGCGAGGTCCCGAGTGTCACACCGGCCCCATGGCGCTCGGCGACGCTGCGCACGATGGCCAGTCCGAGCCCGGACCCGGCCTCGTCGCCGGTGGCGAGCCGATAGAAGCGATCGAACACTCGGGCGCGTTCTTCGGGCGCGATGCCGGGGCCGGCATCGTCGACGCACAGGCAAGCGGCATCGGCGTCGGGCAGGACCCGAACCTCGACCCGCGAGCCGGGTGGCGAATAACGCACGGCGTTGTCGGCGAGGTTGCGCGCCAGTGCCCCGATCGCCGCCGGATCGCCGCGCACCGTCACCGGCGCGTCGGCGAAAAGTTCGATCGAGGTGCCGCGGGCGTGAGCGTAGGAAATGCCTTCGACGACCGCATGTCGCACGACTTCGCAGAGCTCGAACAGTACCGGCTCGGCGCCCTGCGCACCGGGCTCCGCCCGCGCCAGGGCCAGCAGTTGCTCGACCAGGCGAGCCGCCCGTTCGATGCCCGAATGCAGCCCCGCCAGCGCTGCCGTTCGGGAGGATTCGTCGGGCGCCCTCTGCAACAGTTGCAGTTGCAGGCGCAGCGCGGTCAGGGGTGAGCGCAACTCGTGCGCGGCGTCCGACACGAAGGCCCGCTGCACGTGGAGCGAGTGCGAGAGCCGTTCGAGCAGACCGTTGAGGGCGTCCACCAGCGGTCGGACTTCGTCCGGCAGGCCGGTGGTGGCCAGCGCCTGGAGCGACTGCTCGTCGCGCGCCCTGACGCCATCGGCGAGGCGGCGCAGGGGCGCCAGGGTCTGGGCCGCCAGCCACCAGATCAGCAGCGCCATGGCCGGGGCGATGAAGGCCAGCGGCTCGATGCTGCGCAGGGCGGCGCCGGCGGCCAGGCGCTTGCGGATTTGCACGGGCTGGGCGACCTGGATGACGCGCGCCTCGGTCGCGACACTGTAGGTGCGCCACGCCGTGCCGCGTACCGTCAGTTCGGCCAGTCCGAGGACGGCGCGGGTCGGCAGGTCGTCGCGGGCCCTCGGGGGATAGATGATGCGGCCGTCGGCGGTCCAGATCTGGACCACGAAGTCGAGGTCCTGGTCGACCAGCGAGCTCGCCTCCGCCGGCGCGATCTCGCCCTGATCGCGCAGGGACAAGGCCATCTGGCGGAGCTGGTAGTCGAACAAGGACTCGGTCTCGGCCAGGACGTTGCGGTAGGTCAGGGCCCCCATCACGACGGCGCTGACGACCAGCATGCCGAGCAACGACAACAGGACCCGGACGCGGATCGAATTCATGCCTCAGGTACGCGGCTTGTCGCCGACGAAATAGCCGACGCCACGAATGTTCTGGATGAAATCACCGCCGAGCTTGCGCCGCAGTTGATGGATGTAGACCGACACCGCGTTGCTTTCGATTTCCTCGCCCCAGCCGTACAGGCGGTCTTCGAGCTGGGCGCGGGACAGGACCGCGCCGGGCCGCAGCAGCAGGGCCTCGAGGACCGCGAACTCGCGCGCCGACAACAGCACGGGGACGCCGTCGCGACTGACCTGGCGGGTGGCCGGATCGACCTGGACACCGCCGAACGCGAGCACCGGCTGGGCGCGGCCGCTGTGGCGGCGCAGCAC
>JALYHO010000001.1 GCA_030776545.1 Pseudomonadota bacterium | reverse complement strand
CAGGCCCGCTGGCTGTTCGCCGACGCCGCGGCGCTGCACGCGCTTGCGGGGCGGGGGGACGGCGACGATCGCATCGCCCTGGATTCGACTTCGGCAGGCCGCGCGTTCGAGGATTGGCTGGCATCGGCCGAGAGCCGCCCTGCCCCGGTCGACGTGCCGCCGGAGGCACCCTTCAACATCATCTATTCGTCTGGAACCACCGGCCTGCCCAAAGGGATCGTCCAATCCCACGGCATGCGCTGGAGCCATATCTCGCGCGCCGCGAGCCATGGGTACACCCCCGACGGCGTGACCCTCCTGGCGACCCCGCTCTACTCCAACACGACCCTCGTGGTGTTGTTCCCCACGCTCGGTGCGGGCGGCTGCGTCGTGCTGACGACCAAGTTCGACGCGGCGCGCTACCTGGCGCTGGCGGAACGACACCGAATGACCCACACCATGCTGGTGCCGGTGCAGTACCAGCGGCTGCTGGCCGATCCGCACTTCGATGCGCACGACCTGAGCAGCACGCGAATGAAATTCTGCTCAAGCGCGCCGTTCGCCGCCGCCTTGAAAGCCGAAGTGCTGCGGCGCTGGCCCGGTGGACTGGTCGAGTACTACGGCATGACCGAAGGTGGGGGCACCTGCATCCTGGTCGCGCACGAGCGGACCGACAAGCTCCACACGGTGGGATGCCCGGCGCCGGGTCACGACATCCGCCTGATCGACGAGGCCGGCGTGGAGCTCCCCCCGGGGGCGGTCGGCGAGGTGGTCGGACACTCGGGCGCGATGATGACGGGCTATCACCGGCAGGCCGCCAAGACCCGGGAGGCCGAATGGTTCGACCCCACGGGCAAGCGTTTCATCCGCACCGGCGACGTCGGACGCTTCGATGCCGACGGCTTCCTGGTGCTGATGGATCGCAAGAAGGACATGGTCATCAGCGGCGGCTTCAACGTCTACCCCAGCGATCTCGAAGCGGTCCTGAACGACCATCCGGCGGTGGTCGAATCCGCGGTGGTCGGGGTGCCGTCACGCCAGTGGGGGGAAACGCCCATCGGTTTCGTCGTGTGCAGATCGCCGCACGCCATCACCGAAGCGGCGCTGTTGCAATGGCTCAACGATCGCGTCGGCAAGACGCAGCGCCTGGCCCGCCTGGACATCGTTGCCGAACTGCCCCGCAGTGCCATCGGCAAGGTGCTCAAGCGCGAACTGCGCGAGCGCCACCTGGCCAGCGGGCGCGAACCGCGCTGACCGCACCCGGCGCCGCTACAGCGACGCGCCTGCTTCGTGGCCGCTGCGGGTCTGCGGATCGAGGCCGCGATCGGGCGACTCACCGACCTGGCGCTCGCCGCTGCCAGGTTCGATCATCTCTTCGATCGTGAGATGCCCATAGCGTTGGGCGCGCGAGGCGCGGTGCTGACGGGCGATGTCGGCCACGCGCTCGGCCGATTGATCGTCGGGTGCGCGCACGACGATGAAACTCGCGCCCTGCAGCGCCAGTTCGCGATGCGCTTTGACCAGGTTGAGCTCCTGGCCGATCCCGGCCAGCACGCCCGCCTGATCGATGTCGATGTCGGCTTGCCGGACCATGTCGTCGGGCGTGTAGAACACCACGTCCCGGGAGGCGAAGCCGGCGTCGAGCAGCGCCCGGTACGCGCCGCGGGCGTCCGCGTCGGAGGGGAGGGCGACGATCACGTGGCCGACGGGTTTGAATACCCCATAGGCCTGCTGCGCTGTGCTCGGGCTCATCGTCAAGGCTCCTCGTGCGGGCCTCGGGGCCCTGGATCACAGGATGGTGAGCGCCGTCCGGATTCAAGTCACTCGGCCGAAGGTGCGTCCGTGCGTCGGCCTGCGCCTACACGCGGTCGCCGGCACCCGGAGCACCGAAATCGAACACCGTTTGAGCGGCGTTCTCGGGCCCCATCTCACGCCACCGGGTGCGGGCGAACATGTCTTCGGCGATGGGCCGCGCCAGCTCCGGCTCGAGCAATGGGTCCAGGCCGACCAGGTGCGCCACGCAGCGTTGCACCCAGCTCGCCTTGTCGATGACCTGGTTCATGGGTTGGTGAAGGCGCCGCACGCGCCCAGTCCGGAAGGCGGCGACTTTAATTGGCTGAATCGGCGGTCCGCATGTCAAAAGACGCACGCTTTCCTGTTCAGCGCGCCACCAGCGCGGCGATGGCGCTGCCGACCTCGACGGTGCTGGCGCTGCCACCGAGGTCCGGGCCGCGCGGTCCGCTGGCAAGTACCGTTTCGATGGCGCCGACGATCGCATCGTGGGCGGCTCGACCCGCCCCTTTCCCGCCGCCCAGAAAGTCGAGCATCAGCGCGGCCGACCAGATCATCGCGATCGGGTTGGCGATGCCGCGACCGGCGATGTCGGGGGCCGAGCCGTGGACCGGCTCGAACAGGGACGGGAACGCGCGCTCCGGGTTCAGGTTCGCCGAGGGCGCCAGGCCGATGGTTCCGGTGCAGGCCGGACCCAGGTCGGAAAGGATATCGCCGAAGAGGTTGGAGGCCACGACCACGTCGAACCGGGTCGGCTCGAGCACGAACCGGGCGCAGAGGATGTCGATGTGTTGCTTGTCGACGGTGACCGCCGGGTAGTCGCGCGCGCAGGCGTCTGCACGCCCGTCCCACCACGGCATGCTGATCGCGATGCCATTGGATTTGGTCGCGACGGTCAGGTGTTTGCGGGCGCGTGCCTGTGCCAGTTCGAACGCGTACCGCAGGACACGATCGGTGCCGTGACGCGAAAAAACCGACTCCTGGATCACGATCTCGCGCTCGGTGCCCGCGTACATCGTGCCCCCGAGGTTGGTGTACTCGCCTTCGGTGTTTTCGCGCACCACCAGGAAGTCGATATCGCCGGGTCGACGCGGCACGCCGCGCTTGTCCACCAGGGGGCACGGTACGCCCTCGAACAAGCGCACCGGCCGCAGGTTGATGTATTGGTCGAACTCGCGCCTGAACTTCAGGAGCGAGCCCCACAGCGAGACATGATCCGGCACCGTCGCCGGCCAGCCGACCGCACCGAACAGCAACGCGTCCATGCCCGCGAGCTGCGCCTTCCAGTCATTCGGCATCATCTGGCCGGTGGCGACATGGTGCTCGCAGCTCGCCCATCCGATCGGCGTGAGATCGAGCGCGAGACCGAAACGCTGGGTGGCCTTTTCCAGCACCCGCAGCGCTTCGGGCATCACTTCCTTGCCTATGCCGTCGCCTGGAATGACGGCGACGCGGTATGCGGTGTTCATGAGGTTCCTTCGACCTGGATCGACGCGTTGGCCAGTTCGCGCGCAGTCGCGGGCGAGCGTATCGTAGCCTTCATTGTCCGGCCGTCCCGAGGGGGTGTGGACTGCGTTTTTCGTACCAGTGGGTGATGCGCTGTCCGTCCCAATGCATCGCCAGGTGCGCGCCCGGCCTGGCGTGGTGCAGGGCCCGGGGCCGAAACAGACCGACGCAGAAGCCGCCCGCCCAGCGCACGCTCGGATACACGACGCCCCAACTGGCGGCCGCGCGCAGCTGGGCGCCGAGCCGCTGAGGCGCGCCGTAGTCGACGGGGTCCAGCAACGCCGTGGCGGCCGGTCCCAGGCCACGCAGGTCGTGCAGGTCGGCGTCCACGGTCGCCTGGACCACGCGCAAATCGATGTCGAGCGCCGGTTCGCGGGTTCGGCCGAGGAACAGCGCGCGGTGGTAACTCACCTCGGCGATTGCGGTCGCCAGGGTGTCGGCGGCGTAGTAGACGCCGTAGCTGCCGTCGGAAAAGCGCGAGCCTTCCGGATTCAGATGGGTAAAGGCCGCCATCACGAGGGTGCTGCCGGGGCCGCTGACGCGCTCCCCCGGAGCCACCAGCTGCAGCTGCCCGCTCGCGTCGCGCAAGCGCGGGTTGGTCAACGCTTCGATCGCGAACACCACGTCGAGATCGGCCGGGTCGGCGACGCGGTCGTAGAGACCGACCGTGGGATAGCGAGAGGGGATCAGCCGGTAACTCGGACGCCAGACCGTCGCAGCGCTGGGCAGCTCGGCCGCCGCCAGCGAGGACATCAGGCCTTGCCGCCACGCTGGGCGTCGAGGTAGTTGCGCACCACGTACAAGTCGGCCACCTGCCCGCCGAGCATGCGTTCGAGCGCGGAGCGGCCACCGAACACGGGGGCATCGTTGGGACGGCGCACCCAGGCATCTGCCTGCGGCACGCTGGGGAGGAGGATCTGCAACGCCGCATAGATGCCGAACAGGTAGGAGAGCCGTTCGAGCACGTGGCGGTCGAGCGGCGCGCTGACCTTGCCCTGCTTCCATTGATAGAGCGTGCTGCGGCCGATTCCCAGCAGGGTGGTTTGCTCGGTGGGGTCGAGCTGCCACGCGTCGCTCAAGCGCCAGAAGGTTCGCAGCGCCGCCTGCGCGGCAGGAAGGGATTGAAGATCGACGTCGGGCGCCGCCCGCCGAGGTAGGGCTGTCATGCCCGGGAGCATAGTTCATGCGCGGACTGATTTCAATGTTTTATCCGCGCACGGACAGAGGAGTCTACCCCCGCGCGTGGGTCACTCCCCCATCGATCACGAGCGTCGAGCCCAGGACGTAGTCCCCGGCTCGCGACGCGAGGTAGATCGCGCCGCCGGCCATGTCCTCGTCGCTGCCGATGCGCCGCGCCGGAATGCGCTTGGCGACTTCCTCGGACTGGTCGCGGGCCGCGCGGTTCATCTCCGACGCGAAGGCGCCCGGAGCGATGGCGCTGACGACGATTCCGTCTTCGGCCAGTCGCAGGGCCATGCGGCGGGTCAGCTGGATCAGGCCGGCCTTGCTGGCGGCGTAGGAGTACGTCTCCAGCGGATTGACCGAGATGCCGTCGATGGAGGCGATGTTGATGACCTTGGCCGGCCGGGTCTTGGCCGCCGCGCGCAGCGGCCCGATGAGCGCCTGGGTCAGGAAGAAGGGCGTCTTCAGGTTGAGGTCGACGACCTTGTCCCAACCCTTTTCCGGAAAGGTGTCGAACGCCTCGCCCCACGCGGCGCCGGCGTTGTTCACCAGGATGTCGAGGTGCGATTCGTGGCGTGCCAACGCCGCCACCAGGTCCTCGATGCCGGCCAGCGTCGACACATCGGCCGGCAGCGACACGCAGTCGCCCTGAGCCGAGAGCTCACGCGCAGCCTGGTCGCAATCGGCGGCCTTGCGAGACGTGATGTAGACCTTGGCGCCCTGCCCGAGGAAGCCGGCGGCGATCATCCGGCCGATGCCGCGCGAGCCTCCGGTGACAAGGGCGATGCGGCCCTCCAGCGAGAACAGGTCGGTCATGAGTGTCTCCATGCAAGTAGGGGTCGATGATTGTGCTTACTGCGGCCCGGCGACGCTGTCACCGGGGCGCCAGCAGAGTCACTCGGCCACCCCCAGACCGGCCGCGATGGCACGGGCGCGCGCCTCGTGCAGGGCCTGGCCGATGGCGGGACCCTTCAAGC